>NZ_JAVDUV010000001.1:317506-635012 GCF_031456545.1 Agromyces sp. 3263
GCCGTAGCCGGCGACGAACGCGACCTTGCCGCCCATGAGCACGTCGGTGGCGCGGTTCAGGCCGTCGGGCAGCGAATGACGGATGCCGTACTTGTTGTCGAACTTCGACTTCGTGACCGAGTCGTTGACGTTGATGGCGGGGAAGAGCAGCTCTCCGTTGGCGTGCAGCTCGTAGAGGCGGTGCACACCCGTCGTCGTCTCCTCGGTGACGCCCTGCAGCTCGTCGGCGATGCGGGTCCAGCGGTCGGCGCTCAGTTCGAGGCTGCGGCGCAACGTGTCGAGCACGACGCGGAACTCGTGGCTCGTGGCATCCGTCGCCTCCGGCACCTCGCCCGCCGACTCGAACTCACGGCCCTGATGCACGAGGAGGGTGGCGTCGCCACCGTCGTCGAGGATCATGTTCGGACCGATCCAGTCGGCGCCCGCCTGCACGGCCTCCGCGCTCCAGTCGAAGATGCGGTCGGTGCACCACCAGTACTCCTCGAGCGTCTCGCCCTTCCACGCGAACACCGGGACGCCCTTGGGGTCGTCGACGGTGCCGTCCGGGCCGACCACGACGGCGGCCGCGGCCTCGTCCTGGGTGGAGAAGATGTTGCAGCTCGCCCAGCGCACCTGGGCGCCGAGCGCGACGAGGGTCTCGATGAGCACCGCCGTCTGCACCGTCATGTGCAGGCTGCCCGCGATGCGCGCGCCGGCGAGTGGCTTGGAGGCTCCGAACTCGTCGCGGAGGGCCATGAGCCCCGGCATCTCGTTCTCGGCCAGCCGCAGCTGGTGTCGGCCGGCTTCGGACAGTGCGAGGTCGGCGACCTTGAACGGGAGGGCAGTGGTGACAGGCGACGTCGTCATGCCCACCATTGTCGCAGGCTCAGCCGACCGTCGCGTCAGCCGCGGATGAGCGCGAGCACCTCGTCGCGGATGGCCGTCATGGTCGCCACGTCGCCGCCCTCGACGTTGAGACGCAGGAGCGGCTCGGTGTTCGACGGGCGCACGTTGAACCACCAGAACGGCTCGCTCTCGGGCGTGATGCCGTCGACCGTGAGACCGTCGAGCTCGTCGAACTCGGCCCGGCCCGTGAACGCCTCGACGATGCGGGTGTAGGCGGCGGGAACGTCGTCGACGGTGGAGTTGATCTCTCCCGAGAGTGCGTACGGCATGTAGCGCGCACCCAGCTGCGAGAGTGGCGCGTCCTGCGATCCGAACTCGGCGAGCACGTGCATCGCCGCGAGCATGCCGTTGTCGGCGCCCCAGAAGTCGCGGAAGTAGTAGTGCGCGGAGTGCTCGCCGCCGAACACGGCGCCGGTCTCCTTCATGCGGTCCTTGATGAGCGAGTGGCCGACGCGGGTGCGGACGGCCGTCGCTCCAGCCTCCTCGATGGCCTCGGGCACGAACCGAGACGTGATGAGGTTGTGCAGCACCGTGATGTCGTCTTCGCCAGCCGCGCGCACGCGGGCGATCTCCCGCAGGGCCACGATCGCAGCGACGGCCGACGGCCCGACGGCTCCGCCCTGCTCGTCCACGACGAAGCAGCGATCGGCGTCGCCGTCGAACGCGAGTCCGAGGTCGGCGCCGTGCTCGACCACGGCCCGCTGCAGGTCGACGAGGTTCGCGGGCTCGAGCGGGTTGGCCTCGTGGTTGGGGAACGTGCCGTCGAGCTCGAAGTAGAGCGGGACGATCTCGAGCGGGAGCGCCGGGAGCCCTGCCGCCTTGCCGAGGACGGCGGGCACCGTGAGTCCGCCCATGCCGTTGCCTGCGTCGACGACGACCTTCATGGGGCGGATGCCCGTGAGGTCGACGAGCGACCGGAGGTAGGCGGCGTAGTCGGCGAGCACGTCGACCTGCTCGATCGAGCCGGGCTCCGCGGCATCAGTGATGCCCTCGTCGAGGTAGTCGCCGGCCCGGTCGCGGATCGCGGCGAGGCCCGTGTCGAGCGAGATGCCCTGCGCGCCGGCACGCGAGAACTTGATGCCGTTGTACGCGGCGGGGTTGTGGCTGGCGGTGAACATGGCGGCGGGCGCGTTCATGGAGCCGGAGGCGAAGTAGGTCTCGTCGGTGGAGCACAGGCCGAGCGCCACGACGTCGGCACCTCGGCGGGTCGCGCCGCGGGCGAACGCGGCAGCGAACCCCGGCGAGGAGTCGCGCATG
The DNA here is from genome assembly GCF_031456545.1 of Agromyces sp. 3263. Lineage (NCBI taxonomy): Bacteria > Bacillati > Actinomycetota > Actinomycetes > Micrococcales > Microbacteriaceae > Agromyces > Agromyces sp. 3263. Next base: position 319,649 of record NZ_JAVDUV010000001.1, read on the forward strand.
TCGTGGCCGACGACGAGACGGTCACCGGCCGCCCCGACCTCGTCGACGAAGCCGGCACCGAGCGCCTCGACGCTCTGCTCGGTGAGCCCCTCGCCCACGATGCCGCGGACGTCGTAGGCCTTGACGATGGCGTCGAGGCGCGCTCGAGCGTCGGATGGTGCTGCCGGGTTCATGCCTTGAAACCTACCTCACCGAGTGACACGTGCCGCACGACCTGCCAGCCCACGGGGGCCGACGTGCGCTCGGCGTGCCGGCGGCACAGGTCGTAGCCGTGCGGCTCGGGCGCGAAGGCCAGCGGGCCGAGCACCGCCATCGAGTCGGCGTAGTCGAACGTCAGCGTCGCGACCGCTTCGGCGGCGCATGCGGTGCGCGAACAACGTCTCATGGCTCCACCAGAGTAGCGAGCCGCGCGGACATTACGATGGAGGTATGCCCCGTTCCCGTCGTGTCGCCACGCCTCGCTCCCCCAGGCGGCTCGCCCGGGATCGACACGGCCGCGGCATGCGCTCGGCCGTCACCGGCCCGCACCTCGAGCCCATCCGCACGCGGCTCGACGAGTTCGACTTCACGATCGCGACGACGGCCGCCTACCTGCGGGGCCTCTGGCCCGAGCTCGAGGGCGTCGTCTTCGAGGTGGCGCAGGGCCCGGCCGAGGCGATCCACGGCGATCACGTCGACCGGTGGAAGGTCGCGCACGACGAACGGCGCATCACGTTCTACCGGTTGCCGATCGTGCGGTTCCTGCGCCTGCAGGAGGGCGAGGACCGCGAGGAGAAGCTCCTCATCGAGAGCTGCGTCTTCCGCGCGGTCGCCGAACTGCTCGACAAGGACCCATGGGAGCTCGCCCCTGGCCGGTACCGCCACCTCTGAGCGCGGCGCCGGCCGGCCTGGTCATTGCGGGTAGACCTCCAGTGGTGAGTCCAGCGGTCCGGGCGGCTGCACGCCGAACGAGGCCAGCTCGTCGTCGCCCGAGAAGGCGACCGTGGCATGCAGGCCAGAGCTGCCGTCGAGCACCGCAGCGGTCGCCCCGTCGAGCGGCACGGATGCCCCGGCCCCACCGGGCACGGACACGGTGCGCTCAGCGCCGTCGAGGGTGACGCTCACGTCCACCGACTCGCCGTCGGGATTCACGAGCCAGAGCGTGGGCGACGGGCCGTCGGGCACCGCGACCACAGCGGAGTCGAGGAGCGGCGCCGTCGCGACGGTCCAGGCGAGGTCGGAGGGCGCAGCGGCATCCGTCTGGCCCCGGGTGCCGCCGACGGTCGCCCTGGCCGCCGCGACGACCGGGGCGTCGGACTCCACGCGTACGGTGTACACGCCCTGGTCGAGCACGCCGAGCGGCACGTCGAGCACGCGCCCGGCCTCCATCGTGGCCTCGATCGTGGTGCCGCCCGAACCCGACTCCGCGACGAGTGCGATCGAGACCTCGGCCGCCTCGCCGCCCGGCGCGTACAGCCGCACCGCCGGATGATCGTCGCCGTCCGCATGGTCCTCCGATGCCTCGACGCCGCCGGTCTGCGGCACCACGAATCCGGGGATCACCTGGCTGGTCGCGGGCGCCGCCGTCGGGCCGGTGAGCTCTATGCCCGCCGGAGCCAGTCCGACCACGACGGAGTGCTCGAGGCTCGCGGCGATCGCTCCCCCGGCGCTCGTGACGTGCACCACGGGCGAGGCCACGTTGGGCGCGAGTCCGGCGAGCGAGAGCACGCGCTGGCTGCCCGCCGGCACGATCAGGCCGAGCGCGGAGGGCGCATCGACCGGGCCCGTCTCCCCGAACACGCGCACGTCGACCGTGGCGGCGACGGCGGTCGGATTCGACAGCAGCACGAGGCCGCTCCGGCCGAGCGTCGTGGCGCCGGCGACCAGCCAGGCGTCGGAGACGGCCTCGCCGCACGCGGTGGCCGCGAAACCGCCCGCGGTCTCGGTTGCGACCGCCTGCGACTGGGCACCGGCCAGCATGCCGGCATCCACGGTGCCCGGCTCGGCCGCGATCGCGATGGGCGTCCCGTCGTCGGCCGCGAAGGGATTCTCGGGTGCCGCGAGGGGCGTCTCCTCGAGCACCGCGTCGGGCGGTTCCGCAGCGGTCACGAGGTCGGCCGAGCCGATCGACGAGGCGGTGGTCGCGGCCGCGGCATCCTCGCCGAGTGCGAGGAGCGGCCCGGGACAGACGCGCTGCTGGCGGCTCTCCGCCGGTTGGACGAGCACGGCCGGCGGGGCGATGCGGTGGTCGGGCCACGGAAGGAGCGCTGCAGCGCCGACGGCGCCGACGGCGAGTGCGGCCGCTCCGAGGAAGGCGAGCGCGCGTCCGCCGAGGTTCAGGGCCTGCTTGCGGTCAAGACGCATGGTCGGCTCCTCGGGGAGTGCGGTCGGCATCCGTCGGCGCGTCGGATGCATCGGCGAGATCGGGAGACACCTGGTCGGGCGCCCCTCCTTCGACGTCGTCGACTCCGCCCCCGTCGTCCGCCTCGCGTTCGACCTGCTGACCTGCGGCTGACTCGTCGGGGGCTGCCTCATCGGGGGCTGCTCCATCGGCGGCCGCCTCGTCGGCGGGCGCCTCGTCGGCGGGCGCCTCGCCTGCGATTGCCTCGTCGGCGGGCGTGTCATCCGTTGGCACGGCGGTCACCGCAGCGCCGGTCTTCGGGGGTCGGCGCCGGGACGGACGACGACGCACCGGCCGCCGATCCGCCTCGCGACCGGCACCCGTCGGGATGGAGAGCAGGAGGGTGCCGCCGATGACGATGAGCTGCACCGCGGTGATGACGCCGGCCGGCCAGCCCCCCGCGTCAGCCGGGATGCGCGCCGCCGCGGCATCCGCCTCGGCTCCGGCGAATCGCCACAGCGTGCCGTACTCCGTCTCGCCGACGGGAACGAGCGCGGCGTTCGCGTCGAGTGCGACGCGGGCCCGCGTCTCCGTCTGGATCGCCTCGCGGCCGTCGCCTGGAGCCGGGGCCAGCAATACGAAGGAGGCGCCGAACTCGCGCATCGCCGCTTCGGGATCGGATCCGCTGCGGGAGGCGAGGTTCCCCGCGACCTCGGCGAGCTGCTCCTGGTCGGCGGTCGGGTCCGTCCTGGTCTGCGCGAGGGTCGACTGGTCATCGAGGGTGGGGCCGATGCCGCGCTCCAGCGTGGAGCGCATGCCGCCGTCCGCCTGCGGCTGCATGAGCAGCGTCGTCACCCTGGGATCGTTCTCGGCCTGGGCCACGACGTACGCCGGCAGGGCTCGCTCGGTCGCGGGCGCGAGCGGCACGACGTCGACGGCGATCGCGTATGAGAGCGGCAGCACCGCTGCGAGGCTGAAAGCGGCCACCACCCAACCGACGGCGCCGCCACCTCGCCGGAGCGCGTCGAGCGCCGCGATCGCCGCGAGCACGAGGCCGAGCCATGCGAGGCTCATGCCGGCTCCGGCCCACACCGGAACCGACTCGGCACCGACGGCCGCCACCGACAGATGCGACGCCGCGACGGCCGTCGCGTAGCCGAGCAGCACCGTGCCGAGCGCGAGCACCCCGCGACGCCAACCGGGGGCGAAGACCGAGCAGAGCGCGGCGATCACGAGCGGCGCGAGCGCGCCCGCGACCATCCACGGTTCGAGCGACGTGAACGACTCGACGAGCTCGTCCCACCCGCCCCATCCCCCGGCGGGCCACCCGAGCGCGAGCTGCCCGGCGGTCGGGATCGATCCATCGACGGGCGGGCCGGGATCGGCGACCAGACCGAGCGCCGTGCCGAGGCGCACCTGCTCGACGATGAGGGGCAGGGCGAGCGCCAGCGCCGGGATGGGAAGCCCGACCAGGCGCACGGCGGCACGGCCGCTGACGGCGAGGACGACGATCCATCCGACGACGAGCGCAGGCGCGAGGCTGGGGGCGGCCGCGATGACGGCCGCGAAGAGCAACGAGGCCGTCGCCGCCGCGGCCCATGAGGTAGCGGCGCCGAAGACGGCGAACGCGAGCCAGCCGAGCAGGACGTGGGCCAGCACCGGCCCCGGTCGTCCGTCCGCCAGCGCCGACAGGAACGGCGGTGCGGCGGCCCAGGCGAGCGCCGCGACCGCGCGCAGCGAGCCTCGCTCGGTGAGTCGTGAGGCGGCGAACCAAGCGCCGATCGCCGCTGCGGGAAGCGCGACGAGCCACAGCAGCACCATCGCGAACGACGGCGACCAGAACGTCAGGGTTCCGAGCACGGCGAGCGCACCGTTGAACGGATCCGCCGCCCCCACGAAGCCGGTGTTGACGTCGCGCCACCCGTAGGCGGCGTTCTGCCACAGGCCGGGCACGCCCGACAGGGGCAGCAGTCCGCCGCCGCCCACGCCGCCCGAGCCGATGAGCCATGAGAAGAGGCCGACAGATGCCGCGGCCGTCGCGAGCAGCACCCATCCACCGCCCGTGCCGATGAACTGGAGCTCCTGGGAGCGACCCCTGGCGCGATTGCGGCGCTCCTCGGTGGCCGCCTGACGGCGTCGGCGGAGCTCGTCGGCCTGCATGCGGAGCGGTGCGATCGCCGACCACTTGGCCGTTCGCGCGGACTTGAGCACCCGCCGCGCGCGGGACACGCGCATACCGGAGAACATGGTGGCGATCGCGGCGCCGAACTCGCCGGGGATCGCGCCCGGCTGCTTGACGAGGAGCAGCCGCACGGAACGGAGGAGCGCCAGTGGCAGGAAGGTCAGCCAGTGCAGGGGCACTGCCGGCGCGGGCGCGTACACGAGTCGTCGATGCAGCTGGGCGGCTCGGGCGACGCGGGTGTTCCGTCGCCGGGTTCGCGCTCGCCCGTCGAGCGGCAGACCGGCGACGCCGGAGCCGCCGAAGCGCACCCTCGCGGCCGGGACGGCGGCGACCCGGTGACCGGACAGCCGCGCGCGCACGCCGAGATCGAGCGCATCGTCGGCCGATGGCAGCGCCGGGTCGAATCCGCTGAGTGCCTGCCAGACCGTGTGCCGCACGAGGAGGCCGGCGGGATCGAGCCCGAGCACGTCGCTCAGCCCATCGTGCTGGCCCTGGTCCAGCTCGTCGGCGACGATGGGCACGCTCCGGCCCAGCTGGGTGATCGTCCGTCCGAGCGACGTGATGCGATCGGGTTCGTCCCAGCCCATCAGCTTCGGGCCGGCGAGTGCGACGGACTTGCCCGTCTCGAGCGTCGCGACGAGTGCCGCCAGCGCTTCGGGCTCGGGCGCGGCGTCGTCGGGAAGCAGCCAGAGCGCATCGGCATCGGAGGCGGGGGTCTCGAGCACCCGCTCGCCCGCCCGGATCGCCTCGCCGAACGCGAGCGGCTCCTGGAGCTCGACCACATGCGACGCGCCCGCCGCCGCGGCCTGCGCTCGCGCATCCGCATCCGCATCCGCTTGGGACAGGACGACGACGAGGGAGTCGGGTGTGCGCGCCTGGGCGCGGATCGCGTCGAGGGTCTGCGCGAGGCGGTCGCCGCCGTGACGAACGACGAGGACGGCGGTGACTCTGGGGAACATCGGGGACAGCCTAGGCGGCGCCTGCCGCGGCACCCGCAACCGAGGCGGGCGTGCCACGAATCGCCGCCCCATACCGAGCCGCGCGGATCAGGCCGACCGGTCGCGTGGTCGCCCCGGTCCGATGCGACGTCGGCGTCGCATCGGACCCGGGCTCAGACCGCGCGCTTGCGGAGCTTGCGGCGCTCGCGCTCGGAGAGCCCGCCCCAGATGCCGAACCGCTCGTCGTTCGACAGGGCGTACTCGAGGCACTCCCCGCGCACTTCACAGCCGGTGCAGATCTTCTTCGCATCGCGTGTGGAGCCGCCCTTCTCGGGGAAGAACGCCTCCGGATCGGTTTGCGCACACAGTGCGTCGCTCTGCCATGCCAGCGGATTGTCGTCGCCAGTGCCCTGCCGAACCCCCGGCACGCCCAGCCTCACCGGATCGACGAACCAATCGTCAGGTACTCCAGAACGATATTCAGGATTGCCCATATCGTCTCCCACCCAGTTGTACCGACCACCCAGAGGGTGTGTCTTGACCAATTACACCGGTGTAATTCGCGCGAGTCAAGTCGCGGATCGTAAACCCTCAACCGGCCGTCGAGGCTTCAACCCGCGCGCGACACGCCGAGGCCGTTCCGGAGACGTTATCTTGGCGGCCGCACTTCGGGGTCGAGCGCGCGTGGCCGCCCACCGCAGCGGGTCACTCGCGGGGATCAGGCGTCGGATGCCGCGCGGCGGGCCTCCCACGCGCTCTCGACCATCTGGGTGAGCGAATGCCGCATCCGCCAGTCGAGGTCGCGGGCCGCGAGGTCGCCCGAGGCCACGATCCGGGCGGGGTCGCCTTCGCGCCGCGCGGCGATCTCGGGGGTGAAGTCGATGCCGGTGACCTCGGCGACGGCCCGCATGATCTCGCCGACGGACACGCCGTCGCCCGAGCCGAGGTTGTACACCTGCTCGATCGGCTCGCCGGCGTCGAGCCGCTGGGCGGCGACGACGTGGGCGGCGGCGAGGTCGGCCACGTGGATGTAGTCGCGCACGCAGGTGCCGTCGGGCGTCGGGTAGTCGTCGCCGTTGATGCGGGGCGTCCGCCCGTCGAGCAGCGCGTCGAACACGAGGGGGAAGAGATTGTGGGGGCTCGCGTCGAAGACCTCGGACGTGCCGGAGCCGACCACGTTGAAGTAGCGCAGGCTCGTGTGCGCGAGCCCGGTCGCGCGGGCCTGGTCGGCCAGGAGCCATTCGCCGATGAGCTTGGACTCGCCGTAGGGCGACTCGGGACGCTTCGGGGTGTCCTCGGTGACGAGGTCGACGTCGGGCGTGCCGTAGACGGCGGCGCTCGAGGAGAAGACGATCTTCTCGACCGTGCTGGCCTCCATCGCCGCGAGGAGGGTCGCGGTGCCGGTGACATTCTGCTGGTACGTGTGCAGGGGTCGCTTCACGGAGACGCCCGCGTACTTGAATCCGGCGAGGTGCACCACGCCCTGGACGTCGTAGCGCTTCATCGTGGCCTCGAGCTGCGGTCCGTCGAGGATCGTGCCGTGCACGAACGCCGCGCCCTGCGGGAGGAACCCGTGCCGCCCCGACGAGAGGTCGTCCACCACGACCGTGTCGATGCCCTGCTCGGCGAACGCCCGAACGACGTGCGCGCCGATGTATCCGGCGCCTCCGGTGACCAGCCAGCTCATGTTCCCGCCTCCCGCGTGCGGGAGGTCCGCGCGCTCCCACGATCGTAACGGGGCGGGCGGCGTCGAGCCGAGGCGGGTCGCGCTGCGCGGGCCGGGAGTGGCCGGCGCAGCGCGCGCCCGGCGATCAGACGGTGCGGGTGGGCAGGTTCTCGGCGTGGCGGGTGCGGTTGCGGATCTCGGGACGCCCGTAGCCGTCGCCCTCGAGGCGGAGCACGGTGGCGAGCACGCCCCAGACGGCGAGGCCCGCGATGATGAGGAACACGAGAGTGGTCATGGCAGGAAATGTACTCCTTGCGACATCCTGCCGATAGTGGCAGAGTGGCCACACAACGACTTTTTCCTGCCAACCGGAGGACCACGTGCTCAAGACCATCGCCTGCATCGCGCTCCCCCAGATGGCGCCGTTCGAGTTCGGGGTGATCTGCGAGGTCTTCGGCATCGATCGCCGCGAGCACGGCGGCCCGATCTTCGACTTCCACGTCGTGGCCGCCGACCCCGGCCCCATCACGACCAAGCTCGGCTTCGACGTCGTCGTGAAGGAGGGGCTCGACTTCGCGTACGAGGCCGACCTGGTCGCCGTGCCCGCGTCCCTGGTCGGCTCGCCGGCCGACGAGCGCGTGCTCGACGTCATCCGCGACGCCGTCGACCGCGGAGCCTGGGTGCTCTCGGTCTGCTCGGGTGCGTTCACGCTCGGCTACGCCGGCGTGCTCGACGGCCGCCGGGCCACCACGCACTGGATGTACACCGACAAGATGGCCGAGCTCTTCCCGCAGACCGAGGTCGACCCCGACGTGCTCTTCGTGCAGGACGGCAAGGTGGTCACGGGTGCCGGCACCGCCGCGGGCATCGACGCCGCTCTGCACATCGTGCGCACCGAGCTCGGGGCGAGCGCCGCGAACGTGGTCGCCCGCCGCATGGTCGTCCCCCCGCAGCGCGACGGCGGCCAGTCGCAGTTCATCCAGACCCCGGTACCCGAGTGCCACAGCGACTCGTTCGCGAAGGTCACCGAGTGGATGCTCGAGCACCTCGACCACGAGCTCACCGTCGACCTGCTCGCGCGCAAGGCACTGATGTCGCCCCGCACCTTCGCCCGCCGCTTCCGCGCGGAGACCGGCACGACGCCGAACGCGTGGCTGAACCGCCAGCGCCTCCTCCGGGCCCAGCAACTGCTCGAGGAGACCTCGCTCACCCTCGAGGAGATCGCCCGCGAGACCGGCTTCGGCGCAGCCGCGGTGATGCGGCACCACTTCCTGAAGGTGCTGCAGACCACGCCGACGCAGTACCGGCGGCTCTTCGGGGTGCGGGAGGCGAGCGACCGCGAGGTGGCCGCCGCCAGCTGACGAGGGCGCACCGCACGCCGTCGCCCGGGCGGCGTCGCCCGGTCGTCGTCGAGCAGCCGGCGTCGGCCGGCCGCCATCGATCAGTCGGCGGATGCCTCGGACGCGCCGGTCGTCGCCACCCAGGCGATCCCGTCGCCGGTGATCTCGACTCCGCCCTCGTCGGGCGTGACGTACGCCGCCTCGCCGCGGGCGAGCCGTGACTCCCCCAGCCGTCCCCGGAGACGAAGCGAACCGCCTTCGGCCAGCACGATCGCCGGACCGTCGAGCGGCACGCGCGCGGCATCCGCTGCGTGGTCGCCGGCACCTGCGTCGAGCGCCGCAGTGCCCGCGATCGACGCCGGTTCAGCCCGGTAGAGCACGAAGTCGGGCACGTCGGGACGGAACGCGACGACTCCCGGCGCGACCGGCTCGGGCTCGAGGCGCGGCGGGGCGATCGGGGTGAAGTCGAGCACCTCGAGCAGCTCGGTCACGTCGATGTGCTTCGGCGTGAGGCCGCCGCGCAGCACGTTGTCGCTCGCGGCCATGAGCTCGATGCCGAGGCCCGCCAGGTACGCGTGGATGTTGCCCGCCGCGAGGTACAACGACTCGCCCCGACGGAGTCGCACGCGGTTGAGCAGCAGCGAGATGACGATGCCGGGATCGCCCGGGTACACCTCGGCGAGGGTGCCGACGGTCTCGAACGAGAGTGCGTACGGCGACCGGCGGGCGGTGTCGGATGCCGCGAGCGCCGTCACCCGCTCGGTGACCCACGCGGCCTCCCCCGTGTCGCCGCCGCGTCCGTCGCGGAGCAGCCACTCGACGGTGTCGCGGAGCGGATCGGCCGAGCCAAGGTGGGCCGCGAGCAGGTCGAGTGCGCCCGGATCGGGCGCGGCGTCCGCGGCATCCGCCGCCCGCAGCGTCTGCAGGATGCCGGCCACCTCCTCGAGCGGACGGAACCCGGAGAGCGCGTCGAACGTCTCGCTCACCGCGACGATGAGCTCGGGCTTGTGGAACTCGTCGCGGTAGTTGCGGTCGTAGGCCGATACCGGAACCCCGTCGGCCTCCTCGCGCGCGAAGCCCTCGCGGGCCTGCTCTGGCGTCGGGTGGGCCTGCAGCGACAGCGGCTCCGCCGCGGCGAGCAGCTTCAGGAGGAAGGGCAGCCGCGCGCCGTGCCGGGCGAGCCGGGCACCGAGGGCCTGCTCAGGTTCGGCGGCGATCCACTCGGCGAGGTCGGCGTGGCCCACGGACGCCTCGTCCACGACGACCGCCGGCGAGCCCGCGTGCGCGCCGAGCCAGAGCTCCGCCTCGGGCGCGCCCGACGGGGCCACGCCCCGGAACTCGGCGATCGCGCTCGTCGACCCCCAGGCGTAGTCGCGCGGAGTGTTGGCGATCGTCACAAACATGCTCGGTGGTCCCTTCGCGGAGTTTGGCTCCAAACTACCAACGGCTTCGGGCGCCGCCGGCCCGGTCCTAGGCTCGACGGGCCACCCACGACGCCTTGTGCATTGGAGCAGTCATGACGTTCGAGCCGCTCGCAAGCGACTTCTACTCGTACGAGTCCCTTCTCAGCGACCAGGAGAAGGAGGCGCTCGCCCGTCTTCGAGCCTGGCTCGATTCCGACGTGCGACCGATCGTCGCCGGCTACTGGGATCGCGCCGAGTTCCCCATGCAGGTCGTGAAGCCGCTCGCCGAGCTCGGCGCGTACTCGTTCAGCTGGGAGGAGACCCGGCCCTTCGAGAACTCCGCGGTCTTCCGCGGCTTCGTCGCGATGGAGCTCGCCCGCGTCGACCCGTCGGTCGCGACCTTCGTGGGCGTGCAGAACGGGCTCGCCACCGGCTCGATCAGCGTGTGCGGCTCCCCCGAGCAGCGCGCGGAGTGGATCCCGAAGCTCGCGAGCGGCGAGATCGTCGGCGCCTTCGGGCTCACCGAGCCGCTCTCGGGCTCCGACTCGGCGCAGGGCCTCCGCACGACCGCGACGCGCGACGGCGACTCCTGGGTCCTGAACGGATCGAAGCGCTGGATCGGCAACGCCACCTTCTCCGACATCACCGTGATCTGGGCGAAGGACGTCGAGGACGGGCAGGTCAAGGGCTTCATCGTGCCCACCGACACCCCCGGCTACACCGCGACGAAGATCGAGGGCAAGGTCAGCCTCCGCGCCGTGCAGAACGCGGACATCACGCTCGACCACGTCGTGGTCCCCGAGTCGCTCCGCCTGCAGAACGCCAACTCCTTCCGCGACACCGCGAAGGTGCTCCGGCTCACCCGCGCCGAAGTGGCGTGGGCCGCCGTCGGCACGGCGGTCGGCGCCTACGAGGCCGCCGTGAAGTACGCAGGCGAGCGGGTGCAGTTCGGCAGGACCATCGGCTCCCACCAGCTCATCCAGGACCTCCTCGTGAAGTGCCTCGGCAACATCACGGCGTCGCTCGGGATGGTCGTACGCGTCTCGGAGATGCTCGACCGCGGCGAGCAGCGCGACGAGCACTCGGCGCTCGCCAAGGCGTATACGACGGCGCGCATGCGCGAGACGGTCGCCTGGGCCCGCGAGGCCGTGGGCGGCAACGGCATCGTGCTCGAGTACGACGTCGCCCGCTTCTTCGCCGACGCCGAGGCGCTCTACTCCTATGAAGGCACGCGTGAGATGAACACCCTCATCGTCGGCCGCGCGATCACGGGCACGGCCGCGTTCGTCTGAACCACGAAGCCGCGACGACGGATGCCGCGAGCCCGCGTTCGGCTCGCGGCATCCGTCATCTGCTCGCAATGCCACGCGCGATAGCCTTGGACCCATGACCACCGGCCGACGTCGCACCCTCATCGGCGCGTACGCGACGCTCGCCCTCTTCACGGTGCTCGCCGGCCAGTTCTGGCGCAACCTGCTCGGCTGGTGGGGATTCGCCGCGGTCGCGCTCGTGGTCATCGGCGGCGCGATCGCCCTCCTCGTCGGCGAGCGCCCGAGCTGGCGCTGGCGGCGCGTGCCGAAGTCGACCATCGCGTTCCTCCTCATCACGGTGCTGTCGATCGCGTGGTCGTACTACCCGGGCGCCAGCGCGCTCGGCGTCGCCATCACCCTCGTGACCACGCTGGTGGCCGTCGCCCTGGTGCTCTGCCTCACCTGGGACCGCTTCGTGCGGGCCCTCGCGGGCGCGATCAAGTGGGTGCTCGGGCTCTCGATCGTCTTCGAGCTCTGGGTCGCGATCTTCGTGCGCGAACCCGTGCTGCCGAACTTCCCCGACTTCGACCCCGACGCGGGCAAGCTGCCCATGGCCTTCTACTGGTCCCGAGGACTGCTGTTCGACGGCGGTCCCATCGAGGGCATCGTCGCGAGTCGCAACATCCTCGGCATGGTCGCGCTGCTCGGGCTCATCGTGTTCGGCGTCCTGCTGGCCGCAGGCAGCGTCCGGCGAGCGCAGGGCATCGGATGGTTGGTCGTGTCGGGCGGCGTCCTGCTCCTCACCCGCTCGGCGACGGTCATCCTCGTGGCCGTCCTCGTGCTCGCGGCGCTCGGCTTCGCCGTGTGGGCTCGGCGGGTGGGACCCGATCGTCGCAGGGGGGTGTACTGGGCCGCGGCCGGCGCGCTCGTGGCATCCGTCGGCCTGCTCGTCATCTTCTGGAACGCGCTGCTCGAGCTGTTCGGCAAGAGCGAGGACCTGACCGGCCGCTTCGACATCTGGAACGCGGTGATCGGCCTGGCCGCCCAGCGACCATGGTTCGGCTGGGGCTGGGTCGGATACTGGGTGCCGTGGGTCGAGCCGTTCGACGGGCTGGCGGTGCGGAACGGCGTCGAGTATCTGCAGGCGCACAATGCGTGGCTCGACGTGTGGCTGCAGCTCGGTTTCGTCGGCGTGATCGCCTTCGCCTCGATCGTGATCGGTGCGCTGTGGCGTTCGTGGTTCCTGGCGGTGGATCGACCGCGCGACGAGACGGGGCGGCTGCTCCCGCACACCGCGGCGTCCTTCGTGCCCCTCCTCCTGCTCGTCGCGCTCATCGGCCAGAGCCTCGCGGAGAGCCGGCTCCTCATCGAGGGCGGCTGGCTGCTCCTCATCGCGATCGCCTGGTCGACGAAGCAGCGCCAGTGGGACCCCGAGCCCATCCCCGCCGCTCCCCCGCCGGTCCGCGCCTCCCGGATGCCGCCGCCCGAGGTCGCTCGATGACGGATGCCGCCGGCGGTGCGCATCTCGCGCGCGCCCTGCGGGAGTTCGCCGGTTCCGCCAGGTTCGCCCAGGCCCTCACCCTCATCGTCGTCGGCTTCGCCTTCACCACGCACGCCGTACGCAGTCTCATCGGCTGGCCTGGTCTCCTCGCCGCGCTCGGCGGCCTGCTCGCGCTCTGCGCCCTGTCGCTCGTCGCCCGCTGGCGCGCCGTCGAGTGGTACGGCATCCTCCCGATCACGATCCTCGTGTTCGTCGGGTGGTGTGCGGCATCCGTGCTCTGGAGCGGGCCCGGCGCCAATGCCCCGGCGGCGACGGCGCTCCGCGTGGCCTATCTCATCGCCTTCGCCTTCCTCGGGGTGTACGTGGCGCTCATGCGCGACACCATCCAGATCGTGCGGGCGTTCGGCGACGTCATGCGGATGCTCCTCGCCGTGTCGATCGGGTTGGAGGTGCTCTCGGGCATCCTGCTCGACGTGCCCATCCGCATCCTCGGGATCCAGGGCGACCTCGCGCGACTCGGGCCGATCCAGGGCCTGTTCGGATCGCGGAACCTGCTCGGCTTCGTCGCACTCATCGCGCTGCTCACCTTCGTGGTCGAATGGCGCACGAAGATCATCACGCGAGGCAAGGCCGTCGCGTCGATCGTGCTCGCCGCCTTCTGCATCGTGTTCGCCGGGTCTCCGACCACGTGGATCGCGCTCGGTGCGGCCGGCGTGGCGACCGCGGCGCTCTACGGGCTGCGGCGTGCTGCGCCCGCGACGCGCTGGCGCTGGCAGATCGCCCTGCTCGTCGCCGGGATCGCGGCGCTCGTCACGGCGTGGATCCTCAGGATCCGCATCATCGAGCTGCTCGACGCGCGGGCCGAATTCGACGTGCGGCTCGACGTCTGGCGCGAGCTCTCCCGGTACCTCAGCCTCAACCCGCTGCAGGGATGGGGATGGGTGGGCTCCTGGAGAGAGACCGCACCGTACTCGTGGATCGAGCTCGCCACCGGCCGTCCGCACGGATCGGCGCTCAGCGCCTACGTCGACGTGTACTTCCAGGTCGGCGTGATCGGCCTGCTGCTCTTCGTCGGACTGGTCGGGGTGGCCCTCGTGCGCGCGTGGCTGCTGGCCTCGACCCGACGGAGCGTCGTGTACGTGTGGCCGGCGCTCATGCTCGTCGTCATCGCGGTGACGAGCTTCGCCGAGAGCTTCGCCCTCGGCGAGGGCGGCTGGCTGCTCCTCGTGGTCTGCGCGGTGAAGGCCGCTCGCGACATGAGCTGGCGCGACGCGCTCGCGGCGGGGCGGCCGCCGGCGCCGACGGTGGAGCGGCTCGGCTGATTCGCGTGACCGCCGGCGCGCTGTTTCGAACGAATGGTGTCAGACCGGCTGCACGAGGTCGCGCAGCACGTCCTGCGCTCCGCGGCCGTAGCGACTGTAGGCGCCCGAGCGCCACTCCCGCCACACTGGCGTCAGGCGCCGCAGGCGCCGTGGCGGGATGGCCTGTCGCATGAGCTCGTGATCGAGCTTCGCACGCGCCTCGGACTCGACGTGCGCATCGCCCGTGGCGATGGAGGGAAGGCGCTCGGCGAGGTCCTCGGCCCGGGCGAGCAGCTTGGCGTTCCGCTCGGTGCGCGGCTCACGCAGCCGGGCGACCCTGCCGCCCGGCCCGAGGCGGGCTACGCCGATCTGGTTGCCACCGTGCTGGCGATAGTCGATCAGCGGCTCGGCCACCACGGCGATGCCGCCACCGACGGACGCGACCATGGCGAGCCATTCGTCGTGCACCCAGCTCGCCGGGAACGGAGCGGCCCGCTCGACCAGCGACCGCGAGACCATCATCGTCGCGCCGGTCAGGACGTTGCGCTTGAGGAGCTCTTCGAAGGCGGCATCCGAGGCCAACCGACGGCGAAGTCCATCGTCGACGCCGAGCGTCTCGAACAGCGACGAGCCGATCGGTTCGTCGGCGTCGTCGACGAGCCGGGCCTCCGCCGCGACGAGATCGAGGCCCGGCCGTGCCGCGAATTCGCGCAGCGCACGCTCGACGCGGTCGGGATGCCACACGTCGTCCTGGTCGCACAGGGCGATGAGGTCCCCGGATGCCGCCCGCAGCGCCTGTTCGAAGTTCGCCGTCACGCCGAGCGCGGTGGAGTTGTCCAGGACGACGAGCTCGGGCGTCGAGGCATCCGTCGCGGCCCGGTGAGCGGCGACGACCTGCCGCGCCAGCGCCGTGGTGTTGTCTGACGACGCATCGTCGCTGAGCACGATTTCGTTGACCGGCGACGTCTGCGCCAAGATGCTCTCGAGCTGCTGCGGCAGGAAGCGCACCCCGTTGTGAGTACCGAGTGCGACGGAGACCCGGGGCGCCGTCTCGGCGGACATCAGCGGTTCCGCTTGAGGCCCACGTTCAGCACGCCGAGGAACATGCCGGCCATGATGGTCTGCGCGCCGAGCATCATCAGCAGCGCGGCGAGCACCGCCGTGCGCATCGTGCTCGAGGGGTCGAGGGAGCCGAAGCCGCTCGCCGCCCAGGTCGCGAACTGGCCGATCGCGATGCCGAGACCGATGAGGAAGAGGAAGAGTCCGACCAGCGCTCCGCTCTCGAGGCTGATGCGTCGCTCGAGCCGGTCGAAGTTGCGAGACCTGGGTATCCGGAATCCCTCGTGCTGCGCGTAGATCTTGGTGAGGATGGCGAACAGCACCGATTGGTAGCCCACGACCGTCAGGGCCGCGAGGTACACCTGGCTCGACACGTCGAAGCCCACGTCGCCCAGGATGATCGGCCCGAAGCTGATGAACAGCGTGCCGAGCAGGCCGAGGAAGAAGGCGACCGCGCCCGGAATCAGGAAGAGCCAGCGCGGACTGAAGATCAGCAGGAAGCGCAGGTGACGCCAGCCATCGCGCCAGCTGCGCAGGTGCGGCGGGCGGCTGCGGCCGTCCTTGTCGAGCGTCGTCGGCACCTCGGAGACCCGGAGGCCGCCGAGCGTGGACTTGACGACGACCTCGCTCGCGAACTCCATGCCGGTGGTCTGCAGGTGGAGGTCGAGGATGGCCTGACGGTTGAACCCGCGGAGTCCGCAATGGAAGTCCTTGATCGGCGACCTGAAGAGCACCCGACCGATCCAGGAGAGCACCGGGTTGCCGAGGTACTTGTGCAGCGGCGGCATCGCGCCCTCGGCGATGCCGCCTCGGAAACGGTTGCCCATGACGAGCTGGTCTCCGGCCCGGAGCCGCTCGACGAAGGGGTCGAGCTTGGAGAAGTCGTAGCTGTCGTCGGCGTCGCCCATGATGACGTACTCGCCGCGCGCGGCGTCGATCCCGCCCATGAGCGCGCTGCCGTACCCCTTCGCGGGCACGTCGACGACGCGGGCTCCATGCGCCCGTGCGATGTCCTGGGAGCCGTCGGTCGAGCCGTTGTCGGCGATGATCACCTCGCCGATCACCCCGCTCCGGGCGAGGTATCCCTGTGCCTTGTCGATGCAGACGGCGAGCGTCTCGGCCTCGTTGAGGCACGGCATGACGATCGAGAGTTCGATCGTCTCGGTGGAGGTGGGCATGGCGAGGGGTCCTGTCGTACGCGGGGCAGCGTCCCCATCGTACAGAATGGGTGCAATGTCTCTGGGTCTCGTGGTCTCGACGCTCGGCCGTGCCGAACCGCTCGAGCGTCTCCTGCGATCCCTCGCCCCCCAACTCCGAGCCGACGACCGCGTCGTCATCGTCGCGCAGGACCGCGTCGAGGAGGTCGAAGCGCTCGCGGACCGGTACCGCGGTGCCGGCACGGTCATCGATGTCACGACCTCCGAACGCGGAGCGTCCCGCGGTCGGAATGCCGGCGTGGCCGCGCTTCCCCCGGGTGATCGACTGCTTCACTTCCCGAACGACACCACCTGGTTTCCCGACGGGAGCGTCGATGCCATCCGCCGGGCGGCCGATGGCATCGCGGTGGGCGCGTTGACGGTCGCGGACGAGCACGGACCGAAGTTCCGGCTGCCGCCGGCGGGGACCCCCCTCGACCGCTGGAACGCCTGGAGCGTGATCGAGATGGGCCTCCTCATCCGCAGGTCGGTGTTCGACGAGGTCGGCGGGTTCGATCCCGACCTCGGTACCGGTGCGCCGAGTCCCTGGCAGGCCGGGGAGGCCACCGACCTGCTGCTCCGGCTGGCCGCGCTCCGGCCTGACCTCGCCGCGGGATTCCACTGGCTTCCACCCGACGTCGCTGTGGGCGGCGTGTCGGACCCCCAGGGGCTGTCCACGGCGGAACGGCGACGGAAGCTCCGAGCCTATGGCCGGGGCATGGGACGGGTGGTGGCGCGGCATCCGTACCCGTGGTGGTGGCGATTCGCGTTCGTGTCCGGCGGACTCGCGTTCGGACTGCGACACCGGTCCACCAACACCCCCGGCGACGGGTGGCCCGTCTTCCTCGGGCGATCCGAGGGCATACTCGGGCGGGCGTTCGGCGGGCCCACGACGGCGGTGACGAGATGACCGAGCCGATGCCGGGGCCGCTGCGCCTCCGCCGTGCTGCGCTCAGCCTCATCACGCTCCTCGGCGGCGTGTCGCTAGCCGTCATCCCCGCGGCGACCGTCTCGATCTCCTCGCGCCTCTTCACGGTCGACGAGCAGGGATTCCTGGCGGTCGCCGTGCTCGTCGCGACCTTCGCAGGTCAGCTCACATTCGCGGTCGTCGTGGAGTCCCGCCTGAGCTCCGCCGCGACCGAGCGTCGCGTCGTCTTCCCTCTCTGGCTCGCCGCCATCTCGGTCGTGACCGCCATCGTGCTCGCCGTCATCCCGCCGAACGCCGTCGCCCTCGCCGTCGGTCTGCCCATCCTGATCGCCGCTCTCGAGGTGGGTCGCGGGGTCTCGGTGGCAGAACGCCTCGATCGACGCGAGATCGTGGCGTCGGTGGCCGTCGGCGTGGGTGCACTGGTCGGAGTCCTCGCCGGATTCGCCGACCAGCAGTGGGCACTGATCCCGCTGGTCGTGGGCATCGCGGCGGCGACGTGCGTGCGCTGCATGCCCGTCACGCACCACGCGAGCCGCCCCGAGCCGGCCGTGATGGGGTGGGTCGTCGCCGACACCGCCATCACCGGCGCGGTGTATCCGCTCCTCAACGCGATGATCCTCGCGTTCCTCGGTCCGGCCGATGCGGTGCTGTTCACCTCCATCTCGACCGTGTCCGGCCTGCTCGCAATCCCGCTCAACTTCCTCCGCCTGCGGCTCCTCAAGGAGCACTCGCGCCTCGACATCGTCGTGTCCGCGGCATCCGTTGGGGCGGCCGTGGTCGCGTTGCTCGTGCTCGAGGTGACCGGGGTCTTCGGCTTCGTGTTCGGCACCGCCTGGACCGAGTCGGCGACCCTCGTGCCGCTCCTCCTCGCCTGCGCCTGGCGTGCGGCATCGCTGGCGACGACGATCCCGTTCGCGGCGCTTCGCCGCGCGGGCGAGGTGCGCCTGGTCACCGGCCTGCGCGCCGCGGTCTCGGTGCTGACCTTCGCCCTGGCCGCGATCGGCCTGTCGCTGCACAGCCTTCCCGCCGTGTTCCTCGGCCTCCTGGTGGCCGAGCTCGCCTCGGCGGTCGTGTACGAGGTGGCCCGCCGTCGGCGCCTCGCGCGCGGCATTCGCGAGGCCGCAGCGGTGGACGCGGGTGGTGACGCGTGAGGCGCGTGCTCGTCGACCTGCTGTTCTTCACCGGAACCAAGGGCGGCATGGAGTCCTACGTCCGGGAGGTCTACTCGCGGTTCTCCGTCGACGATCCCGAGTTCGAGTACGTCGGGTATGCATCGACCGAGCTCGCGGCGACCGACGTGTCGTGGTTCCCGGGACGCGTCATCGACTCCGGGATCAGCGGCGAGGATCGAGTGGCCTGGGCACGGGGCGAACTGCTCGCCGTCGCCCGGGCGGCCCGTCGCGAGCGCGCCGACCTCGTGCACTGCCCCGCGAACTTCGGGCCATGGCGGTCTCGCGTGCCGGTGGTCCTCACCGTCCACGACCTGCTCGCGTTCCGCCACCCCGAGTTCGTCCCCGGGGCCCATGCCCGTGCCCTCCGGTGGATGGTGAGGACGGCGGCGCGCTCCGCTGCGGCGCTCCTCACCGTCAGCGGCGCCTCGCGCGACGACCTCGTCGCGTGCCTCGGTGTCCCATCCCGGCGAATCACGGTGACGCCGCTCGCGGGTTCGCGACCGCTCGACACCACTGCGCCTCGCGCGCGCCGCGACGACCTGCTCCTGGCGGTGGGCAATCGGATGCCGCACAAGGGCTTCGAGACGCTCCTCGAGGCCCTCGCGCGGATACCCGTTCCCGATCGGCCACGTCTCACGATCACCGGTAGCCACGGTGACGACCCGCTCGCTCCGGTCGTCGAGCGTCTCGGCCTCGCGCGATTCGTCGACCTCCGCGGTTGGCTCTCCCGCGACGAGCTCGAGGCCCTCTACGGCGAGGCGACGGCGCTCGTCTTCCCCACGCGGTTCGAGGGCTTCGGACTCCCGCCGCTCGAGGCGATGTCCCGCGGCTGCCCTGTGATCGTCTCCGACCTTCCGGTCATGCACGAGGTCGCGGGCGAAGCGGCCCTCTACGTCGACCCGACCGATGCCGACGCCATCGCACGGGGCATCCGGGCGCTCCTCGAGGCGCCCGACGAGCGCGAGCAGATGTCGCGAGCCGGCCTGGCCCGGGCGGCCCGATTCTCGTGGGAGGCGACGGCGGAAGCCACCCGCGCGGCGCTGGTCCGGGTGTTCGAGGACGTGGAGGCTAGCGGCCGCTGATCGCCCGCCACCGGGCGACGAGTTCGTCGACGGACCGCCCGAGCGACCGCTCGCGTCGCTCGCGGTCGAACCACTCGGACGTGGATCGTCGGAGGACGGACCCGCCTCGGACGGCGCGGACGATGGCGTCGCCCAGGATCTCGGCGTCGACCGACGCGGCGACGTATCCGTTGACGCCGTCGACCACGAGTTCCGCCGCGGCGTTGTCCTCGCCGGCGACGACGACCGAGGGCGTCCCGTGCGACGCCGCCTCTGCGACCACGAGGCCGAACCCCTCCCTCGCGGACGGGTTCACGAGCACCGCCGCATCGGCGAGGAGCGCCTCGAGCTCCCCCTCTCCGACACGGCCGGCGAACCGGATCACGTCGGCGACGCCGGCCAGCTCGGCGGCCCGGCGCGCCGCCCCGGTCTCGGGGCCCGAGCCGGCGACGACGGCTTCGAGATCGGGCAGGACCGATCGCGCCGACGCGATCGCAGCCGGCAGCGAGGCCAGTCGCTTGTCGGGGATGTGCCGTCCGACGAAGAGCGCGGTCGGCGCTCCCTCGCGCCGCGCCGGCGCATACGATGGGTGGACCAGGTCGACGAGGCCGAGGACGATCGGATCCGCACGGCGGCGGTATCTGCGCAGCCGCGCTCCGGTGAAGCCGCTGTTGACCGTCTGGATGCGCCCGACGTGCACGCCGACGGACTGGAGCACGAATGCGATCGTCCCGACGCCGAGCCCGGAGTAGTCGCGCCACTTGCGCCACGACCAGATCTCGAGCCAGTCGGTCGCCACGACGGCGCGGCTCCCGAGCAGGGCGAGACGAACCGCGAACACGTTGAGCACCGGCAGCGCCGCGACCACGACGAGGTCGTAGCCCCGCCGGTGACGCACGAAGTGGCGGAACAGGGCGAGCGCGAACCCGACGGCGCTCGAGGTGGTGCGGGTGCCGTCGGCATCGGCGATCTCGCCGCTCCATACGCCGGCGACCGCGAACTCCGCGCCGGGGCCGGGCCTGCGACCCGTTCGAGTCACGTAGGTGACGCTGGCGCCGCGAGCGGCGAGCAGCTCGGCCATGCGTCGGTACACCCGTTCGCCACCGCCCGTGTCGATCGGGAAGAGGCAGTCGTAGGCGATCGCGACGCGCGGCTCGTGCCGTCGGGAATCAGCCACGGACCGGGGCCTCGACGTGGGGCGCCACCGCACGCGACGGGCGGTCGATCGCATCGCGGCGCGCGATCCGCTCTGTGGCGATGCCGACGAGCGCGATCAACGCGAGGGATGCGAGTCCGTAGCCCACCACGAGGGCGGGCCACCCGAGTGGCGGCTGCCATTGCGGCGCCGTCACCATCTCGGCCAACGGAGCCTTCGCGATGACGTACCGGACGAGGACCAGCGCGAAGGCGAGGACCCCGTACGACGCTATGAGCGACGTTGCGATCCACGCGGCGCGCGGAGCGAGGACCTGGACGGCCGGAGCATCCCGGCTCAGCAGCCATCCCGCGACGACGGTGATTCCCAGGTAGAGGAAGAGGCCGTACCGGCCCTGCCAGATGATGCCCGTCTGGTGCACGCTGTAGCCCTGCACGAGCGCGGGCACGAGCACCGCCGCGATCACCACGGTGATGAGCGAGAGCGCGCTTCGGCGGCGGATCGCGACGAAGGCGAGCAGCACCAGCAGCGCGAACGGCGCGATGACGAGCCAGTAGGTCCACACCGGCAACGGCGTGTCGAACCACCCGAAGTAGCCGATCGCCTGTTGGACGTAGTCGGGCGTCGTGCGGATCGTGTGCGCGAACCCCTGCAGGAAGGTGCCGTTGACGAGCGGCGCATCGGATGCCTCGGCCTGGTTCGAGAGGCTCCCGCCGGAGAGCGTCCAGCCGAGCGAGAAGAGCCCGCCGGCGGCGATGGCCGCCAGCCACCAGTAGGTCCGGCCGGTCGTGAAGAGCCGCTTCACCGGTACCCACCCGCTCACCAGGAAGCAGAGCGCGACGATGATGACGAGCCACAGCGGGCCGAGCGCCCTGGCGTTCACGAGCATGATCGACGCGAGGGTGACGCCGCTCCAGAGCGCGGTCCGTGAGAGTCCGGGGCGAGCGGCGCCGTCCTCGAATGTCTGCAGCAGCGTGAGCACCCCCGCCCAGACGGCGACGGCCGACGCGAACTCCACGCCGTTCGGATTGACGCCGCCGATCAGGTACATGCTCATCGGCGCTGCGGCGAACGCGACGCCGAGCGGCATCCATCGGGCGCCTCGGGCGGTCACTGCGGTGAGGAACGCCCACGCGAGGAATGCGGCGCCCAACAGGGAGCTCGCGATCCGCATCGAGTAGACCGCCGCATTGCCGTCGAAGATGAGGCTCGGCCACCCCACGAGGTAGTAGTAGATGGGGTTGTAGGCACCGACCCAGGTGTTGAACCAGTCCTGCCCGCCCTCATCCCCGAGCTCGATGCCGTTGCAGCCCGCAGGCACCCCGGGACGCGTTGCGAAGCACATCATGTGCGAGTGGTACTCGTCGCCCTCCGGCAGGTCGACCACGATGTGCTTCACCCCGGGCAGCGTGTACCCGATCACCTGGCCGCGAACCTGGGCGATGGCCTTCACGGCGTGGGCGTTCTCGTCCGGAACGCTGAACACGGGCGACGCGAGCGACCAGAGGATGCCGAGCAGCGCGAAGACCGCGAACGCCGACAGGAACGTGACGGAGGCCGATCCTCGTCGGGCCCGGGGGTCGCGGGCCTGCTCCTCGAGCACTGCGGTGTCGTCCGAGCCGCCGGGAAGTCCAGTCAACGTATCTCTTTCAGCTCTGCAGGGAGGGCGGCTGGGCCGCCGCTCCGCTGGCGACGAGGCACCGTTGCTGCATAGTCTACGAACTCCGCCGCTGGACGAATCCACTCGGCTCACTTCGCAGCGCTGACCCGATACCGCGAGCGAGGTCCCGTGTGCGACCATCGGGTGACGGAGATGAGGTGGCATGCGGCCGGACGATCGCTCGGAACCAATGTCGGGCTACTTGGGCTGGAAGGGATGGGGCGCCGACGGATTCGGAGTCCTCACGCGCGGAGACAAGGACTACTTCGCACGTGAGACGCGTGATCTCGGTCGACTCCACCCGCCGGCCTCGGTCCTCGAGATCGGCTACGGCAACGGGGCATTCCTCGCATTCTCCCGCTCCGTGGGCTGGAATGTCACCGGCACCGAACTGCTGCCCGAACTCGTGGAGCTCGCCCGCGCTGCCGGCTACCAGGCGTTCAGAGCCGACGAGCTCGATACCCTTCCCGACGGATCGTTCGATCTCGTCGCCGCGTTCGACGTGTTCGAGCACGTCCCTCCCGAGGCGAGTGTCGCCTTCCTCAGGTCGCTGTCCGCGAAGCTCGCGGAAGGCGGCGTGATCCTCCTGCGCTTCCCGAACGCGGACAGCTGGATCGGGAACCCGTTCCAGCACGGCGATGTGACGCACGTCAATGCGATCGGCGTCCTGAAACTCGAGTTCTACGCCGCGGAGGCCGGGCTCTCCATCCTTCGGATCCGAGGTGCGAGACGACGGGGCTTCCAGACCTCGGTCATCCATGGACTCCACGCTTGGACTGCCGGCGTGATCATCAAGTGCATCGGCGCGATCGCGAAGGCGCTGTACTTCCCCGACCTCCCCGTCGTGCTCTCGTCGTCGAACGTCGTCACCGTGCTGGGTCGCGCGGGCGACACGACCCTGGGCGAGCGACGTTTATCGAGGCGTGGCCGCTCCCGCACGCGAACGCGGCGGTAGCCCTTCCGAGACGCTCCTCGTCGCTTCGCTGAGGGCGGGTCCGGCCCTCAGGCCACCGTGCGGTGGAGCTCGACTGCGTCGTGATACGCGCTGATGTGGGCGTCCACGCATGCGTCCCAGGTGAAGCGAGCCGCGTGCTCGAGGCCCCGCCGGGCGAGGTCGTCGGATCGATCGAGCGCCTCGAGGATGCCCCGCGCGATGGCCCTCGGGTCCGTCGGGTCGAAGAGCACGGCGGCGTCGCCGCAGACCTCGGGTATCGAGCCGGCATCGGATGCCGCGACCGGACATCCAGACGCCATCGCCTCGAGCGGCGGAAGTCCGAATCCCTCGTACAGGCTGGGGAAGACCATCACGCTCGCGCGGCGATAGAGGTCGTGGAGTTCCTCAACGGGAACGAGCCCACGGACGTCCACCCATTCGGGAACCGGGCCGAGCGCATCGAGGTTCCCACCGGTCAGCACCAGGCGGAGCTCCGGCCACGTCTCCCGCACGATCCGCACGGCCTCGAAGAGCCTGGCGTGGTTCTTGTGCGGCCATCCTCGCGCCGGATAGAGGAGGAACGGCTCACGTCCGGAGAGCTGCGGCGAGAACGAGGCCGCGTCCACGCCGAGCGGGATGACCCGCACGCGATCGGGATGCACCCGCAGATGGCGCACGATGCTGTCGCGGGCGAATTCGCTGATGGTGATGACGAGGTCGGCGCGACGGGCGGGGATCTCGTACGCGAACACGCGGAACAGACGCTCGGCACGCGAGAAGAGGTGCGGCAGGTCCCGGTGCTGGACGTCGTGCACGGTCATGACCCGGGCTTGACCGCGAGCGGGGCGCGGCACCGGGATCGTGAACGGGTAGTGCACCACCTCCCGATCGTCCAGGCCGCGCCGGACGTGCCGCCCGGCCAACCTCGCCGCCGCGATTCCGACCAGCCGTCCGATGGTGGAGTCCCTCGCGACGACCGACGGCACCGCCTGCTCAGAGGCGAGCCCGGTGAATCCCGCGGCGTTGCCGGGGACGACCGCGATCAGCCCGACATCTCGTCGGTGCCCGAGGCCCAGGGACAGCTGCCGTGCGTAGGTCTCGCTGCCGCCCATTCCTCCGGGCACCAGGGAGAGCATCGAGAGCGCGACGCGAATCGCCATGGAAGCGGAGGCCGAGGGCGCTCCGTCGGATCCACCTTCGTGCACAGACATCCGCTCCAGCTTAGGCGAATCCGGTCCGGGGCACTGGTTGTGGGAGCATGGATGGTCCCCGCCCTCGACTTCGATCAGGACCCGAACCAGTGCCCTTCGACATCATGATGCCGTTCTACGGTCGATTCGATCATTTCCGCAGCGCCGTCGAGAGCGTCCTCGCGCAGAGCGACCCCGACTGGCGCCTCGTCGTGGTCGACGACGTCTACCCCGACCTGCGTCCGGGGCAATGGCTCGAGTCGCTTCAGGACGAACGCATCACGTACATCCGGAACACCGAGAACCTGCGGCCGAGTCGGAACTACAACAAGTGCATCGGCCTGATGCGGAGCGAGTTCGCCGTGATCATGGGTTGCGACGACGTGCTCCGCCCGAACTTCGTGTCGAGGGTGAAGGAGATCATCGCGGCACGACCCGACGCCGCGATCATCCAGCCGGGCGTCTCCGTCATCGACGAGAACGGGGCGCCGTCGAATCCGCTCGCGGATCGGGTGAAGTCGCTCTACCGTGCCAAGGGCAGCGGAACGCGCGCGCTGTCCGGGGAGCCGCTCGCGACGAGCCTGCTCCGAGGCAACTGGACGTACTTCCCGTCGCTGGTGTGGCGTGTCGACGAGCTCCGGTCGCGCACGTTCCGCACCGACCTCGACGTGGTGCAGGACCTCGCGATGCTCATGCAGATCACCATGGCGGGCGGCGTGCTCGTGCTCGATGACGTGGTGTGCTTCGAGTACCGCCGGCACTCGACTTCCGTCTCGGCGGTCACGGGCCCCGATGGCTCCAAGTTCAAGCAGGAGGCGACGCTCTTCCGCGAGACGGCTGCGGCGTGCACGGAGCTGGGTTGGCGGCGGGCGGCCACGGCGGCGAAGCACCACCTCACGTCGCGGCTGAACGCCGCCAGCGAGCTCCCCGCCGCACTCCGCGCCCGGAACTCCGCCGGCCGGCGCGCCCTCCTCCAGCACGTCTTCGGCTCCTAGTGGTGCGGCCCGGCGCGGCGAGCGCGATTGGTAGGATCGGACCATGACCTCCCGCCTCGAGCAGACGCTCATCGTGCTGCCCGCGCTCAATGAAGAGGCTTCGGTGGCCGACGTCGTGGCCGAGGTGCGCGAGAAGCTCCCCGGCGCGCGAATCGCCGTGATCGACGACGGTTCCAGCGACCGCACCGCCGACATCGCGCGCCGGGCCGGCGCCACGGTGATCGTGCTCCCGTTCAATCTCGGCGTGGGCGGCGCGATGCGCGCGGGTTTCAAGTACGCGCTCGCGCACGGCTTCCAGTACGTGGTCCAGGTGGATGCCGACGGCCAGCACGATCCGGCGAACGTGCCGCACCTGCTCGCCGCGCTCGACGATGCCGATGTCGTCCTCGGCGCGCGGTTTGCGGGCGAGGGGTCGTATGCCGTCCGCGGGCCGCGCCGATGGGCGATGTCGGTGCTCGCGTTTGCGCTGAGCCGGCTCGCGCACACCCGCCTCACCGACACCACCTCGGGATTCCGCGCCACCGGCCCGCGAGCGCTGGAGCTCTTCACGCGCACCTACCCGGCCGAGTACCTCGGTGACACGATCGAGTCGCTCGTGATCGCGCTGCGGGCCGGATGCACCGTGCGCCAGGTTCCCGTCGCCATGCGCGCGCGCACCGGCGGCGTCCCGTCGCACAATCCGCTGAAGTCCACCGCCTACCTCGGTCGGGCCGCGATGGCCCTCGTGATCGCGCTCCTGCGCCCTCGTGAATCCATGGGGGCGGCCGTGGTGAGCGCATGAGCGTCGCGACCTATCTCCTCGGGATCCTCGCAGCCCTGGTCACCCTCATCGTCGTCATCGAGATGCTGCGCCGGCGACGCCTGCGCGAGCGACACGCGGTGTGGTGGCTCATCGCCGGCGTCCTGGCCCTCATCATCGGCGTCTTCCCGCAGGTGCTGGTGTGGGCCGCCGGAGTGGTCGGGATCGAGATCCCGACCAACCTGATCTTCTTCCTGAGCCTGTTCATCCTCTTCCTCGTGAACATCCAGCACTCGGCCGAACTCACCCGGCTCGAGGACAAGGTGCGGGTGCTCGCCGAGGAATCCGCACTGCACGCCCTCCGGATCGACCAGCTCGAGGAGCGAGTTCAGAACGACCGCACCCGCTGAACGGCGTCGCCGGCGATTCAGCACGGTGCTCCCGACCGGCGGACGATCAGGGCGTCATGACGGCACGCCGGCCGTGCGCCCGCAGGCCAGACAGGTGCACGACCAGCCCGGCGCACGGGCCCGCCCAGAGCCCGACGACGGCGCGGACCTCCAACGGGAGGGGAAGCATGAGGGCGACGACCATCACCACCGCCGCGACCACCCAGCCGGCCGTGAAGAGCGCGTGACGCGACCGTGAGAGCACCAGTGGGCCGGTGACGCACAGCGCTCCTATCGCGGCCGCCGAGCCGACGATGCCGGCGAGCAACGCCCCGTTCAGCGCGAACTCCTCGCCGAAGACGAGCCGGAACACGGACTCCCCCCAGGCGAGCAGGACCAGCGAGATGACCGCCGCAGCTGCGGCGATCACGAGGATGAGCCGCGCGGCGTCACGGCCGGCAGCATCGCGATGCGTCTTGAACCGCACGATGAGGTAGCTCTGCAACGCGATGACGACCACCACGATCGGGGCACGGGTGAGGGTCACCGCGAAGACGATGGCCGCCAACTCGGCGGCCTGCGCGCCGCTCGTGGTCGCCCCGAGGATCAGCGGGAAGCCGCTGACCAGCACGCCCGTCGCGGCGGCACCGACGACCGTCTTCGCCGAGTTGGCCGCCAGCCGGCGCGGTGCCGCGTCGAGGTCGTATCGCGCGACCACGGAGCTCCTGGTGAACGGCCAGCTCAGGAGCGGCGCCGCCAGGAATGGGATGACCACGGCCCAGGCGATGAGCACCAGGTCGTCGGTGACCAGCATCGTCCCGATGACGAGCACCAGTCGCAGGATGCCGTCCATGATGATGAGTCCGGCGATGGGACGCCAGAGTCGAAGACCGTACAGCACGCCGGCGTAGACCGTCACGATGACATAGGAGGCGACGCCGAATGCGAGCGGCCAGACGAATGAGACCCACTCGGGTCCGAGCGCGCGTGACAGCCAGAGCGGTGAGGTCAGGATCACCGCGACGCCGACCGTCGCCGCCGCGACGAGGGCGAACCGTCGCGCATAGCTGCGATTCCGCGGCACGGGGGTCGCTGCGTCGAGCTCGACCGGATGCGCGCTGCGCGACACCTCCTGCTGGATACCGGATGCCGCACTGACGATCAGGTAGAGCGCCGACCAGAAGATCGCGAAGGACGCATAGGCGACGCCCCCGAGCAGCGGGCCCGCGAGCGCGGAGAGCACGTACCCGGCGCCTCCGCCGATCGCCGTGGCGAAGAGTACCCACGATGCGCCTGAGCGAGTGCCCTGCCCCTCAGACACCCGACCTCACAGGGTGCGCTCGATCCACTCCTGGAGCGCGGCGATGCCCCGCTCGACCGGCCATTCGGGGCGCCAGTCGAGATGTTCGAGCGTGTCGGAGATGTCGCAGGACGCGTGCCGCACGTCGCCGTCGCGGAAGGCGCCGTTCACGTGCGGCCGCGGAGCGCCGTGGTACTCCGCCAGCAGGGTGGCCAGCTCAAGGATGGACGTCCCGGTACCGGACCCGACGTCGTACCAACTGACGCCCGCGTCGGGCGGCGAGGTCACCACCGCGGCGACGGCCGAGGCGACGTCATCGATGTAGACGAAGTCACGCGTGATGAGGCCGTCCTCGTACACGGGGATCGATTCGCCGCGACGTGCCATCTGCGAGAAGAGCGAGACGATTCCGGTGTACGGGTTCGACAGCGACTGGCCGGGACCGTAGACGTTCTGGAACCGGAGCACGGTGAGCTTCGACTCGCGAGCCGCGGCCCATGCCGAGAGGATGTGCTCCTGGGCCAGCTTCGTGGCACCGTAGACGCTCGTGGGCGCCGGCCACGTGCGTGCCGCAGCACTCGGCAGGGATCGTGCGCCGGGAAAGTCCCATTCGCCGGATTCCAGCTGCGCGTGCGATCGCTGACCCGGGCGGAAGACCGTGCCGTCCTCCCGCTTCCATTCGCCTTCGCCGTACACGGCTCGGGAGCCGCTGAACACGAAGTGCGCCGGCACGTGTCCGGCGCGACCGAATCCGTCGAGCATCTCGGTCGTGCCCACGACATTCACGTTCGCGTGGCGACTGGCCTCGTGCAGCGACTGACCCGTGCCGGTCTCGGCAGCGAGGTGCAGCACCGTGTCGGGTCGCGTGTCGGCGACGATCGAGTCCCACGTCTCGGGCTGCGTGACGTCGGCGACGACGAGCTCCGCTTCGCGAGCGAGGTCGGATGGCCGAACGGCCTCTGCGTGCACCTGCGGGTGGAGGTTGTCGACGACGACCCAGCGGTCGGCGCGGTGGGCGAGCAACTGGGACATCCTCGTACCGATGAATCCGGCACCCCCGGTCACCAGGACGGTTCCCAACTCAGCCACGTGCACTCCCCTTCAGGACCTCGACAACCCCACGAGCCTAGCCGACGTCGAGATCGGGCTTCGCACCGGCGTCGGCGGCGGGCCTGGCCCGGCGCCCCCGGATCGCACGCACCCAGCCGAGGAATGATTCGTACCAGTACCGGACACCTCGCCCGGGACCCCAGTCTTTCAGTGCGAGGGCATGCTTCTCGACCGCGTGCCAGCTCACCCAGGCGCAGCCGGCAGCGATGGCGATGGTGATGGCGACCCAGGGCAGGTAGCCGAGCTTGTACAGCCCCAGCGCCGCGGTGCTCTGCTGCACGAGGAACCCGTAGACGTACATGCCGTACGAGTAGTCGTTCTTGGCACCGATCCACTGCATGGACTTCGGCAGCCGCGCCGCGAACCACAGCAGCACGTAGGCGAATGCGGGGTAGCCGATCACCGTCCAGCCGCCCGTGCGGAGGGTCGCGATGACGACCACCATGCTGAGCAGCGCGAGCCCGTCGTGGAAGACGATCTCCTTGGAGTACAGCGCGATGCAGGAACCGATGAGGAAGATGAGGCCCAGCTTCAGGGTGTAGCCGTCTCCGAAGTTCGGGAACACCTGTCCGGCTGTTCCCGGCGCGACGATGGAGACGATCTCCATGATGAAGTAGAAGACGGTCACCCCGACGACGACGAGCCGTGCACGCCGCAGGATTCCGAAGAGGACGAACAGGGCGATGATGAGGTAGCAGCCGAACTCGTAGACCAGGGTCCACAGTGATCCGTTGAACACGCTGCCATCGACGACCTGACCGTACGGAGTCTCGATGAAGATGTCGTGGATGCCCCACTGGCGCATCGTGAGGTCCGCGTTCGAAATGACGTACGCCACCGGGCCGCCCGGGCCGAACGTGAGGTACGAGCTCAGCGAGCGACCGCTGACGGTCCAGGCGATCGGCCCCACGATGGCGGCTCCGACGAGCAGCACGAGCCAGAAGGCGGGGAAGATCCTCAGCACTCGCCGCCAGAGGAACTGCACCACGTCGGAGTTGAGGCCGGACTTCGCGATCAGGTATCCGGAGATCGCGAAGAACCCGGCGACGGCGAATCCTCCGATCGACTCCTGGCCGCGCGACCAGCCGAGGCTCGGGTTCGGCCCGAATCCGCCGAGCGGGAACGCATGATCGAAGATGACCATCGTCGCGAGCACGAGGCGGATCACTCCGAGCGAGTTGCGGTGTCCGGCCAGCGCCTCGCTGATGGATCCTGGTGCTGCCCAGCGCACCTTCTCGGGGAGCAGTCCGGCGGTCTCGGTCGACGTCATAAGCAGCTTCCATTCGCCGGCGAACTGTCCATCGGCGCTGACGAAACGTGGGCGCAACTCACCCGCTCAGCGCACTCAGTCTACGGGAGCCGCGCAGCATGATCACTTCCCGACTCGCATCGGGAGGGATCGAGAACCGTTCGACGCCGAATGCGAGGATGAGCAGCGCGGATTGGCCTATCCTTGAGGTCGTTTGCGCGGATCGACTTTCGAGCGCGAGCGACTCGACTCTTCGCACCAGCGTCGGTCGGTACCCAGCCGTGCCGCGGCGAATCGAATGACGCGAGGCATCGGCGGACGATGGAGGACTCAGTGGCGAGCGGACCGTTCGAGCGTTCGATCTGGGTTCGGTTCGTCGTCGCCTGGGCATTCCTCTGCGCCGTGTGCACCCTTTGGGCCATCGCGACGCCGATCAGCGCCGCGCCGGATGAGCCGGCGCACCTGGTGAAGGCGGCCTCGGTCGTGCGAGGCCAGTTCGTCGGAGAGACGACCGGCTTCGGCGAGATCGTGCAGGTCCCGAACTCCATCGCGCGGTCCCACGCCAGGACCTGCTTCGCGTTCCACCCCGAGCGTCCGGCGGACTGCGAATTCGAACCGGGCGATCCCGACGAACTCGTCGACGCGCGCACCACGGCCGGCCTCTACAACCCGCTGTACTACCTCCTGGTCGGCTGGCCGTCATTGATCCTCGGTGACGACGCCGGCATCTACGCGATGCGATTCGCGAGCGCTCTGCTCACCTCGGGCCTCCTCGCGCTCAGCTTCATGGTGGTGGGCAGCTGGCCCCGTCGCGTGATCCCCATGCTCGGCCTGCTGGGCGCCGTCACGCCGATGGTGCTGTTCCTGGGCGGCGTCGTGAATCCGAGCGGTCCCGAGGTCGCAGGCACGCTCGCCGTCGTCGTCGGCATCGTGTCGATCTCGACAGGCCGGAACGTCGAGCAGCTCAGGGCGCACTGCATCGTCATCGCGGTCGGTGCGGTGGTGGCGTTGAACATGCGCGGGATCAGCCCGATGTGGCTTGCGGTCGGCATCCTCCTGCCCCTGGTGCTGCTCGGTTGGACACGGATGCGGAGCCTGCTCGCGACGACGCCCGTTCGCGTCGCGGCGATCGTCACCGCCGTCGCCGCCGCAGCGGCGGTGGCCTGGACCGTCGGAAGCAACTCGCTCGGCACGGGAATGGCCGACGACAAGGCCGATGCGATCTTCCCCGGCGTCGGCACCCACCCGTTCGCCGGCTTCGTCGAGATGGTGCTGCGGACGTTCGACTTCGCGCGCGGCGTGGTCGGAGAGTTCGGCTGGAACGACACGTCGGCGCCCGCCTTCTCCTACTTCCTCTGGTCAGCGCTGGTGGGAGGGCTCGTCGCGTTCGGATTGGCGGCACTGCGCGGACGACGCCTGCTGGTCCTTGTGGGCTTCGTGGGCGCCGGAGTACTCCTCCCCGCACTCGTCCAGGCCGTCTACGTGGCGGAAGGCGGGTACATCTGGCAGGGCCGTTACACCATGCCGGCGTTCGCCGCCCTCGTCATCGTGGCGGCCGCCCTGCTCGACGATGCGGTCGGGGAGCGATTCGAGGCCTGGTC
This sequence comes from Agromyces sp. 3263, assembly GCF_031456545.1. Taxonomy (NCBI): domain Bacteria; kingdom Bacillati; phylum Actinomycetota; class Actinomycetes; order Micrococcales; family Microbacteriaceae; genus Agromyces; species Agromyces sp. 3263. The sequence continues at coordinate 351,289 of NZ_JAVDUV010000001.1, forward strand.
GGCGCGTCGCCTCTTCGCGATCGTCGCCGCGGCGTGGGCGTTCGCGCAGCTCGATGCGTTCATCCACGTACTGCGCCGGTACGCGGCAGGGTGGCCCAGCCACTGGAGCGAACTCGTCCGCGCCCCCGCCTGGGCTCCGCCGGGCGGCACTCTCGCTTCGCCGCTCATTTTCGCGGCGACCGTGGCTGCCCTCGCTCTCTGGATCTGGTGGAATACCCGGCCGGCGACCGACCAACACCGGGGCAGCGCACCGCCGACGGCAGCAGGCCCCACTGAGGAAGCCGGATCCTCGCACCATGCGAGCCGCTGATCCGACCGGCCATGAGCGTGGTCTTTCAGCGGCGGATCCCTTCGTTAGAATCCCGTGACACCACCTGAAGGGAGAACGATCATCGATCGATGGTCCACTTGGTGCGGCAGAACGCCGTCACCGATGAGCGCGCCGTATCCGACGCCTCGATCGGTCCCGACGCTGCGCCATGGCGCGACTGCCGCATAGGGCCGACGTGGTCGTAGTCGAAAGCGCACAGCCCAGGCCGGCACGTGCCAAACGCTCGTGGATAGGGTCGGGTCGGCCTGCCCGCCACCGGCATCGGGCGGCATTCCTGCCCGAAGTGCAGGGCCTTCGCGCACTCGCCGTGGCGCTGGTCGTCCTCTACCACCTCTGGCCCGCCCGATTGCCCGGCGGCTACATCGGCGTCGACGTCTTCTTCGTGATCTCCGGCTTCCTGATCACCGCCCACCTCGTTCGCGACGTGGAGCGCACCGGCCGCGTCGCGCTGAGCACATTCTGGGCCAGACGGATCCGGCGGCTCCTTCCCGCCGCGTTCACCGTGCTCGCCGCGTCATGCGTCTTCACCCTGCTCGTGTCGCCGCCCTCGGTCGTGGAGGACAGCCTGCGCCAGATCGGCGCGGCGTCCGCGTATGTCCTGAACTGGCTGCTCGCAACGGAGTCGATCGACTACCTCGACGCGGCGAATCGCCCCACTCTCGTGCAGCACTTCTGGACGCTGTCGGTGGAAGAACAGTTCTACATCGTGATGCCGTTGCTCATCGCCGTCGTCCTGACTCTTGTGAAGGTCGCCTCCGGTCGACGGGGGACCGCGCCAAGCGCGCGAACGCGCCGTCGATGGATCTCGATCAGCCTGGTGGGGGTCTTCGGGGCCTCACTGACCTATTCCGTCATCGCGACCGCCGTGGCGCAGCCGTTCGCGTTCTTCGACACCTTCGCCCGCGCGTGGGAATTCGCTGCCGGCGGGCTCCTCGCGATGTTCGCCGCCGCCGCGCCCCACCTCCTGTCGCGACTCCGTCGCACCCGGCTCGTTTCGAGCGGGGCGCTCGGATGGGCGGGCATCGGCGTGATCATCGGTGGCGCACTCCTGCTCAACGGAGGATCGCCGTTTCCGGGCTGGGTCGCCATGTTCCCCGTGCTCGGCGCCCTCGCGGTGATCTCTGCCGGCAACCCGAGCGGCCGGAGGGCGCCCGGGCGGGTGCTGGGGCTGCGCGCCGTCCAATCGGTGGGTGACCTCTCGTACGGGATCTACCTCTGGCATTGGCCGCTCATCATCGCGTTCCCAGTGATGTTCGCCCGGTCCTACTCGACCGCCGAGAGCGTGGGAATCGTCGGGGCGGCCATCGTGCTGGCCATCGCGACGAAGTACCTCATCGAGGATCCCTTCAGATACTGGCGCGGCTTCGTACAGCACCGCCGCGTCGCGTTCGCATTCGCCGCGGCCGGCACGGCACTCTTCATCATGGTCGCGACCGTGCAGGTGTCGGCCATCGAGGAGCGACGTGACAACGCGGCAGCGGTCGCGGAGCAGATGCTCGCGACGCAGGCCGAGTGCTTCGGCGCCAACGCCATGCTCGGCGGGCGCGACTGCCCCGATCGTCTGGCCCTTCCTCCCGGCACCGACTTGGCGTTCGCGGCCCACGACCTCGACCCCGATTGGTGCCTGACGGGACTCGCGGAGGCGTGGCGCACCTGCGAGTACGGCGATCCCGCCGGTACGGCTGGGCATCTGGCCCTCGTCGGCGACTCGCACGCCGCGGCCCTCATCGACGCCTTCGACGAGTACTTCCGACAAGTGGGATGGCGCGTGACGACCTTCGTGCGCTTCGGCTGCCCCGGCCTCTCCGAATCACCGGTCGAGATCGGTTCCAGGACACCGATCGAAGAGCAGGCGTGCGCCGACTGGTCGGCACGCGTGACCGACGAGCTCGTCTCCTCGGAGAGCATCGACGCCGTCGTCTACACGAGCTTCACGAGCGGATATGCGGAGGACGGCGTGCCGGAGGCCTCGCAACTCCACGCCAGCGACATCGAAGCGACGTGGAGCCGGGTCATGGACTCCGGGAAGACGGTCGTCGCCGTCCGCGATATCCCCCGAACGAGCCGGGTCAACATCCCCAATTGTCTCGAGGCCAGCACGGTCCGTTCCGCTCCGTGTGCCATCCCCAAGGCATCGGGATTCGTGGACGATCCGCAAACGCAGGCTTTGAAGGCCCTCGGCGGACGTGTCCCGCTGGTCGATCTCACCGACGCGTACTGCGACGAGTCGACGTGCTACACGGTCATCGGCGGCGTCGTCGTGTACGCCGACGACAACCACGTGAGCCACACGTATGCGATGTCGCTCGCGCCGTTCCTCGGTGCGCGCGTGGAGTCCGCGCTTCCCCGCTGACGACGCACGTCCTGCGCGGGAGCGGAGGCCGCCCCGGATCGGAAGCCGCCGCTCGCGCGGTCACCGAGGCGACTCGAACCGATAGATGTGCAGGGTGGCGTCGCCGACGCCGTCGACCTGCGTCAGCGGGACCAGGCATTCATAGTCCTCGAGCGAGGTCTCCGAGACCACCCATGCCGGATCGGCTCGCTCGGCGACCACCGGGTTGCACGGGGAGATCGACAGCTGCATGAGGCTCCCGGTCACCCGCTCGATCCGGGCCGCCGATGGGTCCGGATCCGGGGTCCACTCGTACTGCGCGTAGTTGTTCCAGAGCTCCTCCTGCGCCGGCGCCAGCTCGCCCATGAGTTGCGCATCGGGATACGGCGTCGTGCCGGACACGCTCTGGAAGCCGGCGGCACGCGCGCGCGCGACCGTCGCGAGGTCGCCGAACACCAGCGTTCGGGGATTCTCGCCGGCGTCAGCGACCGAATGCAGCTCTCGCACCAACGGGTCATCGGAAAGCGGGGCGATACCCTGCTGCAGCGGGTTCACGAGCGACCAGCTCACGAAGGCGTAGACTGCGAGACCGGCCGCCGCGGGAATCGCCCATCGTTTCCACAGGAGCAGCGCGAAGAGCCCGGTGAGGACGAACCCGCTGAGTGCGGCGAGCGTGGTCGGCACGAGCTCGGCGTTCCACGGTAGGTTCTCGGCGGACCAGACCGTTCCGACGGCGCCGATCACGGCGGCCGCGCCCAGCCATGGCCAGCTCCACACCCGAGGCGATGAGCGGACCGCCGTGGCCGCGGCCATCATGAGCACCGAAGCGAAGCCGATCGCCAACGTGGTGCGCGACGGCTGCACCCGCTGCAACTGCGTGATCACCCCGAACCACGAGGGGAGCGGCAGGAACGTCCACGCGAGCAGCAGCGCGATGAGACCAGCTGGGAGCAGGATCGTCCAGACCGGCTCGGGCACCTGATCATCCGCGCCCCTGGATGGGACCGGGACGCCGGCTGCCCGCCGGCGACGTCGATCGCGCCACGCGAGCCCGATGGCGGCCGCCACGACCAGCGCCAGCACGGGGAACGGAATCCAGCTCGACGCCGCCTCGGAGAGGTTCGAGAACTGACCGCCCTCCCCCCCGGCTCCGAGCGAAGCACCGGCGTCGCCGACCATCCAGAAGTTCAGCGGCGCGCCCGTGATCACCGCCAGGGACCCGCCGCCGGCGACAGTGCGCCGTTGCCCCGGGTAGTACGTTCCGGCGACCGCAGCCGCCGCCGCGCTGTGCTGCACGATCCACACCGAGAGCACCGCCGCCGCGCCCGCGATCGCGATGCCGGACGTCCAGAGCACACGTCGCCACGCGATGCGCCGATCCAGCGCGAAACCGAGGCAGATCGCCACGATGACGAGTGCGAGCGAGTACTGCCACGGGGGATACAGGACGAGTGCGAGCGCACCGGCGGAGCATGCGGCCGCCACCGAGAGGAGGGCCGCAGCGACCCTGCTCGAGGTCGTCCACGCCCCGATGATGGCGGCACCCGCCAGCGCGGCGAAGCCAACGAGCAGGTCCGGCATCCACCAGGCCGAGTACGGGGTGAAGGTCGCGGCGATCGCCAGCACGGCCGAGAGCCCGGGACGCCTGGTGATGAGCCCGATGAGGGCGAACGTGCCCCAGAGGCAGACCGCGAACGGGAACCACCAGTTCCAGGACAGGCCATGGCTCGGGTCCAGCAGGACGAATCCCCAGTCCTGGGGCTTCAGCGACGTCGACCAGTCGAGCGTCGGTCCTCCGCCGGCGGCGACCGCCTGGTCGACGTCCGCCAGGCCGATCCAGGCGGACGTGGGCATCCCCTGCTGCGCCGATGAGAGGGCGTTCGGCGTCTCGAGGAGGTACTCGTCGCTGCGAACGCCGAGCGGATGACCGAGCAGGAGCCCGTGCTCGGACGGGGACTCGGAGAACGCGCCGATCGAGGATCCGTTCAGGTCTGCCGCGACCATGGAGACGAGCATCACGAGCACGATGCCGGGGAAGATGAGCCATCGCCACGCGGGGAGCGGCGATCGAGGGTCGTCGGCCGAACGGGAGCGGATGCGCGGCGATCGAAGGGGCGGCATTCGGGCCTTTCTGGGGGCGGCGACGAATCTGGAGTCTAGCAACGGTGCCCAGCTCAGCTTGGCGACGCCCGCCGCGTGCTAGTCTCCCTGCGGTGACCGAGCCGAAGAGCGAGAACGCCGCATCGAATCAGGAACCACGACCGCGGATCCTGGTCTGCACACCCGATTCCCTCGGCGCGCAGATGGCCGGCCCGGCCATCCGCGCACTGGAGATCGCCAAGGTTCTGGCACAGCAGAACGAAGTCCGTCTCGTCTCCACCCAGCAGGCGGATCTCTCGCATCCCGACTTCGAGGTCGCCTTCGCCGATGACACTTCGTTGCGCGATCACGCCGAGTGGTCCGACGCCGTCGTCTTCCAGGGGCACGTGATGGCGAGCCACCCGTGGTTGGCGGACGAGCAGTACGTGCTGGTGGCGGACATCTACGACCCGATGCACCTCGAAGTGCTCGAGCAGACGCGATACCTCACCGATGAGGATCGCCAGCACGTCTCCCAGCTGACGACGGAGGTGCTCAACGCCCAGATCGAACGAGCGGACTTCCTGCTCTGCGCCTCCGAGAAGCAGCGCGACTTCTGGCTCGGACAGATGGCGGCCCTCGGCCGGATCAACCCGTTGAGCTATGACGCCGACAACACGCTCCGGTCGCTCCTCGCCGTCGCTCCGTTCGGGATCGGCGACCAGACCCCGGTGCAGCGTCGTCACGGCATCAAGGGTGCCGTCGAGGGGATTGCACCGACGGACAAGGTGGTGATCTGGGGCGGTGGCATCTACAACTGGTTCGATCCGATCACCCTCATCCGCGCCGTGCATCAGCTCTCGGAGCGCCATCCCGACCTTCGACTGTTCTTCCTCGGCGTGGCGCACCCGAATCCGAACGTCCCCGAGATGGAGATGTCGGTCAACGCACGACGAGTCGCGGTCGAGCTCGACCTGCTCGATCGGGTCGTCTTCTTCAACGAGGGTTGGGTTCCCTACGACGAGCGTGCCGATTACCTCCTCGACGCCGACCTCGGCGTCAGCACCCATTTCGACCACCTCGAGACCGCATTCAGCTTCCGTACGCGGATCCTCGACTATCTCTGGGCCGGATTGCCGATCGTCAGCACCGACCACGACACGTTCGCGACCATCGTGCTGAGCGAGCAGCTCGGCCGGGTGGTGCCGCCAGAGGACGTCGACGCGCTCTCGACGGCACTGGAGGAGTGCCTGTACAGCGAAATGGAGACTGCCCGGCTCCGCGAGAACGTCCGTCGTTACGCCGAGCGCATGCGTTGGTCGAATGTGCTCCAGCCGCTCGTCCAGTTCTGCAGCGCTCCGAAGCCGGCGGCGGACCGCGGCGTGCGGTCCGTCCGCGCCGAGCAGCGGAACGCGATGCGGATTCGGATCGAGAGCCTCGAGCAGAGCACGTCGTGGCGCATCACGAGGCCGCTTCGGTGGGTGGCGCGGCGGCGGTCTCGAACCGGGGCTTGAATTCAGACCGCGGGGATGAGCAGCACGCAGATGAAGCTGAGCACTCCCAGCCCGGCCAGCACGACCGTGGAGCTTCGTCGCCGCCGCACGAGGACGGCCGCGCACCCGATGAAGATCGGGTAGAGCGAGAGTCCGTACCGTTCGGGCAGCGCGAAGTACTCCCCCGTGGACGCGATGATCGACAATGCGAGCAGGGGGCCCACGACCAGCGCCATCAGCAGTGTTCCGTAGGCGAGCGCCGAGGTCCGCGTGCCGGGGCGAGCGACCGCCGCGAGCCCCAGGACGCCCGCCACCGCCACCCACTGCGAGATCCACGACGCGACGATCGCCGTCCCGCTCGGTGCGCCGACGCCGAGGCCCGAAGAGGAGACGTACTTGAAGACGAGGCCGAGGAGGCCGTCGACGGTGAGGGCCTGCTCGGTGTTCTGCTCGGGCGAGACTCCGAGTGAGAGCTGCTCTCGGATGATCACCCAGATCACTTGGGCGAGGAGCGCCGCCACGACCATTCCGATGGCGACCAGCAGCCGCCGATCGGTGCGCAGGGACCGCCATCTGCCGCCGCGAGGAGAAGCCAGCGACGTGTACACGGCGAGCAGGGCCAGCGAGATCGCGACCGCACCGATCGCCGCGAAGTTCTGGAACTTCAGCCAGATGACGATGGGCGCCGCCGCCACCAACCACCACCCCGACTGGTCGCCCTGCACGAAACGGATGCCCAGGAACAGCATCAGGGCACCGGCGAGAAGTGTCGGGGCATCGGTGCTGAGGTACGTCGTGTACCAGTAGGCCGGCAGCGACCCGACGATGAGCAGCGTGATCCCCGCCGAGGACCACGGCCCCAGTCGCAATCGCCTCAGGGCGAAGAAGAAGAGCAGAGCGGCCGCCGCGAGCCACAGCGTGCCCACCAGCCGGCCGGCCTGCGTCGGGGAATCGACGACCCCCGTCCAGAGCAGCGGCTGGGCGAACGCCCTCGTGACGGCGAAGTACAGCGGGGTGTAGATATCGGCCGACGTCATGCCCGCCATGGGGAACCGGCTGTCGTCGGACAGGATCGACTCCGCGGTCGTGCAGCGGTCGTCGGGTACCGGCAGGAGGATCCGCAGACCCCTGCAGCCGAGCTCCTGTCGCGCGAAGTCGCCCACCTCCTCGCCGTGCCGGACCACCCCCTGGTCGAAAACCTTGTCGAAGTAGTCGACGTACACGTACTCGTCGATCGGGGAGAGGGATTCATGCTGGGGGACATGGACGATACCCACGAGCAGGCTCGCGATGACGAGGAGCGCCGGCGGAAGAACTCGTGTCACCCACGCCCGACCGCCGACGAGCCGCTTCGACGAGCTGCGTCTGTCGGTCGAGTTGGTCGTCGTCTGAGTCACCTGAGTACTCTCTCACGGCCTCGGAGCCCGGCCACCACCGAGTGGGCTACGGTATCCGTACATGAAAGGGGCCCGGATGGCGCGATTCTCGATGGCGAGACTGCGACGGCTCTGGCCGGGGCTCCGCGTTCGCATGAGCGGGAACCCCGCCGCCGATGCCGCGCTCGTCCGCGCCGAGCGTCGTCTTCGGATCCGCCGCATCGCCCGCTCCGCCGTGCTGGACCTCGAGTTCTATTCGGCGGAAGCCGGCACGGTCTTCCGGAACCGGCGCGCTGCCGCCACGCACTTCTTCGACGAGGGCGCCGCAGCGGGACTGTCCGTCACCCCCCTCTTCCAGAACGAGTGGTACTCGTTCCACACCGGCCGCGGGGGCGACTCGACCTTCCTCTCCATGTTCTTCGGGGCCGAACCTGCGGCGAGCAGCTCGCCGTGGTTCGACGCGAGCGCGCTCCCCACCCGCGTCCCTACGATGCGCGAGGCGCTCGAGGCCTTTCTCGCCCACGCCGACGCGAACACACCACTGCCGGTGCACGAGCTGTGCTCCGGCACCCCCACGCTCGGCGAAGCACGGCGGATCGCCATCGACCTCACCCGCTGGCATCGGCAGCGGGTCCAGCACACCCGCCCCAGGCTGGTCGAGTCCTGGACGGCACGAGCTGTGGAGACGGCATCGTCCGGACCGCTTGTCTCCATCGTCCTGCCGGTGCGGAATCGACCGGCGACCGTCGGCGCCGCGATCGAATCGGTTCTCGCCCAGACGTATCCCGACTGGGAGCTCATCGTGGTCGACGACGGATCCACGGACACGACGCCCGACGTCGTCGCCCGGTACACGGCCGGGGACCCCCGGATCACGCTCCTCCGAGCGTCGGCCGGCGGTGTGTCCGCCTCTCGCAACATCGGACTGAGGGCGGCGCGCGGTCGCTACGTCGCATTCCTGGACTCGGACAACCGCTGGCTGCCCGAGCTGCTCGGAGCCTCGGTCGCCGCGTTGGAGCGCGGCGACGCGGTGGCCGTGCACTCGGTCGTGGAGATGACCGACGACGAGGGGATCCACCGGTACCTTGCGCTGGACGGCGGCCGTGAGGACCTCCTGCACGGCGGTAACTTCGTCGACCTGAACACCCTCGTCGCGCGTCGCGAATCGATCGACCGGATCGGTGGATTCGACGAATCCCTTCGTCGATGGGTGGACTACGACCTCGTGATCCGCCTGTCGGAGATCGGCCGGCTCGAACTCCTTCCATTCGTCGGTGTCGCCTACACCGCCTCGATGGACACCGGACGGATCAGCACGGTCGAGGTCACGGGTTGGGAGCAGCGCTCGCTCACCAAGTACCTCTTGGACTGGCGGGCGATCGAGCGTGATCTTCCGACGCGAGACGGCGATCTGGTCTCGATCGTGATGCTGACCTACGCCGACTGGTGGGCGAGCCTCCGGGCCGTGCGGGCCCTCTTCGCCGATCGCGACAGCACGCGGTTCGAACTCGTCTTCCTCGACAACGGGTCACCCGCCCCGGTCACCGGCATCATCGCTGCAGCGCTCAGCGCGAACCCCTCGATCCGTCTGATCCTCCGCGAGCGCAACCTGAACTTCGCGCTCGGCGCCGACTTCGCCTTCGCGTCATCGCGGGGCGCCCGCGTCGTCTTCCTCAACAACGACACCGAGGTGCACCAGGGCTGGCTGCCTCCGCTCCTCGCCGCGCTCGACGATGGCGCCGATGCCGTCCAGTCGATCATCGAGGATCCCGATGGAGCGGTGGAGAATGCGGGGTTCCGACTCGTCGACGGCGAGGAACTCCCCCTTCCCGTGGTGGAACGACCCACGACAGATCGCGCGATCGAGCTCCCCTCAGCGATCGCGCTCGCCACGCGCGCGGATCTGTTCGCCGCCGTGCGGGGGTTCGATCCGCTCTACACCAACGGCTTCGAGGACGTGGATCTCGGCCTTCGGATGCGCTCCAGCGGACACGGCGATTTCCGGGTGGCCGCAGCATCCGTCGTCACCCACCTGAGCCGCTTCAGTCCCGGCCGATTCGCAGCCGAGCGCGGCAACATCCGGCTGCTCAACGAGCGAAGGGCGGCTGAACAGGCAGCGCAGGCCCGCTGACTATACTTGCGCGGTACCCCATTCGCTGAACGAGACCGGACCCCATGACAGCTCAAGAGCGATTCGAAGCGCTCGCCCGGCAGCCGATGGAGGTGATCGGTTCCGGCGAGCAACGGAGCGCGATCAACTCGCTGCGCCAGATCGCCCAGCACCGTGAGATGCTCGCGCTCCTCGTCCGACGCGACCTGAAGTCGCGCTACAAGGACAGCGCGCTCGGTTTCATGTGGACGCTGGTCCGACCATTGACGCAGTTGCTGATCTACTACATCGTGATCGGCAAGTTCCTGTCGGCGGAGCGTGGCATCCCCGACTTCGCGATCTACGTGTTCACCGGTCTGACGGCATACGGGCTCTTCAGCGAGATCGTGTCCGGCGGAACCGCCTCGATCGTGGGCAACGCCGGACTGATCAAGAAGATCTACCTGCCGCGCGAGGTCTTCCCCCTCGCGGTGGTGGGCGGCGCGCTGTTCAACTTCGCGATCCAGCTCGGGCTCCTGCTTCTGGCAACGCTCGCGCTCGGTGCATTCCCCATCAGCCCCGAGCTCATCTACTTCGGTCCCGGACTGTTCGTGCTGCTGATCTACGGCACGGCCTTCGGGTTGCTCCTCGCGGCGGTGAACGTCTACCTCCGCGACATCCAGTACCTCGTCGAGGTGCTGCTGCTCCTGCTCCTCTGGGCATCTCCGATCGTCTACTCCTGGTCCATGGTCAAGGACGTTCTCGGCGAAAGCCTGCTGTTGGAGATCTACACCGACAACCCGATCACCCTCGGGGTCCTCGCATTCCAGCGATCGCTCTGGACGGCGGGTACCGGCGTGGCGGAGTATCCGCCCGACCTCATGCTCCGGCTGGGTATCGCGTCCGCAATCGGCATCCCGCTGCTCCTCGGCGCGCAGCGAGTGTTCACGAAGTTGCAGGGCAACTTCGCCCAGGCCCTCTAGGAACGAGAATGAGCATGTCAGTGCACGCCTCGGACGGACCCGACGTCGTCCGCATCGCAGATGTGACGAAGCGCTTCGTCCTGCGGAAGGACAACTCGCTCAAGGAGCGCCTGGTCACGCTCGGCCGTGCGGGGCGCCGACACCGCGAGGACTTCTGGGCCCTCGACGGCGTCTCCGCGACCATCCAGGCCGGTCACACGGTCGCCCTGATCGGGCACAACGGGTCGGGAAAGTCGACGCTCCTGAAGGTCATCGGCGGCATCATCGACCCGACGTCGGGGTCGGTGGAGCGTCGTGGACGCATCGCAGCGCTGCTCGAGCTCGGAGCCGGATTCCACCCGGACCTTACCGGACGCGAGAACGTGTTCCTCAACGCGTCGATCATGGGCCTCTCACGGGCCGAGACGGAGCAACGATTCGAGGACATCCTCGATTTCTCGGGCATCGGGGAGTTCATCGACTCCCAGGTCAAGTTCTACTCGTCGGGCATGTACGTCCGGCTGGCCTTCGCGGTGGCCGTGCACACCGATCCGGATCTGCTGCTCGTCGATGAGGTGCTCGCCGTGGGCGACGAGGCGTTCCAACGGAAGTGCCTCGACAAGATCCGGTCGTTCCAGAACGAGGGACGCACCATCGTGCTCGTCACCCATACCCTGAGCCAGGTGACGGAACTCTGCGACCGGGCGATCCTCTTGAACGCGGGCAAGGTCGACTACGACGGTGAGCCCCGCGAAGCCGTCGCACGCTTCCGCGACATCCTGGAGGACCGCCGGGTCAGCAGCATCCATGGCGATGACTCCAGTGAGAAGCCACGAGAGGCGATCATCCACGGCGCGATCGCGAGCGCGGTGGGCCGTGGCCCGGCCGACGACGTCCACCTCGGGGACGACCTCGAGATCGAGGTCGACTTCGAATTCCTTCGCCCCACCGATGACTGGTTGGTGGCCATCCAGATCGACACCTCGCTCGGGCAGGTGATCTACGGCACGACCACGCGCCGGATGGGACTGCAGTTGCCACCCGCGGACGGTCGCCGAACCGCCAAGTTCGTGCTGGAAGACCTCCGGTTCGGCGCGGGGAAGTACTTCGTGAACGTGTCATTGATGGACCACTCGGGCCGCCATATCGTCGACCTGGCGCAGGCGTGCGCGTTCGACGCTGCGGGTGACGACCTCGCGGTGGGCGCGAGCTACGCGCGGCCCGCGTTCGTCGACCTGGGTCCCGCCGCATGAATGCGAGGGCACGACTCGGATGACATCTCGCGTGCTCGTGGTGACCGTGACTTATCACACCGGTGAGACACTTCGCCCCTTCCTCGCCAGCCTGCGCTCCGCCAGTGTCGACTCCCCGGGCATCGTCGTCGTCGACAACGGCTCGGGCTCCGTGGACCGCGAACGCGAGCTGGCCGCGGAATACGACGCTCGATTCATCCCCCTCCGGGAGAACCGAGGATACGGATCCGGCATCGCCGCCGGGGTCGAGGCCTCGGAGCCGAGCGAATACGTCCTCATCGCGAACCCCGACGTGGTGTTCGAACCCGGTTCGATCGACGAGCTGGTCGCGGCAGCCGATGCCGATCCGGCCGTCGGTGCCGTCGGCCCCCGCATCCTCGATCCCGACGGCAGCGTATATCCCTCCGCGCGGAACCTCCCGTCGCTCGGCGCGGGCGTCGGTCATGCGGTGTTCGGTCGGATCTGGCCTTCGAACCCCTGGTCGCGGAGCTATCGGGTGGAGTACGACAACGCGACCCGTGCGCGTGATGCGGGGTGGCTCTCGGGTGCCTGCCTGCTCGTTCGGCGCGCCGCCTACGACCAGATCGGCGGGTTCGACCCTAGGTTCTTCATGTACTTCGAGGATGTGGACCTCGGGGCTCGGCTCGGCGAAGCCGGATGGCGCAATCGCTATCAGCCGTCATCGACGGTCATGCACACGGGAGCGCACTCGACGTCCCGCGACGGCAGCAGGATGGCGGCCGTCCATCACGACAGCGCATACCTCTATCTCTCCCGCCGGTATGCGTCGTGGTATCACGCGCCAGTCAGACTGCTGCTCCGCATGGGCCTGGGAGCGCGGAAGCGCTGGGTGAGCAGGTCGTGAGACACCCGTCCGACATTCCCGGCGGACCGCTCGGCGTCGCGAAGTGGGTCGTGGGCGGGACGGTTCGCGTGCCCAGGCGAGTGGTGGCGGCCGTCCGGCGTCGCACCTCCGAACGGCTGCGGTTCTGGCGCGCCGGCGCGATCGCCCGACGCGATGCTCGGCACTGGCGGAACTTGGTCCGCCGCTCCGCAGCAGGTCGGTTCCGCATCGAGACGTTGCTGGGTCAGGTCTCGACGGCGGATGTCGCCGTGATCGTCTGCCTCTGGAACCGTCCGAGTCGAATCGACGCGATCCTCGACCAGCTCGACCGGCAATCCACGGGTCGCGGCATCCGCCTGATGCTGTGGAACAACGCACCGGCGGATGACCTGCACTACCGGGACCGGATTGCCGCGTTCACGGCGGGGGGATCGCTCCGCAGCGTGGAGTACGTCGCGAGCCAGGACAACGTCGGCGGCCTCGCCCGCTTCTTCCTGGCCCGCCGGGCCGCCGCGACGGGGATGGCCTCGCGCGAGTTCATCATGCTGGACGACGACCAGGACATCTCCAGCTCGTTCGTGGACGACCTGCTCGCCGCCGGCGGCCCTGCCCGCATCGCGGGGGTCTGGGCCTGGCGGTATCTCGGTCGGTCGCACTGGGACCGGGTGCCCGTCGAGGCCGGCGACCCCGCGGACTATGTCGGCACGGGCGGGTGCGTCTGCGACGTCGAAATCGTCGCGGATGCGTCGTTCTTCACCGAGCTCCCCCGTCGGTATTCCTTCCTCGAGGACCAATGGATGTGCGCGAGGGCCCGATCGCGAGGCTGGACGCTGACGAAGGTCGACACGCCAGTCGAGTTCGTCCTGCACGAGACCAACCAGTTCCCGGCCCTCGCCGACCTCAAGAACGAGTTCCGGGAGTACCTCGACACCGGTACCCGCGGTCAGCAGACCGCCAGATAGGCCACCTGGTCGCCCAGCACCGCCGACCCGCCAAGCATGACGAGCGACGTCGCCTTGAGCGCATCGGACCTCAGGTCGTTGTTCACGCAGCCGGGGAACGTCACGTAGAGCGGACTTCCCGCCTTCGCTGCGGCTGCCGATCCGGACAGCGCATCGGCGAAGCCCGTTCCAGTCGCGACGTAGACCTTCGACGGGTTCGGGAAGGCGTCGCGATTGATCGCGACGCTCGTCATGTACCTGTCAGCCCCGAAGAGCCGCTGCACGGTGAACCCCGCGTCCCGGATGCCCTGCTCCACCCCAGGCGAGACAGCGCTCGTTCCGCCGACGATCTTCACCGTCGTCACGCCGAGTTTGCGCAACTCGGCGATCGTCGCCGCGTCGATCGCTCCGAGGCTTCCGTTCGCGAGGAGGACTGGGGCCTTCTTCGCACCACCGGCCGCGCTCGCGGAAAGTGCATCGGGGAAGTCCATGCCGGTCGCGAGATAGGCGGTGGTGGCCGTCCCGAATGCGAAGTCGGCGACCTTCATCGCGGTGTCGTAGCGATCGGCCCCTCCGAGGCGCGTCACCGGCGCGACCGTCTTCAGGGTGGTTTCGACCGAGACGGAGACTGCGGCCTGCCCGCCGACGAGCACGATGCTCGACGGCGCGAGGCGCTTCAGCTCCGCGAGCGTGCTCGACGGGACGTAGCCCGGATCGACGAGGAGCAGGGGCCCTCCGTCGACGGCTGCCGCTCCGCCAGCTGCGAGGGCGTCGGGATAGTTGCCGCCGGCGGTCACGTAGACGACGGGCGCCGTCGATGGGAAGCTCGAACGGGCGATCATGACGGCGGTCTCGAACCTGTCATTGCCGGCAAGTCGCGTTGCCGCTGGGTTCGGCGCAGTGGTCGGATTGCCGAACCACAGGTTGTAGAAGTTCCAGAAGTTTCGGTTCCCATACGAGGCGCATGGGTCACTGCTGGCGTCCCACCCGGCTGCGAGGGCGTTGGCGTTCGGCTGGTACGGCGTGTAGTGATACAGCGCAGCGGTCGCGATGTTGTTGATGTAGACACCCGATGACCCACACCCGGGATCAGGATCGTATGCGATGGATCGGACCTGGCCGACGGCATACCGTCCGCTCTGATACATGCTGCTCTGCGGATTCGTGTACCACGTCAGCTGTCGTGCCGCACCATAGACCTGCGAGAAGAACCCCGAGTATGCCGTGTCGCACGGCGCAGTGTCGGGGCACGCCATGCCCATGGCGGATCGCAGCTGTCCGCCGGTCGGGTCGGGATCCGTGATGAGGGTCTGCTCCTTCTGCAGGGTCGTCAGTATGACCTTCGCGCTGAGGCCGCAGAGGCGTTGCACCTTGTAGATGATGCGTGCGGCGGGCTCGCCCGGCGCACCGGGATACGGATCGCAGGTGCCGAAACTCCATGCGAAATTCGGCGTGTCGACTCGGAGCGCCGCCAGGCAGTAGGAGTTCGCACAACTGCCCACCTTCGCCTGGAGAAAGGCCTGGATCTCGGCCTCGGTCATCGCCCAGGAGTTGAAGAAGTTGAAGTCGCTGATGAGGTAACCGGCCGTGAAACTCGGCACCGCGGCCAGGGCCGCCGACTCGCGCAGCAGGGATTGGGAACGCTCGGCGACGGGTCCCACTGCGTCGCTCTTGGACGTGCCATCTGGGGTGGCCGTCTCCGTCCCTTCAGGGTCGGCGGGTTCCTGCTCCACCGGAACCTCCGCCTCAGGCGGCTGCGGTGCAGGCGTCTCCGTCGGCTCCGGCGCTGGATCGTCCGTCGGCGGTGCGGTCGCCGGTGTTGTCACCTCGGCGTTCGCCGGGTCGCCCACGCCCGGCGACGCGGTGGCGGCCGGAATCCCGCCGGGCGCGGGCTGCGGCTCCCCCGCCACTGCCGGCCCACCGAGCATCAATGCCGAAACGAGGGCTGAGACGCCGAGCGTCGTGTACATCATCATCGTTGTCCCCACGGCTCGACGCTAGCGCCGAGGGCCTGAGTTGGGAACCACCGTTCCGGTGCGGCGGGCATTCCTCGCGAGCCGCCGGGGGTCGGTCAGGAGCGTCGACTGCCCGCGAGCCGCTCGAGGTACATGCCGTAGCCGCTCTTCTTGAGCGGCTCAGCGATGCGCCGCAGACGATCGTCATCGATCCACCCTGCGCGCCAGGCGATCTCCTCGATGCATCCGACCTTGAATCCCTGCCGGTCCTCGATCACCCGCACGTACTCGGACGCCTGCATCATCGACTCGAACGTTCCGGTGTCGAGCCACGCGGTGCCTCGGTCGAGGACTCGCACCTGGAGGCGGCCGGCCTGCAGGTACCGCTCGTTGACCGTCGAGATCTCGAGTTCGCCACGCGCGCTCGGCTCGATGGTCTTGGCGATCTCGACGACCGAGTTGTCGTAGAAGTAGAGACCGGGCACCGCGAAGTCGCTCTTCGGGTTCGCGGGCTTCTCCTCGATCGAGAGCGCCGTGAAATCCTCGTCGAACTCCACCACCCCGTATGCGCTCGGGTCGCTCACCTGGTACGCGAAGATCAGCGCGCCGTCGATCTCGGTGTTCTCGCGCAGGGCCGAGCCCAGGCCGGTGCCGTGGAAGATGTTGTCTCCGAGGACCAGAGCGACGTTCTCGTCGCCGATGAACTCTTCACCGATGATGAAGGCCTGGGCCAGCCCGTCGGGACTCGGCTGAACGGCATACTCCAGGCGGATGCCGAGCGACGAGCCATCGCCGAGCAGTGCCCGGAACTGCTCGTTGTACTCGGGAGTCGTGATGATGAGGATCTCGCTGATCCCGGCCATCATCAGCGTCGAGAGCGGGTAGTACACCATCGGCTTGTCATAGATCGGCATGAGCTGCTTGGAGATGCCCTTGGTGATCGGCCACAGGCGCGTGCCGGAGCCGCCGGCGAGGATGATGCCGCGCACGGACTCAGCCCTCCGATCGGCCGAGGGCCGCGTAGTAGTCGCGGGCGGCCTGCCAGGAGGGAAGCAGTCCGATTGACGCCGCCTCGCGGAGGCTCGGTGCCTCGCGGTCCTTCGGAGAGAGCAGCAACTCGCCGGCGGCTTCGGGGAATCGAAGGCCGACCTCGGGGTCGAGCGGATCGATCCCGTGCTCTCGCTCGGCATTGAACGGCGACGTGACGAGGTAGCTCACCGTCGCATCGTCCGTCAGCGCGACGAAGCAGTGGCCCAGGCCCTCCGCGATGTAGATCGCCCGACGGTCCACCTCGTCGAGGAGCACGGAGTCCCAGGTCCCGAAGGTCGGCGAGCCGACCCGGATGTCGATCACGAAGTCGAGGACGGCCCCACGGGTGGCCGTGACGTACTTCGCCTGGCTGGGCGGGACATCGGCGAAGTGGATGCCCCGGACGACGCCGCGCTGCGAGACGGACGTGTTCGCCTGGGCGATCTCGAGCCGGTGGCCGATCATCTCCTCGAGGCGATCGAACCGATACCACTCGAGGAAGACTCCGCGGTCGTCGCCGAACTGCTTCGGTGTGATCTCATAGCTGTCGGGCACGCTCAGTTCGCGGATTTGCACTCCGGAAGTCTACCGTGCCGTGGCCTGCGGAATCGCAGGCGACAAGTGACTTCCAGATGCGACTGGCTAGGATGAAGCGCGTGTCAAGACTCCTCGTGACCGGCGGCGCCGGCTTCATCGGCTCGAACTTCGTCCACTACGTGCTCGCGAACACCGAGCACTCCGTGACGGTCCTCGACAAGCTCACGTACGCCGGCAACCTCGCGTCCCTCGATGGACTCCCGACGGATCGCTTCAGGTTCGTCAAGGGTGACATCGCGGATGCCCCGCTCGTCGACGCGCTCTTCGCGGAGCACGACGCGGTCGTGCACTACGCAGCCGAGAGCCACAACGACAACTCGCTGGACGACCCACGTCCGTTCCTCGAGACGAACATCGTCGGCACTTACACGCTGCTCGAGGCGGCACGCAAGCACGGCACGCGCTTCCACCACATCTCGACCGACGAGGTCTACGGCGACCTCGAGCTCGACGACCCGGCGAGGTTCACCGAGCAGACGCCCTACAACCCGTCGAGCCCGTACTCCTCGACGAAGGCCGGCAGCGACCTGCTGGTCCGCGCATGGGTCCGCTCGTTCGGCGTGAAGGCGACGATCTCGAACTGCTCGAACAACTACGGGCCGTACCAGCATGTCGAGAAGTTCATCCCGCGGCAGATCACCAACGTGCTGCGCGGTGAACGACCGAAGCTCTACGGCAAGGGCGAGAACGTCCGCGACTGGATCCACGCGAACGACCACTCCTCGGCGGTGCTCACCATCCTGGAGAAGGGCGAGCTCGGCGAGACCTACCTCATCGGAGCGGATGGCGAGAGGAACAACAAGGACGTCGTGGAGCTGATCCTCACCACGCTCGGCCAGCCGGCGGACGCGTACGACCATGTCGTCGACCGCCCTGGGCACGACCTGCGCTACGCCATCGACTCGACGCGGCTCCGCACCGAACTCGGCTGGGAACCGCGGTTCTCCGACTTCGAGGCTGGTCTCGCGGACACCATCGCCTGGTACCGAGACAACGAGGCATGGTGGGCGCCGCAGAAGGACGCCACCGAAGCCCGTTACCAGGCGCAGGGACAGTAGCGACGTGCGTTACCTCATCACGGGCGCCTCCGGCATGCTCGGACGGGACCTGCAGGCCGTGCTGGCAGACCGGACCGTGACCGCCCTGACCCGTGCCGACCTCGACGTGACGGATGCGGCGGCAGTCCGCGAGGCGGTCGCCGGCCACGATGTGGTCCTGAACTGCGCGGCCTACACTAAGGTCGACGACGCCGAGGAGCACGAAGACGTCGCATACGCGGTGAACGCCGTCGGACCCGCCAACCTGGCCGCCGCGAGCGCCGCGACCGGTGCACGTCTCGTCACCATCTCCACCGACTACGTCTTCGACGGCGGCGCGACCACTCCCTACGCCGAGGACCGCCGCCGCGAGCCCATCAACGCCTACGGTCGCACCAAGGCCGCCGGTGAGGAGCTCGCGCTGGCCTCCCACCCCGACGGCACCTTCATCGTACGGACGGCATGGCTCTACGGCGCCCACGGGCCCAACTTCGCCACGACGATGCTGAAGCTCGCCGCGTCGAAGCAGACCTGGTCCGTCGTCGACGACCAGCTGGGCCAGCCGACCTGGACCGCCGACCTCGCCGCGCAGATCGTCGCCATGCTCGATGCCGACGCTCCGGCGGGGGTGTACCACGGCACGAACTCCGGTCAGGCGACGTGGTTCGACTTCGCCCGCGCGGTGCTCGAGGAGGCGGGACTCGACCCCGAGCGCATCACGCCCACCGACAGCTCGACGTTCACCCGACCGGCCGCGCGACCCTCGTACTCGGTGCTGGGCCACGAGGCGTGGGCCGCGGCCGGGCTCTCGCCCATGCGCGACTGGCGGGCGGCGCTCGCCCAAGCGGCGAGCGAGGGAGTGCTCGCCGGCGAATGAGCCGGGAGCGACGGCCGGTATGTCAGCGCTCGAGTTCGCGGGAGTACTCGTCACGCTGGATCAGCGCGTCCCATCGACGAGCGAGGGTCGCGAACTCGGACGGCAACACCGTCGCCTCCCGCGTGCGCGACTCGAAGTGGTAGAGCCGCGCCGCGCCCGTGCACACGACGGAACGGCCCGTTGACCGCACCTTCAGGCTGAGGTCGACGTCGTTGTAGTTCCCGGGGAAGAGCGGTGAGAAGCCGCCCACCTCCCGCACCACGTCGGCGGGCAGCAGCGCGCACGCCGCGGTCACCCCTGACACCTCGCGAGTGACGGTCAGCGAGGCCAGCGGCCGAAGCGCGCCCGGTGTGACACCGAATGCGACGTGGCCTGCGCCCCCGCCCTGGTAGATGTGCCCGAGGTGCTGCACCGAGCCGTCATCGAAGAAGAGCATCGCGCCGACCATTCCGATGCCGTCCTGCTGCGCGAGCCCGAGCATTCGCTCGATCCAGTCGGGCGTGACGACCTCGACGTCGTCGTTCAGCATGAGCAGGTAGTCTCCCCGCGCGACCGCGGCGCCCCGGTTCATCTTGGCGCTGAAGTTGAACGCCTCACTCCAGCGGACCAGGACGAGCCGGTCTCCGGCGAGGGCCTCCACCTCGTCGATCACCGCCTGCGGCGTCGCGTCGTCGGCGACCAGGACGATCTCCACCTCACCCCAGGTGGTCCGTTCGCAGATGCCCCTGACGGCCTCTACGACGAACGTGCGTTCGGAACCCGCGACCGCACCGGAACTGCCACGCGTCGGCATGATGATCGAGACGAGCGGCCGGCCGAGGACCGGGTACTCGACGGTGCGATATCCCGACTCCGTCGTCACCGTTCCCGCCACGCCGATCTGTTCGAGGTGCTCGGAGACGACACGGGCGGCCGCGTCGCCCGCCGCCTCCAGTGGGCGGTCGACCGGCTGTCCGACGCCGATGACCTCGCGGACACGTGTGACCGCCGTCGCGGGCGTGCGAAGTGCGATGTCGAGCACGTGCGCCCCGTCGGCTGCGGCGCGGAAGCCGCCTCGCGTACGGAGTGCCTCGACGTTCAGCACCACTGCGGGCCCGAGGTAGTCCTCCTCGCGGAGGCGAACCGGCGAGAACGCCGGAGCGCGGAAACGGACTCCGCGCGCGGAACGGCTGTCGCCGTACACGAGCTCGACGCCGGGCTCGCGTTCGAGGAGCCGCCGGACCTCCGCCAGCCCGGACGCCGTCACCTCGGAGCCCGGCCGCACGAGCACCAAGTGGGAGGCATTCGTGGATGCGAGCATCGCATTCCCGACGACGGCATCGCCGGGAACCTCCGCCACGTCGATCCCGGCGGCACTGAGGTGGACCGGGCGCCGGCGCGCGAGGAAGTGCCCGAGCCGCCACCGCTCACGCTCGAGGCGTCGAATCCCGATCCGCGCCAGCGGTCCCAACGGCGAAGCGACCACCCGCCGCATCGCGCCGCGCGGGTACCGCACGTAGAACGGCATCGGGGTGTGCGCGGGGAGTTCACGACCGTGCGTGGATGCCTCGCGCTGCCCCATCAGGGCATCGACGACGCCGAACTGCGCCTCGCGGTCGCGCTCGACGTCGGACATCTGATGCTCGGAGCTCGAACTCCAGCCGGCCGCAGCGACCCCTTGACTCACCTGATCGGTTCCTCTCGACTGACGACCGTGAACTACTCTAATGTCCGCGGCATCCGTCAACGCCCGGAGCCGCATTGGAAGGAATTCCCTTGGCTCATGTGATCGCCGTTGTGCCCCTCTACCGACCGGGCGACGACGTGGTGCCACGGCTGCGCGCGCTGCGCGATCAGGTGGACTCGCTGATCGCCGTGGACGACGGCTCCGGCGACGAGGCGCACGCAGTGCTGCGCGATCTGGAAGCCGAGGGCATGACCGTGCTTCGCCTGTCACAGAACTCGGGCATCGCGTCAGCGCTCAACACGGGGGTACGACGGGCACTCGGCGACGGCGCGGACTTCGTTGTCAACGTCGACCAGGACAGCGACCTTCCGCCCGACTACGTGGCCATCGCCCTCGACGTGTTCTCCGCTGCCAGCCCGATCACCCGCATCGGCATCGTGTGCGTCGATGCGGTCAACGGCGCGCCGGCACTCCCCACGTGGACGTCACCAGAGGGCTTCGGCCTCGTGCCCGAGGCCATTCAGACCGGATTCGTCATCGGCCGCGAATGCCTGGAGGTCACGGGGCTGTTCGACGAGCGTCTCGTCATCGACACCGTGGACACGGAGTACTGCCTCCGCGCCCGCGACCGGGGCTTCCGGATCGCGATCGCGCGCGGGACCGACATCCGGCATTCCATCGGACGCCGGGCCGAGCTTCGCCCGTTCGGCGTGCCGATGCGGCACCGGTCCGGACGCGTCGCGACGTACCAGTACCACTCCCCGCTCCGGCGGTACTACATCGCCAGGAACAACGTCGACCTGATCCTCCGGAACGCGGCTCGTCGTCCGAGATGGGCGCTGACCGTGCTGAAGCGCGAGACCGGCGTCATGGTCGTCTCGATGATCAGCGGCCCGCAGCGCCTGGCGCAGGTCCTGGCCATCGGCACCGGCACCGTGCACGGCCTAATCCGACGCCGGGGCATGATCCCCACGTGGCTGAAGGCCCTGATCACCTGACCCTCGACGCACGAGCGCGGCTTCAGCCCTCGGCCGGCTCCTCCGACGCGGGCGGGAACACGGCCTGCTGCACCAGCTGGCGGATGTACTCGTAGTCGGGATCCTCCGGATCCACGCCGTTGTCCGGGACGAGCGGCACGTCGATCACGGGCAGTTCCTTCGTCTTCGACGCGAGGTTGACGAAGTACCCGAGCATTCCCTGCGGCACGTCGGTCTTCACGACCTGCGACCCGGCCGCCGCGATCTCCTGGAACTTCGAGAGCACGTTCGCCGCATTGAACTGCGCGAGCACCGCCTCCTGGAGCTGCAGCTGACGGGCCATCCGGTCGTAGTCGCTCGTGCCGTGGCGGGACCGCGCGTACCAGAGCGCGTGGTAGCCGTCGAGATGCTGCTCCCCGGCAGGGATCCACTCCGCAACGGTGGTGAAGGTCTCGTCGGCGTGGATCGGCACGTCCTCGGGAACGTTGATCGTCACGCCGCCCAGCGCGTCGATGAGTTGCTGGAATCCCGCCATGTCGATCAGCACGTAGTACTGGATCGGGAGCCCGGTGATCCCCTCCGCGGCATCCCGCATCGCCTCGATGCCCGGTTCGGAGCCGTGCGAGACCGCGTCGGGGTACATGTCGGGGCTCTTCAGCTCGACCTCGGTGTAGATCGAGTTGAGCATGCAGACGTCCACCTCGCAGCCGTCGATGGCTCCGTATCCCTCTGGATAGACCGAATTCAGGGGCGAGTCCTCGTTGAAGGGGACGTCGACCATGTTGCGCGGGAGGCCGATGGTGACGGCCTGGCCCGTCTCCGCGTCGATGCTCACCACCCGGATGCTGTCGGGCCGGAGCCCGTCGCGATCTGGCCCGGCGTCGCCGCCGAGGAGGAGCACGTTGTAGCGGCCGTCGATGGGCGGCTCGCTCGGTCCGGCCACGAACACCGAGGAGAGGAATCCGCTCGCCGTCGTCGCGAGGTACGCGCCGTACGCAGCCGTGCCGGAGACGGCCACCATGAGCGCGACCGACGCCGCGGCGACCCATGCTCGCGCCGAGGGCGCGGTCTTGACGAGGCGGACGAGGCGCAGGGTGTCGAGCGTGAGGATGGCCCACAGGACCGCGTAGAACACCAGGACGGCGGCCACCACCCACAGGGTGATCGAGGTCGAGAACAGCGTGTAGAGCACCGTGGGCCAGAGGATCCAGACGACGACGGCGGCGACGGCGAGGAACCAGAGCGTCAGGGTCGCCCCGAGTCCGAAGCGGCCCAGCTTTCGGTCGCCGGCGAGCACTTGCGCGGAGCCGGGGATGAGCACGTTGAGCACGATGAGCCACCACGCGCGGCGCGTCATGACCGTGCGGGAGGCGACATCCGGGAAGCGGATCGGGCTTGCGGCGAGACTCATCGGGTGGACTTGAGCCGTTCGTTCTTCTCCTCGACCAGGGCGGCGAGGGCGGTGGCGTAGTCGCCGAGGGCGGCGCTCAACGCGGCATCCGAGGTCGCGAGGATCTTCACGGCGATGAGGCCGGCGTTCTTCGCCCCGCCGATCGACACGGTCGCCACCGGGACACCCGCCGGCATCTGCACGATCGAGAGCAGGGAGTCGAGCCCGTCGAGGCGCGACAGTGGCACGGGCACGCCCACGACGGGCAGGGTCGTGACCGAGGCGAGCATGCCCGGCAGGTGCGCCGCGCCCCCAGCGCCGGCGATGATCACCTTGAGGCCTCGGCCGGCTGCTTCCTTGCCGTAGGCGATCATCTTCTCGGGCGTGCGGTGCGCGGAGACCACCTCGACCTCGTGCGCGACGCCGAATTCGTCGAGCAGTTCGGATGCCTCGCGCATCACGTTCCAATCGGAGTCGGAACCCATCACGACGCCCACGAGCGGGGTGGTTGCTGCAGTCACCCGATGAGTGTAGACGGCCGCACTGGCAGTTCACCGAAGGCTCGCAGGGGGCATCCCGGTGCTCTCCACAGGGCACGGCTGGTGATCAGCAGCTGCCGATAGATTGAACGGGAACAGGAGGCGAGCGGACATGACCACACGGCTGCGCGTCGTCGTCGACCAGTTGGCGGCTCCGGTGCCCGGCGCGATCGGGAGGTACACCCTCGACCTCACGCGAGCGCTCATCGCGACGACCCCGGTGGACTGCGAGGTCGCCGGCATCGTCTCGTCGTCGCCCCCCGCCGACTACGAGCGCATCGAAGCCGAGCTGCCCGGCCTCGCCGACCTGTACCGCACCTCCCTCGCCCGCCGCGAGCTCGCCGCCGCGTGGCAGATGGGCCTGACGACATCGCCGGGCGGCGGCATCATCCACTCCACGAGCCTGTTCGCGCCGCTGCGCAAGCATGACCGCGCGAGCGGGAACCAGGTCGTCGTGACGGTGCACGACACGATGGCGACGACGCATCCCGAGTCCCTGTCCACCGCCGAGGGGGCGTGGCGGAGGGCGATGCTCAAGCGGGCGTGGAAGCATGCCGACGCCGTCGTGGTCTCCACGCACGCCCTCGCCGGGCGAGTCGGCGATCTCCACGACTTCGGAGACCGCATCCGCGTCATCAGCTCGGCCGCACGGTCCGGGCTCACTGTTCCGGCGGATGCCGAGCGGCGACTCGAAGCGCTCGGACTTCCGCGCGCGTATCTCATGACGGTCGGCTCGCTCGAGCCTCACCGGGGCGTCGGCGACGTGCTCGCCGCCCTCGGACGACTCGGCATGCCCGAGCTTCCGCTGGCCGTGATCGGCCCACGCGAATGGGGCGAGCAGCAGCTCGCGAACGTGGCCGAGGAGTCGGGACTCCGTCGCGGCATGGTGCAGTCGTTCGACACGCTGTCCGATGAGGATCTCGCAGTCGTGCTCGGGGGCGCCACGGCCTTCATCGCGCCGAGGCACGAGGAGGGCGACCCTGCCACGCTCATCGAGGCGTTCTCGCTCGGCACGCCCGTCATCCACTCGGACATCCCCGAGTACGTCGAGACGGCGGCGGGAGCGGGACTCGCGGTTGCGGTCGGCGTCGCCGGGGAGGGGTACGTGAATCGCCTCGCCGCGGCGATCTCGACGGTCGTGACCGATAAGAAGATCGCCGAGCGGCTCTCGATCGCCGGGCATGACCGCGCTCGCGCCTTCAGCTGGCGCGACTCCGCCGAGCGGGTCTGGCAGCTGCACGCCGACCTGTAACGCCGCAGCCGCGTGCTGCCCGCTCAGTCCTGGAAGACCGCCGCCGCGGCGCGGGCCTCGTAGACGACGTCGTCGAGGTCGTCGCCGGTCGCCGTGACATGGCCGACCTTGCGGCCCGGTCGCGGCGCCTTGCCGTAGTTGTGCAGCTTCACGGTGGGGTGCCCGGCGAGCGCATCGGGGTAGCGGTCGGCGAGGGTGCCCTCGGCCGGTCCGCCGAGCACGTTGACCATGACCGACCACGCCTCGTGGCTGCCGGTGCCGCCGAGGGGCAGGTCGAGGACCGCGCGCAGGTGCTGCTCGAACTGGCCGGTCGTCGAGCCGTCCATCGACCAGTGTCCGCTGTTGTGCGGCCGCATGGCGAGCTCGTTCACGAGGACCCGATCGTCGGTCGTCTCGAAGAGCTCGACGGCGAGCACGCCGGTGACGCCGAGCCCCTCGGCGATCGAGATCGCGACATCCGCGGCCACGTCCGACAGTCGACCGGCTGAGTGCGGCGCCGGCGCGATGACCTCGCTGCACACGCCCCCGACCTGCACGGTCTCGACGACCGGCCAGGCGACGATCTCACCCGACGGTCGGCGCGCCACGAGCTGGGCCAGCTCACGGCGGAAATCGACGAGCTCCTCGACGAGGAGCGCCCCGCCGCGGCCGTCCTCGGCGACGGTCGTGAACCACTCCGCCACCTCGGCCGCAGCGCGGACGACGCGCACGCCCTTGCCGTCGTAGCCGCCGCGCGGCGTCTTCACCACCGCCGACCCGCCGTGGTCGCGGATGAAGTCGTCGAGCTCGTCGGTGGTCTGCACGCGCGCCCAGTCGGGCACCGGCAGGCCCAGCTCCGAGAGGCGCTCGCGCATGAGCAGCTTGTCCTGTGCGAAGCGGAGCGCGTCAGGCCCCGGGTGCACGTGGATGCCGGCGTCGACGAGACGCCGCAGCACGTCCTGCGGCACGTGCTCGTGGTCGAAGGTCACCACGTCGACGCCCCGCGCGAATTCGAGCACCGTCTCGGCGTCGGTGTAGTCGCCCACCCGGTCGGCCGCCAGCGCCGCCGACATGCCGTCGGCCTCGGCCAGGACCCGGAGCTCCACCCCGAGCTCGATCGCCGCGGGAATCATCATCCGGGCGAGCTGCCCGCCGCCGATCACTCCGACCCGCACCCGTGCACTCCATTCGCCGTCGTCCGTCGATGCGCCGCTGCGAGGGCGCCTCGTTCAGTCTAGGCCGAGGCCGACGACATAGGATGTGGCGGTGTCCACACGAGTCGGCAGCGCCTTCGCCCGCCTCTGGCACGGGCTCCTCGCGTACGTCGTGAAGTTCGGCGTGGTCGGGCTCATCGGCCTGGTGATCGACGTCACGCTCTTCAACCTGCTGCGGCTCGGGGTCTTCGGCGACGATCACTGGGCGCAGTCCGCGATCGGCGCGAAGACCATCTCGACGAGCGTCGCGATCGTCTTCAACTGGCTGGGCAACCGCTACTGGACCTTCCGGGCGCACCGCCGGCGGAACTACGTGCGCGAGTTCATCGAGTACACCATCGTGTCCGTCGGCGGCATGCTCATCTCGTTGGGCTGCCTGTGGATCACCCACCACTGGCTCGGATACACCAGCCTGCTCGCCGACAACATCTCCACGAACGTCGTCGGCCTCGCGCTCGGCACGGCCTTCCGATTCGTGCTCTACCGCTACTGGGTCTACGGGCAGCATCGCAGCGACGGCCTGTCGAACCTCGACCGGGTCGAGGAGGCGCAGCGCGCCATCTTCGAAGAGCCCGACGAAGCTTCGGATCGCACGAGAGCGACGGATGCCGCGACGACGACGGATGCCCCGGCGACGAGTGCCGCCGAGATCACTCCTCCACGAGCGCCGTCGGCTGGAACCACGGCGGGTACACCGCGACGCGGGTCCTGAGGCCGACCGCGTCGAGCGCCGTGCGCACCCGGTCGCGGACCCGGTCGTTCCCGACCGCGATGAGCAGCACGCGCTCGAGCGGCAGTGACTCCCGCACGAGGAACTCGGCGGACAGCATGCGCGACCCCTCCTCCTCGCGATGCAGTCGCTGCAGCATCCGGAGCACGTCGGGCCACTCGGATGCCGCGGCCACGCCGCCCGCCGCGGCGTCGGCGTCGGTGACGACCACCGTTCCCGCCGTGTCGGTTCGCGCCCCGACGGCGCTGGCGACGGAGCTCACGAGGATCACGTGGTCGGCCGGCTGGCGCTCGACGGCCCCGGGCGCGAGACGCGGATCGGGCGTCGCGGTGCGGATGGCGTTCCAGACGTGCGCGTCGGTGGAGAGCAGGAACGGCACGTAATCGGCGACGACGGCGTCGACGTGGTCGATGGGGGCGGCACGGCGGAACGCGCGCGCGTCGGGCGCCGAGAGGTCGACGGCGGGCGCCGCACCGGCCCCGTCGGCGAGCAGCGCGCCCTCGCCGAGGATGGACGCGAGGTTGTCGACGTGGGTCAGGTGGTAGATGCGGACCGTCTTGGGATCGACGGGCGTGCCGGCCGCGGGCGCTCCGGCCCGGGCACTCCCCGGGACCCGCGCGGCGGGGCGCGCCGGACGCGCGGCCCGCGTGCCGTCGGCGTTCCGGGTGCGCGGAGCGACGACCACCGGCTTGGGCTCGGGCTCCTTCGGCGGGAAGCAGATGGCGCAGAGGCCGTCATCGAAACCGTGGATGCATTCGTCGGCCAACTGGAACCCTTCATCATGCGGCTCGCGCTCGGGGGCGCACGAGACCACCTGTCTACGTTACGTCCTCCGGGCGCCCGCCGCCGCACCACGTGGAAAGAACGGCGCCATCGGGCGATCGGCGGACTGCGATCGGCTCAGCGCCCGCCCCACGCGACGGTGTCGCCGTCGGCGTTCGACTGATCCGCGCGGCGCCGGTCGGCCACGTGCGAGCGCGCCTCGTCCATGAGCTCCTGGAGCGCGGCCTGTACCTGGAACGGCTTCGGCACGTCGGCGATCACGAACGGATGCTCGTGCCCGGTGTTGATGCGCACGTCGCCCGACCCGAACGCGCTCTGCCCCCACGTGCGACGCACGACCACGTCGTACCCGCGACTGTGCAGCAACTCCCGGCGCACGCGCGCGAACAGGCCGCTGCGGGAGATGACCCGCCGGGTGGTGATCGTGGTCCGCCGGGCGAGCCAGGCGAGGAACGGAAGGATGCACCCGAGCACCAGGACGAGCAGGCCGACCCCGACGACGGCGAGCTGCTGCCAGAGCTCGGGCAGCACGAAGACCCCGTAGGTTCCGGCGCCCGCGACCACGACGAGCAGCGCTGCCGGCACGATGAGCACTCGCGCATGCCGCCGCAGCCGTGCGACGACGCGCTCGGCCGGCATCGCCGGCGGAACGGCGGGCTGCGGCACGGCTGGGCTCATACGCCCATTA
Source organism: Agromyces sp. 3263 (assembly GCF_031456545.1). Classification (NCBI taxonomy): domain Bacteria; kingdom Bacillati; phylum Actinomycetota; class Actinomycetes; order Micrococcales; family Microbacteriaceae; genus Agromyces; species Agromyces sp. 3263. The sequence goes on from NZ_JAVDUV010000001.1 coordinate 379,702, forward strand.
ATACCTCAGGTGCGTGACGTCCCCGGCGGCGACAGCCTGCAGCTCCCCATTCCCGTCGCGGACGACCAGCCGGCCGTCGCGGTCGAGGCGCTCGGCGACCCCGAGGAGCTCCCGTCCGCCGGGCAGCTCGACGCGAACGTCCGTTCCCAGGGTGCCGCAGAGGGCGCTGACCCGGTCGGCGATGCCGCTCGCCGCGGCATCCGCCCCGTGCTCGGAGAACGCCCGCACGAGCCCGAGGAAGGTGCCCAGGTAGTCGGCGAGCACCCGGTCGGCGTGCGGCGGCACGCCGGTCACGAGCTGCAGCGACGTGGACGTGAGCGTGGGCAGGTCGTGCTCGTCGAGGGTGAGGTTCAGGCCCGCGCCCACGATCACCGCGCCGGCCCCGGGCAGCAGCTCCGAGAGGATGCCGCAGACCTTGTAGTCCGAGACGAGCACGTCGTTCGGCCACTTGAGTGCCACGTCGACGCCGCCGCTGCGGTCGTCCTCGTCGGCGTCGAGCACCGCGGATGCCGCGGCATCGACCTCGCGTCGCACCGCCTCCGTCATGGCGGCGCCGGCGATGAGCGGGATCCAGCCGTACGCGTCGGCGGGGAACTCCGCCCCGCCCGGGAGCGCCGGACGCAGGAGCACGGAGATCGCGAGCGCCTTGCCCGTCGGGGCGAGCCAGACGCGACCGAGACGCCCGCGCCCGCGGGTCTGGTCGTCGGTGACGATCACCGATCCGTGCGGCCAGGCCGCCGCCTCAGGGCCGGCGGCGGCGGCGCGGAGGTCGTCGTTGGTGGAGCCGGTCGACGCGAGGAACTCGAGGCGCGGCACCGCCGCGCGGCTGAGCGGAAGGTCCATGCCGACAGTCTCCCAGTTCCGTGCGTGACGGGAATGCACCACGTCACCGGGCGGATTTGTAGGAAACCATCAACGAAGTCGGCCGGATGCTCGCCGGTAGAGTGAACGGCGTGACCGAATCGACTGACGGCCCAGACCTCTCCACGACCGCCGGCAAGCTCGCCGACCTCAAGCGGCGGTACCACGAAGCGGTGACCGCGTCAGGCGAGTCCGCGATCGAGAAGCAGCACGCCAAGGGCAAGATGACGGCTCGCGAACGCATCGCCGAGCTGCTCGATCCCGGCTCGTTCGTCGAGCTCGACGAGTTCGTCCGGCACCGCACCCACGCGTTCGGCATGGAGGCGAAGCGTCCCTACGGCGACGCCGTGGTCACCGGAACCGGCACGATCCACGGCCGGCAGGTCGCGGTGTACTCGCAGGACTTCACGATCTTCGGAGGCTCCCTCGGCGAGGTGGCCGGCGAGAAGATCATCAAGGTCATGGAGCTCGCGCTGAAGACCGGAGTGCCCATCATCGGCATCCTCGACTCGGGCGGCGCGCGCATCCAGGAGGGCGTCGTCGCCCTGGGCAAGTACGGCGAGATCTTCCGGCGGAACACCGCGGCATCCGGCGTCATCCCCCAGATCTCGATCGTCTGCGGCCCCGCCGCCGGCGGCGCGGTCTACTCGCCCGCGCTCACCGACTTCGTGATCATGGTCGACAAGACCAGCCAGATGTTCGTGACCGGCCCCGACGTCATCAAGACCGTCACCGGCGAGGACGTCGGCATGGAGGAGCTCGGCGGCGCGCTGACGCACAACACCGTCTCGGGTGTGGCGCATTACCTCGCGAGCGACGAGTCCGACGCGCTCGACTACGCGCGCACGCTCATCTCGTTCCTTCCCGACAACAACATGTCGGACGCCCCCGTCTACGACGCCGAGCCCGAGCTCGAGATCACCGACGGCGACCGGCGGCTCAACACGGTCATCCCCGACTCCCCCAACCAGCCCTACGACATGCACGCCGTCATCGAGGGCATCGTCGACCACGGCGACTTCCTCGAGGTACAGCCGCTGTTCGCGCCGAACATCGTGATCGGCTTCGCCCGCATCGAGGGGCGCTCGGTCGGCATCATCGCGAACCAGCCCAGCCAGATGGCCGGCACGCTGAACATCGCCGCCGGCGAGAAGGCGTCCCGCTTCGTGCGATTCTGCGACGCGTTCTCGATCCCGATCCTCACGCTCGTCGACGTGCCGGGCTACCTGCCCGGCACCGACCAGGAGTGGACGGGCGTCATCCGCCGCGGCGCGAAGCTGCTCTACGCCTACGCCGAGGCGACCGTGCCGCTCGTGACGATCATCACGCGCAAGGCCTACGGCGGCGCGTACATCGTCATGGGGTCCAAGCAGCTCGGCGCCGACATCAACCTCGCCTGGCCCACCGCCGAGATCGCCGTCATGGGTGGCCAGGGCGCCGTGAACATCCTCTACCGCGGCGAGATCAAGCGCGCCGAGGAGGCGGGCGAGGATGTCGCGGCGGTTCGCACGAAGCTCGCGAACGAGTACACGTACAACGTCGCCTCCCCGTTCCTCGCCGCCGAACGCGGCGAGCTCGACGGCGTCATCGAGCCCGCGGCGACCCGCGTGGCCGTCGTGAAGGCGCTCAGGGCGCTCCGCACCAAGCGGGCCAGCCTGCCGCCGAAGAAGCACGGGAACATCCCGCTGTAGGGGGCGCCATGACCGACGACACCACGACGGGCGCACCCGGCGCATCCGGCACCGCCCGACCATCGGGCGAGGCAGCGGGCGACGACCGCGTCGACGCCATCCGATTCGTCACCCGTCAGGTGAGCGACGAGGAGACCGCCGCCGTGACCGCGGTGCTCCTCGCGGCACTCGACGAGGCCGGCGGGACCGCGGCGATCGAGGACGAGCCCCGCCGCAACCCCTGGGTCCGGAGCGGCAACGCCCTCCGCGCCCCCATCGAGGTCGGCCGCGGCGCCTGGTCGCGCTCCACGCGCTGACCCGGCGTGTCCCCCGTTCGGCGTCGGCCGATGCGGAGCCGGGAACCCGCCGCCGCCGTATCGCGGGGACCGCTCGGAACGATCGGTCGGGGCTGTCCCCCGAAACCCTCGTTGTCCCCCCAAATGATGACTTTGCGATCGATGGCATCTGGTCCAGTATTGGTGTTGCAGGCTCCGTGATGGAGTCGCCACCGTCACCGGTCGGGTAACCGGTGACCGTTGGGGGCGAGTCAGGGCGATATTCGGGTTGTCGCCGTGGCTCGGGCTTGATGGGGGGTCGATCTCAGATCGGCCCCCCACCTTCTTGTCCGGGGAACCTCACGCCCGGGTCACCTCGCTGCGCGGGATCTCCATCCAGAACTCGACCTCGAGGTCGTCGGTGTTCTGTGCCGGCGCCGCGCCGTCGGCCGGTTCCCTGAGGCCCACCACGGTCACCGCGACCGGAGACCCCTCCGCAGCGGTCCGGGCGATGATGCGATCGGCGTTCGACCGCGCCACCGCCTCCGCCAGGCGCGACAGCACCCGGTCGCGTGATGGCTCGTCGAGGTCGTCGATGCCGCCCTCGTCGAGCAGCGTCACGGTGATGCCCCGTTCGCGCGCGCGCTGCACCTCGGTGCGCACCGCGTCGGTCAGCAGCATCCGCCCACGGATCTCGTCGCGGATCGCCGCCTCGAGCATGCGGCATTCGCGCCGCTGGCCCTCGGTCAGGACGCCCCCGACATCGGCGATGCGGCGGAGCATCGGCGCCGCGATGCGATTCGTCTGGGCCAGTCGCATGCGACCCTCGAAGAGGTGCGCGTCCTGGGCGGCCTGCCACGCCGCAGCCTCGCGCTCGGCCTGGGCATACCGCCGGGTCTCGCGCGCTGCGGTCGTGAGGGCGGTCGTCAACATATGGGCGATCGCCACCCACACCATGCTGCCGATCACGCCCAGGGTGCCGAGCGCGATCGGCCCGGCCCAGATCACCGTCTGCACCGCGAGCACGATCACGCCCGTCCAGGCCGCCACCAGCTGACGCCTGGCCGCCGCGATGGTCATGAGCGTGCCGACCGCCGCCACGTACCAGGTCGCGTATCCGTTCGGGGCATCGGGATCGAGTTGGCTCGTCACCAGGAGGGGCATCACGATGCTCACGGCGAGGTCGAACGCGGCCAGCCAATCGGGCATCCGCATGCGCTTCGCCGGCCAGAGGCTCGCGGCCGTCGCGACCGAGTAGAGCACCAGCGCGACGATCGTGGGCAGCGGTGAGCGCGGGATGTTCAGCGAGTAGATGCCGAGCACCACATGGTAGATCGAGAAGAGGGCGCCGAGCGCGAGGAGGAGCCAGCGGGGCACGGTGATCATACGTCGCCCCCTGACGCGCCGGCCGGCCAGGCGATGGTGATCGTCGCGCCGTGGTGCGGAGCGGAGACGATCTCGGCGCTGCCGCCCGCGTTGGCCATGCGCTCCTCGATCGACACCCGGAGCCCGAGCCGTTCGTCGGGCACGCTCGACCGGTCGAAGCCCGCACCGTTGTCGGCGATCTCGATCACGCAGCCGCCGGCCCGAACCCCGCGGATCCGGAGCTCGCGTCGGGTGGCGCGTCCGGGTTCGTCGGCGTGCTGCATGCTGTTGACCATCGCCTGCACGGACGCCGTGTACAGCGCCTCGACCGCCTCGACCGGCAGTTCCACCCCGCCCGCGTTCACCACGCGCACGGTGAAGGGCGCCGAGAAGGTGGTGAGTGCCGCCCGCAACCGCCGGACGAGCACCGGCAGTCCCACGTTCTCGAGCGCTCGTGGGCCGGATGCGCCGGCCTCGTCGAGCCGGTTGATCGCATCGCGGGCCATTCGCGCCGCGAGCGCCTGCTCCTCGGGTGACGCCGCGGCCGCGGCCGAGAGCAGGGTGGTCAGCACGCTGTCGTGCACCAGGGCGTCCACCTTGACCCGCTCGTTCTCGGTGGCGTGCTGGCGGGCGGCGAGGTCGTAGCGCTGCAGCGCGCCCTCCTGTGCGGTGTCGACGGCCTCGGCCGCCTGGCGGAGCATGGTGATGATGACGAGGACGGCGACGCCGAGGATGACCGCGTACATGGCGTCGAGCACCGCGAGCAGGCCGTTGACCTGCCCGCCCGCGGGGAACAGCCGGATGATGCCGTAGAGGATCGGGATGGCGATCGTGTAGGCCGTGGCGCCCGGCACGGGAAGGGCGATCACGGCGGCGGCCGTGGCGACGGTGCAGATGTAGTAGAGCCAGGGGGCCTGGCCGTCGAGTGCGGCAGGATCCACGACGAGCAGGGGCCACACCAGCAGTGCGAGGGCGTAGAGGCCCGCGAGCGCGAGGGCCGCACCGCGCACGGCCACCTTCGCGACGCTCGCGACGGCGAGCGTCGCCATGGTGCCGTACAGCACCGCCATGAGGGCGGCGCCGGCACCGGGGATCAGCGCCGAGGACTGCGCGAGTGCGAGCGGCAGCGTCTGCGCCCCGAACACGAGCCCGAAGAGGCCGAGCGCGCGCCCCGAGACGGTCTCGACCTGCGCACGCGTGACCGCGGTCCGGCGGCGCGTGGCGAGTCGCGCGACCCGCCATTCAACGGCGGCCATCCCCGCCTTCGCCATCGAGTCCGGGGAGGATGCCGTCTTCCACCGCGCGCCGCAGCAGGTCGACCTTGGTGGGCGCGGGTCGCCCCACCTCGACGTACTTGGCCCGGATGCGGTCGAGGTACTCCCTGGCCGTGGAGTGGGCGATGCCGAGCTGCACCGCGACGAGCTTCAGCGGCAGTCCTGACGCGTAGAGGTGCAGCACGTCGCGCTCACGACGCCCGAGCTGCGCCTTCGCGAAGTCGCGGTCGGCCTCGATCGCGCTCGCCCACTCGACATTGTTGAGCACCTCGCCGTTGGCGACGGTCGCGATCGCACCGATGACCATGGACATGGGCGACGCCTTCGGGATGACGCCTGCGGCACCGGCGGCGAGCGCCTCGCGCACGGCGGCGACGCGATCGGCGATGCTGTGCACGAGCACGGCGCTGCCGGTGTCGCGCACGGCGTGCACGTTGCGCGTCACGGAGGAGCCGTCGCCGAGTGACAGGTCGAGCACCACCACGTCGCAGGAGCGGCCGTCGAGGGCGACGAGGAGGTCGGGGACGTTCGCCGTCTCGGCGACCACCACGTAGCCCGCCTCGCGGCACGCTGCCCGGAGCCCGAGCCGGACCGCCTCGTGGTCGTCGACGATCGCGACGGTCGCCGCAACCGGCGTGGGTGGTTCACCAGACATCCGTGTCCCCCTTTCCCCGACAGTCACACGATAGCGGTCAGCCTGGCCACGGCCTCGACATGATGCGTGTTCGGGAACAGATCGAACGCGACGAGGTCGTCGAACCGGTATCCGCGTTCCCGCAGGAGCCCCACGTCGCGCGCCAGGGCCACCGGATCGCACGCCACGTAGACGAGCTGGCGGGGCCGCAGCTCCGCGAGCCGGTCGACCACGGCACGGCCCGCGCCCGACCGCGGCGGATCGAGCACGACCGTGGCATCACGCAGGCGGGACCGCTCTCCGGCGGACGAGCCCTCGGCGAGGTCGTCGAGGAAACGGTCGACCCGTGCCGTGACCGCGCGAGCACCGACCCAGTCGGCGAGGTTCGCTCCCGCGTGCTCGGTGGCGCCGGCCTCGGCCTCGACGGTCGTGATGCGCACCGTTTCTCCGAACCGGTCGCCGACCGCGGCAGCGAGCAGCCCCACGCCCCCGTAGAGGTCGAGGTTCGCCGCCCGGGGATCGAAGAGATCTGGATTGATCAGCGCCTGCACGGCGGCCGAGAGGGTCGCCGCCGCCCCGCGGTGCACCTGCCAGAACCCGTCGCGGTCGAGGCGGAACGTGCGGTCGCCGACGCGCTCCTGGATCGTGGGGCGCGACCCACGCGGCATCCGCTCATGGTCGACCACCACGAGGGCGGGGTCGCCGGACGATGGGGCGACCAGGTCCACGGCGCGTGCGCCGGGGAACCGCCCGTGGAGCGGCGCGAGCTCCTGCAGCGACGCCACGGCCAGGGGCACGGATGCCACGGGCACGACCGTGTGGGTCCGCGCGGCGTAGGGCCCCACCGAGCCGTCGTCGTCGACCTGCAGGCGGATGCGGGTGCGCCACCCCGTGCCCTCGGGGGTCACGCCGGGCGCGAGCGACGGATCGACGGCGCGTACCTCGACGTCGCGCTCGACGCCGCCCATGCGCTCAAGTGCGTCCTGCAGCACCTCCCCCTTGAGCGCCCGCTGCCGTTCCGTGCGGATGTGGCCGAACTCGGCGCCGCCGGCACGCGCTGCCGGCGGACGTTCAACGGATGCCTCGGCCCAGACGTGCTCGCGCCGGTCGGCCGATGCCGTGAGCACCTCGAGGGTCTCGGCACGCCAGAAGCGGTCGTGCCGCCGGTCGGTGACCCGGGCGACGACTCGCTCGCCGGGGATGGCGTCGGCGACGAACACCACACGTCCTTCGTGGTGGGCGACGAAGACCCCGCCGTGCGCGACCCGTTCGACGTCGAGTTCGACGACGGGACCGTCCGTCTCGGGCGGAGCGGGGGCCGGACGCCGGGAGCCGCGGCCACGCGGATCGGGACGGCGGGGACGACGACGGGATTCGGCCATGCTCCGAGCATTCCACAGGCTGCGGCGGTCACGGCAGGATGGGGGCATGCGCCTCTACCTCGCCTCCACGTCGCCGGCCCGGCTGCAGACCCTGCGGGCCGCCGGCATCGAGCCCATCGCGATCGCCCCGGGCGTCGACGAGGAGGCCGCCGTCGCGGCCGCGGAGGCGGAATCCGGCCGGCTCGAGGCATCCGACATGGTGCAGTTGCTCGCGCGGGCCAAGGCCGAGGCGATCGTCGGCGTCGCCCACGACGGCGAGCCGATCGACGGCCTCATCCTCGGCGGCGACTCGGCCTTCCTCACCGGCGGCTCCATTCACGGCAAGCCGCACCGGCCCGACGTGGCCCGCGAACGCTGGCTCGCGCAGAACGGCGGCCACGGCGACCTGTGGTCGGGGCACTGGCTGATCGACCACCGCGGCGGCCGCGCGAACGCGGCAGTGGGACGGGCGGATGTCGCGACCGTGCGGTTCGCCGCGCTCGACGACGCCGAGATCGACGCGTACATCGCGACCGGCGAGCCGCTGCTCGTGGCCGGCGCCTTCACGATCGACAGCCTGGGCGGTCCGTTCGTCCGACGGGTGGAGGGCGACCCGTCGACGGTCGTCGGCCTGTCGCTGTCGACGCTGCGCGACCTGGTTCGCGAGCTCGGCGTCGAGTGGACCGCGCTCTGGAACCGGGCCTGACCGGCCGGATCAGCGGCCCCGCGGCATGCGCCGCCCCCACGACCATTGTCGACGCCCGCAAGGGTTGGATTCCTTTTTTGTGGAAGCAACCCAAAGGCCTTCGGGGGCCGGCCAATAGGCTTGAGCATTATGCCGCGCATCACGAAGGTCCTCATCGCCAACCGTGGCGAGATCGCCGTCCGCGTCATCCGGGCCGCCCGTGACGCCGGTATCGGCTCCGTCGCCGTCTACGCCGACCAGGACCGCGATGCCCGCCACGCCAAGCTCGCCGACGAGGCCTACGCGCTCGACGGCACCACGAGCGCCGAGACGTACCTCGTCATCGACAAGCTGCTCTCGGTGGCCCGCCGCTCGGGCGCCGACGCCGTGCACCCCGGCTACGGCTTCCTCGCCGAGAACTCCGACTTCGCCCGCGCCGTGATCGACGCCGGCCTCATCTGGATCGGTCCCTCGCCGGAGGCCATCGAGCGCCTCGGCGACAAGGTCTCGGCCCGTCACGTCGCCGAGAAGGTCGGCGCCCCGCTCGCACCGGGCACGTTGAACCCGGTGGCGGATGCCTCGGAGGTGCTCGACTTCGTCGACGTGCACGGCCTGCCCGTGGCGATCAAGGCCGCCTTCGGCGGCGGCGGCCGCGGCCTCAAGGTCGCCCGCACGCGCGAGGAGGTGCCCGAGCTCTTCGAGTCGGCCACCCGCGAGGCGGTCGCCGCCTTCGGTCGCGGGGAGTGCTTCGTCGAGAAGTACCTCGACAAGCCCCGACACGTCGAGACCCAGTGCCTCGCCGATGCGCACGGCAACGTCGTCGTGGTGTCCACCCGTGACTGCTCGCTGCAGCGGCGACACCAGAAGCTCGTCGAGGAGGCCCCGGCGCCCTTCCTCACCGAGGAGCAGAACCGCCTGCTGTACGAGGCGTCGAAGGCGATCCTCAAGGAGGTCGGCTACGTCGGCGCGGGCACGTGCGAGTTCCTCATCGGCCAGGACGGCACGGTCTCGTTCCTCGAGGTCAACACGCGCCTCCAGGTCGAGCACCCCGTCTCCGAGGAGGTCACCGGCCTCGACCTCGTGCGCGAGCAGTTCCGCCTCGCCGAGGGAGGCGTGCTCGACTACCCCGACCCCGTCGCATCCGGCCACTCGATCGAGTTCCGCATCAACGGCGAGGACCCGGGCCGCAACTTCCTGCCCTCGCCCGGGCCGGTGCACGTGCTCCGCTTCCCCGGCGGGCCCGGCGTGCGAGTGGACTCCGGTGTCACCACCGGCGACGAGATCTCGGGCGCCTTCGACTCGCTGCTCGCGAAGCTCATCGTCACCGGCTCCTCCCGCACCGACGCCCTGGAGCGCGCCCGCCGTGCCCTCGACGAGTTCGAGGTCGCAGGGCTCCCGACCGTGCTGCCCTTCCACCGCGACATCGTGCGCAACCCGGCATTCGCGCCCGACGGCGACGCGCCGTTCTCGGTGTACACGCGGTGGATCGAGACCGAGTACGACAACCGCATCGAGCCGTGGTCGGGCGAACTCGCCGAGTCCGCTGCGCCGGCCGACCGCAGCAGCGTGGTCGTCGAGGTCGCCGGACGCCGCATCGAGGTCAGCCTCCCGAAGAAACTCGTGAGCGGCACGACCGCCGGAAGCGCGGCGACGGCCGGGCCCGCTCCGCGCCGCCGGACGGCCGCCCACGCCGTCGACACGGCGACGGGCGACGCCGTCAAGGCGCCGATGCAGGCCACGGTGGTCAAGGTCGCCGTCGCCGAGGGCGACAAGGTCGTCAAGGGCGACCTGGTGCTCGTGCTCGAGGCGATGAAGATGGAGCAGCCGATCATGGCGCACAAGGACGGCGTCATCGGCCTGGTGAACGCCGAGGCGGGCTCCACCGTCTCGAGCGGCCACCTGCTGCTCGCCATCACGGACGCACCGGCGGCCTGAGTCCGCGAGGCCCGACGCGCGTCGGGCCCGCCGAACCTGGAGGGCTCAGTCGGCCGTGGGCGCACCCTGCGGCGTCGGCAGCTCGACCTCGCTGACGCCGGCGTTGCCCCACCGGGAGCGGCGGCGGCCGTAGAGCAGGTAGACGACGATGCCGATCACGAGCCAGACGAAGAACCGCACCCACGTCAAGGTCGTCAGGTTCAGCATCAGCCAGAGGCAGAGCACCGCCGAGATGATCGGCAGCACGGGCGACCACGGCACCCGGAAGCCCCGGGGCAGGTCGGGTCGGGTGCGACGCAGCACGACGATGCCGAGGCTCACGAGCACGAACGCCGACAGCGTGCCGATGTTGATCATCTCCTCGAGCAGCCCCACGTCGGTGAACGCGGCCACCACGGCGACGACGGAGCCGCCGATGATCTGGATGCGTGCCGGGGTCTTGGTGTGCTCGGTCGTCTTCGACAGCCAGCGCGGCAGGAGCCCGTCCCGGCTGAGGGCGAAGACGATGCGCGAGAGCCCGAGCAGCAGCACCATGATGACGGTCGTGAGACCGACGAGCGCCCCGATCGAGATCACCGCTGAGGCCCAGTCCTGGCCGACGAGCCGGAACGCGGTGGCCAGCGACGGGGTCTCCTCCTCGGCCAGCTCCGTGTACGAGACCATGCCGGTCATCACGATCGACACGAGCACGTACAGCGCGGTCACGATGGCGAGCCCGAGGAAGATGCCGCGCGGCAGCCGCTTCTGCGGCTCGCGCACCTCCTCCGCGCTCGTGGCCACCACGTCGAAGCCGATGAACGCGAAGAACACGAGCGACGCAGCGGAGAGCAGGCCGAAGATGCCGTATTGCGCGGGCTCGGCGCCCGTCGCCCACGAGAAGAGGGACTGCGCCCAGACGTCGCTCGAGCCGCCCTCGGTGGGCACGGACTCGGGGATGAACGGCACGTAGTTCGCGGCGTTGATGAAGAAGAATCCGACGACGATCACGAACAGCACGATCGCGACCTTGATGATGGTGAAGACCGAGCCCACACGAGCGGTGAGCTTCGTGCCGGCGACGAGCAGGACCGTGAAGACGGCGACGATCAGGAACGACGGCCAGCTCACCTCCAGTCCGGCGATCTCGATCGTCGCGGGGAACGGGATGCCGACGGCGAGCAGCGCCTCGCCGAGGTAGACGCCCCAGTACTTCGCGATCACGGCCGCACCCGTGAACATCTCGAGGATGAGGTCCCAGCCGATGATCCACGCCAGGAGCTCCCCCATGGTCGCGTACGTGAAGGTGTAGGCGCTGCCGGCCACCGGCACGGTGGACGCGAACTCGGCGTAGCACATGATCGCGAGCCCGCACGTGAGCGCGGCGAGGATGAACGAGATGGTCACGCTGGGCCCGGCGAAGTCCGCCGCCGCTTTCGCACCGACCGAGAAGATGCCGGCGCCGACGGCGACGGCGATGCCCATCAGGGCGAGGTCCCAGGTGCCGAGCGATCGCCGCAGGCTCCGCTCGTGGTCTGCGGCGTCGGCCATCGACGCCTCGACGGACTTCACACGCAGATTCATGGATCCCCCCGAGCCTCCGCGCGGTGCCCCCGCAGCGCCGCGTCGTCTCAGCGTACGACGTGCATGGCCCTCGCGGCATCCGTCAGCGAACCGGTCAGCGACGGATAGATCGGGAAGGCCTCGGCGAACTGGTCGACCGTGAGCCGGTGCTCCACGGCGAGCGTCAGCGGGAAGATCAGGTCGGAGGCGCGCGGGGCGACGATGACGCCGCCGATGATCGCGCCCGAGCCGTTCGACGCGAACAGCTTCACGAACCCGTCGCGGATGCCCATCATCTTCGCGCGCGGGTTCGAGGCGAGTGGGAGCTTGTAGATGACGCCCGGCACGACGCCCTCCTCGATGTCCTTCTGCGTCCACCCGACAGTCGCGATCTCGGGCTGCGTGAAGATGTTCGAGGTGATGTTGCGCTCCTCGGGCGGGTCGACGATGTCGCCCATCGCGTGGAACACCGCGGTTCGACCCTGCATCGACGCGACCGACGCCAGCGGGATGTAGGTCGTGCAGTCGCCGGCGGCGTAGATGTTGGGGATGGAGGTGCGCGCGACGCGGTTGACCCGGATGTGCCCGCTGTCGGAGAGCTGCACCCCGGCCTCCTCGAGGCCGATGCCCGCCGTGTTCGGCACCGAGCCGACCGCCATGAGGCAGTGGCTGCCGCGCACCTCGCGCCCATCGGTCAGCGTGGCCACGACGCCGTCGCCGTCGCGCACGACCGATTCGGCCCGCGACTTGTTCAGCACCTTCATGCCGTTGCGCTTGAAGACCTTCTCGATGACGGATGCCGCGTCCGCGTCCTCGCCCGGGAGCACCTGGTCGCGGCTCGAGATGAGCGTCACCTTCGAGCCGAGCGCGCGGTACGCGGAGGCGAACTCGGCGCCCGTCACACCCGAGCCGACCACGATGAGGTGCTCGGGGATCTCGGGCAGGTCGTAGAGCTGGGTCCAGGTGAGGATGCGCTCGCCGTCGGGCACGGCCGTGGGGAGGATGCGCGGCGTGGCTCCCACCGAGATGACGAGGGTGTCGGCCTCGATGCGGTCGAAGTCGGTGCCGCCCTTGGCCGTGGCGACGATGATCGCGTTCGAGCCGTCGAGCCGGCCCTCGCCCTGCACGAGGTTCACGCCCGCGTCCATGAGGTTCGAGCGCATGTCCTCGGACTGCTGGGCCGCGAGCCCCAGGAGGCGCTTGTTCACCGCCGCGAGGTTGATGGCCACGCTGGGCTTCACCGCCTTGTCGGACTGCCCCTTGGCGTAGAACTGCACGCCCAGGTCGGCCGCCTCCTTCACGGCGTTGGACGCCTCGGCGGTGGCGATGAGCGACTTCGAGGGCACGACGTCGGTGAGCACCGCGGAGCCGCCGACCCCGGCCCGTTCGATGAGCGTCACCTCCGCTCCCAGCCTGGCGCCCGCGAGGGCCGCCTCATATCCGCCGGGTCCTCCTCCGAGGACGGCGATCCGTTGCGTGCGCTCGAACTCGTAGGCCATGCTCACATTCTGTCGTATGTGCGCGGTGAGCCAGCAAACGAGCACGCGCCAGCGGCGGCATCCGCCCCGTCATTAGAGTGGTGGGATGCACGGTGCCAACCCGCTCGACGACCCCACTGCCGACCCCTTCGCCATCGCCGCCGAGGCCGCGGCGAGGATCGCGGAGCTCACGGGGGTCGAACGCCATGACGTGGCCCTCACCCTCGGCAGCGGCTGGGGCCGCGCGGCCGACCTCATCGGCGAGACGACCCACACCATCCCCGCCGCCGACGTGCCCGGCTTCTCGAAGCCCGCCCTCGAGGGCCACGTGGGCACACTGCGCTCGGTGGCGCTGCCGAACGGCAAGCGCGCCCTCGTCATCGGCGCGCGCACCCACTACTACGAGGGGCACGGCGTGCGCCGCGTCGTGCACTCCGTGCGCACCGCCGCCGCCACTGGTGCCACCACGATGATCCTCACGAACGGCGCCGGCGGCATCCGCGAGACGTGGATCCCCGGCACGCCCGTGCTGATCAGCGACCACATCAACCTCACGGCCGACTCCCCCCTCGAGGGCGCGACGTTCATCGACCTCACCGACCTCTACTCGCGTCGCCTGCGCGACCTCGCGCGCTCCATCGACCCTTCCCTCGACGAGGGCGTCTACTGCCAGTTCCGCGGGCCGCACTACGAGACGCCCGCCGAGGTGCAGATGGCCAAGGCCATCGGCGGCCACATCGTGGGCATGTCCACCGCGCTCGAGGCGATCGCCGCCCGCCAGGCCGGCATGGAGATCCTCGGCATGTCGCTCATCACCAACCTCGCCGCCGGCATCCAGACGACGCCGCTCAGCCACGAGGAGGTCATCGAAGCCGGTCGCGCCGCCGAATCGGTGATCTCCGACCTGCTCGCGAAGATCGTCGCAGAGCTCTAGGAGACACGGATGCCGCAGACGAACGCCGCCGACGCCGAACGCCTCGCCCTCGCCGAGTCCTGGATCGCGCAGGACCCCGATCCCGAGACCCGCGCCGAGCTGGCCGCCCTCGTCGAGGGAGCGCGCACCGGCGACGCGGCAGCCGTCGCCGACCTCGCCGACCGCTTCGACACCCGACTCGCGTTCGGCACCGCCGGGCTCCGCGGCGAGATCGCCGCCGGCCCCAACCGCATGAACCGCGTGCTCGTGTCGCAGGCCGCCGCGGGCCTCGCGGCCTACCTGGTCGAGCGCGCGGAGCCCGGCGAGACACCCTCGGTCGTCATCGGCTACGACGGACGCAAGAACTCCGCCGTCTTCGCCCGCGACTCCGCCGAGATCATGGGCGGCGCGGGGGTTCGGGCTCTGCTGCTGCCGACGCTGCTGCCGACGCCAGTCCTCGCATTCGCCGTGCGTCACCTCGACACCGCTGCCGGCGTCATGGTGACCGCGTCGCACAATCCCCCCAACGACAACGGCTACAAGGTGTACCTCGGCGGCAGCGACCACGGCTCTCAGATCGTCGCGCCCGCCGACGCCGAGATCGCCGCGCACATCGAGCGCGTCGCGGCGACCGTGACCGTGCCGCAGCTGCCGCGCGGCGCGTTCGAGACGGTCGGCGAAGACCTCCTCGAGGAGTACATCCGCCGCACCGCCCTGGTCGCCGACCCGCCGGCCGCTCAGCCCCGGGTCGTCTACACCGCGATGCACGGCGTCGGGTGGGCGACGGCCGCGCGCGTCTTCGCGGCAGCCGGCTTCGACGCCCCGGCGCCCGTGGCGGCCCAGATCTCCCCCGATCCCGCGTTCCCCACCGTCGCGTTCCCGAATCCCGAGGAGCCCGGGGCGATGGACCTCAGCTTCGAGGAGGCCCGCGCCGTCGATGCGGAGCTCGTGATCGCGAACGACCCCGACGCCGACCGGCTGGCCGTCGCCATCCCCGACCCTCGCGCCGAGGGCGGCTACCGACGCCTGAGCGGCAATGAGGTCGGGCTGCTCCTCGGATGGCGCGCGGCTCGCCTTGGCGCCGACGCCTCCGGCGACTCCGGCCCGAACGGCGCGCTCGCGTGCTCGATCGTCTCGTCACCCGGCCTCGAGGCCGTCGCGCACGCATACGACCTCGACTTCGAGGCGACACTCACCGGATTCAAGTGGATCTCCCGCGCCCCCGGGCTCGTCTTCGGCTTCGAGGAGGCGCTCGGCTACCTGGTGAACCCCGGGACGGTGCGCGACAAGGACGGCATCTCGGCCGCCGTCGCGTTCCTCTCGTTGGCCGCCGAGCTGAAGGCGGAGGGCCGCACCGTCGCCGACCACCTCGACGAGTTCGTCGAGCGGTTCGGATGCTTCGCCTCGACGCAGGTCTCGCTGCGCGTCACCGACCTCTCGCGCATCGGCGCCATCATGGCGCGGCTCCGCGCCGAGCCGCCCGCCACGGTGGGCGGCATCCGCGTCGAGCGCATCGAGGACCTCGCCGACGGCTTCGGCGCGCTCCCGCCCTCCGACGTGCTGCGGATCGTGCTCGAGGGCGGTGCCCGCGTCATGGTGCGGCCGAGCGGCACCGAGCCCAAGCTCAAGGTCTACATCGATGCCGTGGGCGCCGAGGGCTCGGTCGACGAGCGCCGCGCCGCGGCATCCGCCGCCGTCGAGGCCCTCGAGGCCGGGATGCGTCAACTCACGGCCTGACCGGCCGCGGTGCGCTGGTGAGCCGAGCCGGTCGGCTCAGCCCAGCGAGGCCTCGAGCTTCGCGCCGATCTCCTCGACGTCGAAGTAGTTCACGACCTCGACGACCTCCGCGAAGCTGCGGCCGATGGCCTGCCGGACCGCGGCGGCGAGCTCGGTCGAGGTGATGATCACCTGGGCGTCGGCTGCGGCATCCGCGATGCCGGCGAGGTCGCTGGCGCTGACATCGGCGCTGAGGCCGAGGCGATCGAGGGCGCGCTCGGCGTTGACCTTCAGGATCGCCGATGTGCCCACGCCCGCGCCGCAGACCGCGACGATCCTCATATGCCGACGCCCTCGACCGGGCTCGCCTCGACGCCGAGCAGGCTGCGCACCTCGTCGGCGGTCGTCGCGCGGGCGATGCGGCCGACGATGCCGCTGTCGTTGAACGCGTTCGCGAGCCGGGCGACGGATGCCACGTGCTCCTCGGCGTTCGAGACGGCGAGCCCGACGACCACGCGCACGGGATCGTTGTGCGGATGCCCGAACGGCACCGCCTCGGCGAGCGTGACGACCGCGAGGCCCTCGCGCCGCACGTCGGGGCCCGGACGGGCGTGCGCCAGGGCGAGGCCCGGGGCGATGACCACGTAGGCGCCGAACTCCTCGATGACCGCGATCATTCGGTCGGCGTACTCCGACCGCGTCGCTCCCGATCGGGTGAGCGCCTGGCCGGCCTCGCGCACGGCGGCGCGCCAGTCGTCGACTGTGGCGCCGAGCACCACGGCAGTGTCGGGCAGCGAGGGGATAGTGGTCATTGGGGGTCCGTTCAGGGCGCGTGGGGTCGCGGCGAGGCCTCGTGGCGCCGGTCAGGCTTCGTCGAAGCCGTCCTGGATGAGCTCGGCGAGCTCCTCGCGGTCGTCGAGCGGGAGGAAGGCGGATGCCGCGGCGTTGAGCTGGAAGGTCTCGAAGTCGTCGAGGTCGTACCCGAAGGCGTCGCTGAGCAGCGAGAGCTCGCGCGTCAGTGAGGTGCCGCTCTGGAGGCGGTTGTCGGTGTTGACCGTGACGCGGAACCCGAGCTGGTAGAGGAGGTCGAACGGGTGATCCACGAGCTCGTCCCCCCACGCCGCGATCGCGCCGGTCTGCAGGTTCGACGAGGGGCTGGTCTCGAGGGCGATCTCGCGGTCGCGTACCCACTGCGCGATGGGCCCGAGCGAGACATAGGTGTTCTCGTCGTCCTGCCGCTCGATGGTGAGGTCTTCGGCGATCCGCACCCCGTGGCCGAGACGCAGGGCACGACCGTCGAAGAGCGCGCTGCGGATGGACTCGAGCCCGTCGGCCTCGCCGGCGTGCACGGTGACCGGGAAGAACTGGGAGGCGAGGAAGTCGAAGGCGGTGCGGTGACGTGCGGGGAGGAACCCGGCCTCGGCGCCCGCGATGTCGAATCCGACCACGCCGCGGTCGCGGTGACGCACGGCGAGCTCCGCGATCTCGAGCCCGCGATCGGCGTGTCGCATCGCGGTGACCAGCTGCCCGGCCCGGATGGCCTGCCCCTGGTGCCGGGCATCGTCGATTCCCTGCTCGATGCCCTCCTGCACGGCCTCGACGGCCTCATCGAGGCTGAGCCCGCGCGCCAGGTGCTGTTCAGGCGCCCAGCGGATCTCGCCGTAGATCACGCCGTCGGCCGCCAGGTCTTGCACGAACTCGCGCGCCACGCGCTGCAGGCCCGCGCGGGTCTGCATGACGGCGGTCGTCAGATCGAACGTCTTGAGGTACTCCACGAGCGAGCCGGAGTTCGACTGCTCGGCGAACCATGCCGCGAGCGCCTCGCCGTCGGACGCCGGCACCTCGAGTCCGATCTCGTCGGCGAGCTCCAGGAGCGACTGCGGGCGCAGGCCTCCGTCGAGGTGGTCGTGCAGCGACACCTTCGGCAGTGCCTGTATGTTCGTGCCGTCGCCCTCGAGGCGGTACTCCGTCGGAATCGTGTTCACGTGTCCACGATAGCGGCGCCCCGCCCGCGAAGTCTCGGCAATCTCGAAGCTCGTGGACTAGCGGTCTCGCCCGATCCGATCCGCGATGAGCGGGCCGCCGTCTTCGACGGTCTCACCCGCATCGCCGATGCGATAGGCGCCCTGCACCGCTTCGAGCGCGCGACCGAACCGGGCCGGCTCGTCGGCGTGCAGCGTGAACAGGGGCTCGCCGGCACGCACCGCGTCGCCCGGCTTCGCATGCAGCTCGACGCCGGCCGCGTGGTGCACCGGATCCTCCTTGCGCGCCCGCCCGGCGCCGAGGCGCCACGCGGCGATGCCGAAGGGCAGGGCCTCCTGCTTCACGAGCACTCCGTCCCGGTCGGCGGTGACCACGTGCTGCTCCCGAGCCACCGGCAGCGGCGCGTCGGGATCGCCGCCCTGCGCGGCGATCGCCCGTCGCCAGGTGTCCATGGCCCGGCCGTCGTCGAGGGCCGCCTCGACGTCGGCGTCGTGGACGCCGGCGAGCTCGAGCATCTCTCGGGCCAGGGCGACCGTGAGCTCCCGCACGTCGGCGGGTCCGCCGCCGGCGAGCACCTCCACGGATTCGCGAACCTCGTTCGCATTGCCGATCGTGAGGCCGAGCGGCACGTTCATGTTCGTGATGAGCGCCGACGTCGCGACACCGGCATCCTCGCCGAGCTCGACCATCGTGCGGGCCAGCTCGCGCGAGCGTTCGATGTCCTGGAGGAAGGCGCCTGACCCGAACTTCACGTCGAGGACGAGCGCCCCCGTGCCCTCGGCGATCTTCTTCGACATGATCGACGACGCGATGAGCGGGATCGCCTCGACGGTGCCCGTGATGTCGCGCAGCGCGTAGAGCTTCTTGTCGGCCGGCGCGAGCCCCGATCCGGCGGCGCAGATGACCCCGCCGACGTCGCGGAGCTGGGTGAACATCTCGTCGTTCGTGAGGTCGGCCCGCCACCCGGGGATCGACTCGAGCTTGTCGAGGGTGCCACCCGTGTGGCCCAGCCCACGGCCGGAGAGCTGCGGCACGGCGACCCCGAAGGTCGCGACGAGCGGCATGAGCGGCAGGGTGATCTTGTCGCCCACGCCACCGGTCGAGTGCTTGTCGGTCGTCGGCTTGCCGAGACCCGAGAAGTCCATGCGCTCGCCCGACGCGATCATGGCCATGGTCATGTCGCGGATCTCGCGACGGGACATCCCGTTGAGGAAGATCGCCATCGTCATCGC
This sequence comes from Agromyces sp. 3263, assembly GCF_031456545.1. Classification (NCBI taxonomy): domain Bacteria; kingdom Bacillati; phylum Actinomycetota; class Actinomycetes; order Micrococcales; family Microbacteriaceae; genus Agromyces; species Agromyces sp. 3263. Next base: position 398,623 of record NZ_JAVDUV010000001.1, read on the forward strand.
CGACATCTGCTCGTCGGCGACGTAGCCCCGCGTGTAGGCGTCGATCAGCCAGTCGATCTCGGCGGTGTCGAGCTCGTGGCCGTCGCGCTTCGCGCGGATGAGGTCGACCGCGTCGAACGCCTCGACGGCGCTCATGCGGACGCCCCCTTGAACTCCGCGAGCTGGCGGGGACCGAACGCGTCGGGCAGCACCTCGTCGATCGTCTTCACGCCCGACACCGTCTCGAGAAGCATGCCCTCGGCGGAGTGCTCGTAGAGGAGCTGCCGGCAGCGACCGCACGGCATCAGCGTGTTGCCGTGCCCGTCGACGCACGAGAACGCGACGAGCTTGCCGCCGCCCGACATGACGAGCGCCGAGACGAGCGAGCACTCGGCGCAGAGCGTCACGCCGTACGAGGCGTTCTCCACGTTGCATCCGCTCACGATCCGGCCGTCGTCGACGATCGCGGCGGCCCCGACCGGGAACTCCGAGTACGGCACGTAGGCCTTGGCCATGGCCTCGCGCGCGCGGTCGCGCAGCGAGGCCCAGTCGATCGCATCCGTTGCGGTCATGGTGCTCCCCCGTTCAGGATCGGCCTTCGGTGAGATGACGGATGCCGCGGCCAGGCGGCATCCGCTCAGGACTTGATGTACGGCTTGCCGGCCGCAGCGGGGCCCCGTACCTTGCCGACCAGCCCTGCCACGGCGAAGATCGTGACCACGTAGGGCAGCATGAGCATGAACTCGCTCGGGACCGGCGACCCGATGACCGAGAGCGTGTTCTGCAGGTTCGAGGCGAACCCGAACAGCAGCGCCGCCAGGGTCGCCTTGATGGGGTCCCACTGGCCGAAGATCACGGCGGCGAGGGCGATGAAGCCCGCGCCCGCGGTCATCTCCTTGTTGAAGGCGATGCCCGAGCCGATGGTGAAGAACGTGCCGCCGAGGCCGGCGATGGCGCCGGCGAGGGCGACGTTCCAGAACCGGGTGCGGTTCACCTTGATGCCCACGGTGTCGGCCGCCTGCGGGTGCTCGCCGACCGCGCGGAGGCGAAGGCCCCACTTGGTGTGGAACAGCCCGAAGTACACGAGCGCCACCGCGATGTACATGAGGTAGACGACGAGGGTCTGGCGGAAGAGCACCGGCCCGATGATCGGGATCTCGCTCAGCACGGGGATCGGCAGGCGCTCGAAGCGGGGCGGCGTGTTGAGCTGGGCCGCGTTGGGCGCGAGGACCTGGGAGAAGAAGAAGCTTGTGAGGCCGACGACGAGCACGTTGAGCACCACACCGACGATGACCTGGTCGACGAAGTACTTGATCGCGAACGCCGCGAGCACCATGCCGACGAGCATGCCGGCCACCATGGCCGCGATGAGCCCGAGGATCGGCTGGCCCGTGATCGACGCCACCACCGCCGCCGTGAACGCGCCGGCGAGCAGCTGTCCCTCGATCGCGATGTTGATGACGCCCACCCGCTCGCCGAGGACGCCGGCCAGGGAACCGTAGATGAGCGGCACCGCGAGGCTCAGCGAGCCGAACAGCAGCCCGATCACGGGGATCGCCGCACCGGACGCCGCCCACGTCAGGAAGCCGAACATGAACAGGATCGCGAAGACCACGACGACCCAGATCGGCACGCGGCGCTTCGACGCCACGAGCCTGGCCGAGTAGGCGGTGGCGAGCGCGAGCAGCACGATGGTGATCCAGAGGGTCGGCATCGTGGGCACGGTGATCTCGGGGAGCTGGATCATGTCGGACTGGGTCGACAGGCGGAAGGTCGTCTCGCCGTCCTGTGGCGCGAAGACCGCGAGGGCGATCGCGAGGAGCGTGAAGATCGCGAACGCGATCGGCGCCTTCCAGCTCGTGACGACGGTCGTGTCGAGCGCGACGACCTGCGGCGCGGGAGCGGGGTGCTGCACGGCGGTGCTCACTTCGCCTTCACCTCCTGCGTGACGTTCGGGACGGGCCTGCGCTTCGGCGAAGCCGGATCGGGCAGGCGGAAGATCGTGCGCACGAGCGGCGGAGCCGCGATGAACAGCACGATGAGCGACTGCACGACGAGCACGATCTCGATGGGAACGCCCTCGGCCGCCTGCATCGAGAAGCCGCCCGCCTTGAAGGCGCCGAACAGGATGCCGGCGACGAAGATGCCCCACGGCGTGGACCGCCCGAGCAGGGCGACGGTGATCGCGTCGAATCCGATGCCGGCGTCGATGCCGGCCGTGAAGCCGGTGGTGACGGTGCCGAGCACCTGGCTCACGCCGGCCAGGCCGAGCAGCGCGCCGGAGATGAGCATCGCGTAGATGTACATGGACGGCACGTTGATGCCGGCGACGCGCGCCGCGTTGGGGTTCTCGCCCACCGCGCGGAACCGGAAGCCGAGGCTCGACCTGCTGAGGATCCACCACACGATGATCGTCGCGACCACCACGAGGATGAAGCCGAAGTGCAGGTTGAACTGCGGTCCGAGGAGGGCCGGGAAGATCGCCGTCTCCTTCATCGCGGGGGTCTTCGGGTTGCTCGACCCCGGCGCCTGCAGGAGGCCCGGGGTGCGCAGCATCCACGACACGAGGTAGAAGGCGACGTAGTTGAGCATGATCGTGACGATCACCTCGTGCGCCCCGGTGCGCGCCTTGAGCGCGCCCGCGATGCCCGCCCACAGCGCGCCGCCGATGAGGCCGCCGAGGAGGGCGACCAGCATGTGGATGCCCCAGGGGAGGTCGAACCCGAACGCCAGCCAGCCGGCGACGGATGCCGCGATGAGCATCTGCCCGCGACCGCCGATGTTGAACATGCCGACGCGGAACGCGAGGCCCACGCCGAGGCCACCGGCGATGAGCGGCGTGGCGAAGGTCAGCGTCTCGGTCAGCGGGCGGATGCCGGAGATGAAGTCGTCGCGCCGGAAGTTGTAGACCGAGCCCTGGAAGAGCGCGGAGTACGCTCCGGACACCGATTCCCAGATGGCGATGAGGGTGTCACCCGGACGGGCGAAGAAGTAGCCGCTCGCCTCCTGCACGCGCTCGTCGGTGAACGCGATCATGATCGCGCCGACGAGCAGGGCCAGCAGCACCGCGAGCACCGAGATGATCGCGTTTCCGGTCGTGATCTGGTGGAGCGTCGTGTGCCAGCGCGACGGTGGCGGGACGTCCGCGGGTGCGCGCGAAGCGGCTCGGGCCTCGTCGGCCGTCTCGAGTTCGGGCGCGACGGCTCCGGGCTCCTCGATGGCGATGTCGGCGTCGAGGTCGGCGGGCGTCGCTCCGGCCGAGCCGGCGGCGTCGGGCTGACGGGGGTCGCTCATGCGGCGGCTCCTTCTGCGGGCTGTTCGCCGGCCATCATCAGGCCGAGCACGTCGCGGGGGGTGTCGCCCGGGACGATGCCCACGATGCGGCCGCGGTACATGACCATGATGCGGTCGGCGAGGGCGACGACCTCGTCGAGCTCGGTGGACACGACGACCACGGGGACGCCGGCGTCGCGGGTCTCGACGATGCGCTTGTGGATGAACTCGATGGAGCCCACGTCGACGCCCCGCGTGGGCTGCGCGGCCACGAGCAGGCGCAGCTCGCGGCTGAGTTCGCGAGCCAGCACGACCTTCTGCTGGTTGCCGCCGGACAGCTGCCGCACCTTGGAGTCGATGCCCTGCGTGCGGACGTCGAACTCCTTCACCTTGTCGCGGGCGAAGTCGGCGAGGGCGCCGCGCTGGATGCTGCCGCCCCGCACGAACGGCGCACCGTCGCTGCGGTCGAGCATGAGGTTCTCGGCGATGGTGAACTCACCGACCAGTCCGTCCTCCGTGCGGTCCTCGGGCACGAATCCCACGCCGGCGTCGAGGATGCGCTTCACGCTGGAGGAGCCGAGCTCGATGCCGTCGATCCTGATGGAGCCCTGCACCCGCGGCTGCAGGCCGAGCAGCGCTTCGGTGAGCTCGGTCTGCCCGTTGCCCTGGACGCCGGCGATCGCGAGGATCTCACCTCGGCGCACCTCGAAGCTCACGTCGTTGACCACGAGCTGGCCGATGGGGTCGATCACCGTGAGGCCCTGCACCTGGAGAGCGGCGTCGCCGAGCGTGGGCTCCTCCTTGTGCACCGTCAGCTCGACGGCGCGGCCGACCATGAGCGAGGCGAGCTCGGCGTTCGTCGCCGTCGGGGACGCCTCGCCGACGACCTTGCCCAGGCGGATGACCGTGATGCGGTCGGCCACCTCGCGCACCTCGCGGAGCTTGTGCGTGATGAACACGATGGAGGTGCCGGTCTGCTTCAGCTGGCGCATGATGCCCATGAGCTCGTCGGTCTCCTGGGGCGTGAGCACGGCGGTGGGCTCGTCGAAGACGAGCACCTTCGCGTCTCGGGAGAGCGCCTTGATGATCTCGACGCGCTGCTGCACGCCGACGGGAAGGTCGTCGACGAGCGCGTCGGGGTCGACGTCGAACCCGAACCGCTCGGAGATCTCACGCACCTTCGCGCGTGCCGCGGGGAGGTCGAGTCGGCCGCCGAGCTTCGTCTCCTCGTGTCCCAGCATGACGTTCTCGGCGACGGTGAAGACGGGGATGAGCATGAAGTGCTGGTGCACCATGCCGATGTGCGCCGCCATGGCGTCACCGGGGCCGGCGAAGTGCTGGACCTGGTCGTCGAGGAGCACCTCGCCCTCGTCGGCTTGGTACAGGCCGTACAGGACGTTCATGAGCGTCGACTTGCCTGCACCGTTCTCACCGAGGAGGCAGTGGATCTCTCCGGCCTCCACGGTGAGGTCGATGTGGTCGTTCGCGACCAAGCTGCCGAATCGCTTCGTGATGCCGCGAAGTTCGAGCTTCATGTCCCCGATCCTACTGAGGTGGCTGCATCCGTCGGAGATGCTGCGCGAAAGTTGAGGGTGCCGGAGAGGTCCTGCGCAGATGTTGCGCGTTCCGCTCCGAAGTGCGCCGGGACGCCGATCGGGGAGGCCGGCTGGTGCCGACCTCCCCGAGAGAGCGTCGTTCCTACTTGGCGAGGTAGGACTTGACCTCGACGTCGCCCGCGATGATCGCGGCCTTGAGGTCGTCGAGCTCGCCCTGGAGCGTCGACGGGACCTTCGACTCGAAGTCGTGGAACGGGGCGATGCCCACGCCCTCGTTCTCGAGCGTGCCCACGAACGGGGTGTTGTCGAAGTCGCCGTTGCCCGCGGCGATGACGGCCTCGTAGGTGCCGACGTCGATGCCCTTGAGGATCGAGGTGAGCATGAGGTCGGCGACCGACGGGTCGGTCTCGGTGAAGTCGGCGTCGACACCGATCATCGCGATCTCGCGGCCGGAGTCGCGGATGGCCGCGGCAGCCGACTGGTAGATCGGGCCGCCGACGGGCAGGAGCACGTCGACGTTCTGGTCGATGAGGCCCTGCGCGGTGTTGCGCGCCGTGTCGTTGGCCTCGAAGCCACCGGTGAAGAGGCCGTCGGTGCCATCCCAGCCGAGGACCTGCACATTCGTGCCCTTCTCGGTGTTGTGGTAGTCGACGCCCTGCTTGAAGCCGTCCATGAAGATCGAGACGGTCGGGAAGTTCATGCCGCCGAAGGTGCCGACGACGCCGGTCTTCGAGTAGTCGGCGGCCGCGTAGCCGGCGAGGAATGCCGCCTGGGCCGTGTCGAAGATGATCGGCTTGATGTTGTCGGAGTCGGTCTTGCCGTCGAAGTCGTTGTCGACCACGTCGTCGATCGAGACGTACTCGATGTCGGGGTTCGCCGCGGCGGACTCGCCGGCGGCGGCGGCGAGCGCGAAGCCGACCGTGGTGATGAGGTTGCAGCCCTGGTCGACGAGGTTCGTCAGGTTGGGCGCGAAGTCCGTCTCGGAGTCGGACTGCACGGTGACCGGCTCGACGCCGAGCTCGTCGGCGGCCTTGGTCAGGCCCTCGAACCCGAGCTGGTTGAACGACTTGTCGTCGAAACCGCCCGCGTCGGAGACCATGCAGGGGAGGAAGTCGGATGCCGCCGCCCCGTCGGTGGAGCCCGAGTCCTCGGGCGCGGATCCGCAACCGGCGAGCAGCACGGCTGCGCCGAACATCGCAAGACCGCCGAGGGCGGCCTTCCTGGTCGTGACCTTCACTGTGTCCTCCAAAGACTGCGCCCCGACCGTCGCGGGGACTCGATGAGTCACGTTACCGAATGTTGCGGCCGCCGCCCCGGCCCAGTCGCCCGGGGACATGCAATGGTTATGAAGACGCGACATTCTGCTCATATGAGCAGGCCGTTACTCCCCCGCACGGGGGCCAGCGCTCCGGGCCGGGGCCCTCGTGCCCGCTCCGGGTCAGCGCGAAGCGGGTGAGCTGGGCGAATCGACGACGAGCTCACCGGCGATGATCGCCTGTCGCAGGCCCTCGATCTCGCCGTCGAGCTCGGGCGTGACGAGCGCCGCGAGGTCGTGGTAGGGCGCGATCTCGACGCCGCCGTTCTCGAGGGTGCCGACGTAGGGCTCGTTCGAGAAGGAGCCGTCCTGTACGGCGCCGACGATCTCGACCATCGCGTCCTGCGTGTTCTTCAGCACGCTCGTGAGCAGCACCGGCCGGAACTCGGCGGCCAGCGACTCGTACCCGTCGCTGTCGACCCAGATGACCGACACGCCGCCGCGCTCGAGCGCGGCCGAGGCCGCGCCCTCCCCCACCTGGCCGGCGACCGGCAGGATCACGTCGGCGCCCTGGTCGATGAAGCCCTCGGTGAGCGCCTTGCCCTTGTTGATGTCCTCGAAGTCGCCGGTGAAGGCGCCGTCCTGCTTCGCCTTGTCCCACCCGAGCGCCCGTACGGCGGTGCCGTGCACCTCGTTGTACTTCGCGACGCCGTCGACGAACCCGTCCATGAAGAGCGTGACCGGAGGCTGGTTGCCGCCGCCGAACGTGGCCACCACGCCCGTCTTCGACACGCCCGCGGCGAGGTACCCGGCGAGGAACGAGGCCTGCGCGGTGTCGAACACCACCGGCTTGACGTTGTCGCCCTCGACGGTCTCGTCGACGATGGCGAAGGCGAGGTCGGGGTTCGCCTCGCCCTGCTCGAGCGTCGCCTCGGCCAGCTCGTAGCCCACCGTCACGATGAGCTCGCAGCCCGAGTCCACCGCCTGCTGCACGTTGGGGGCCAGGTCGGTCTCGCCGGTCGAGACGATGGCCTCGGCGTCGACGCCGAGCTCGTCCTCCGCCTGCTGCAGGCCCTCCCAGCTCGACTGGTTGAAGGAGCGGTCCTCGAGCCCACCCGAGTTGGTCACCATGCGGACGCACCCCGCGTCGGCGGCGTCGCTGCCGCCCGACTCGGGCGCGGGTGCACAGCCCGCGAGCATGACGGATGCCGCGACGAGCGCAGCCCCACTGCCGAACCACCGTCGCACCGACATCCGCAGCTCCCGTTCCCTCGTGTGATCGCTAGAGCACGTCGCTCGAACCGCCGAGGCGCAGCGCGTCGACGACGGCCTTGACCCGCTGGGCGTGCTCGCTCGTGGTGACGAGGAGCGCGTCGGGCGTGTCGACCACGACGATATCGTGCACCCCGATCAGGCTGATGACCCGGTTCGCGCGACTCACCACGATGCCGCTGGAGGCGTCGGCGAGCACTCGCGCGTTCTCGCCCAGGATCGCCAGCTCGCCGGAGCGCCCCGCCGTGTTGAGCTTGGCGAGCGAGGCGAAGTCGCCCACGTCGTCCCACTGGAAGTGCCCGCGGATCACGGCGAGGCGCCCGGCCGCGGCCGCCGGCTCGGCGACGGAGTAGTCGATCGCGATCTTCTCGATGGTCGGCCAGATGCGGTCGACCGCCGGTCCGCGCGTCGCGGGGTCGTCCCATGCCGCGGCGAGCTCCACGAGCGCGTCGTGCAGCTCGGGCTTCGTGCGCGCGAGCTCCTCGAGCAGCGTCGACGCCTTCGCGATGAACATGCCGGCGTTCCACAGGTGGTCGCCGCCCGCGAGGTAGCGCCGGGCGGTGTCGAGGTCGGGCTTCTCGACGAAGTTGGAGACCGCCTCGACGCGCTGGGCACCGGGCACCTCGAGGGGTCCGCCGCACTCGATGTAGCCGAAGCCCACCGCCGGCTCGGTGGGCGTGATGCCGATGGTCACGATGTAGCCGGCGCGCGCAGCCGCCACGGCGTCGGCGACGGCGGAGCGGAAGAGGGCATCGCCCGAGATCACGTGGTCGGCTGCGAACGAGCCGATCACGACGCCGGGCTCGCGGCGCTCGAGGATGGCCGCGGCGAGGCCGATGGCGGCGGTGGAGTCGCGGGGCTCGCTCTCGAGCACGACGTTGGCGTCCGCGAGGGACGGGAGCTGCTCCTCGACGGCGGCGCGGTGTGCGCGCCCGGTGACGACCATGATGCGCTGCTCCCCCGAGAGCGGCGCGAGCCGGTCCCACGTGTCCTTCAGGAGCGTCTGGCCCGACCCGGTGAGATCGTGAAGGAACTTCGGGGCGTCCGCCCGGGACAGCGGCCACAGTCGGGAGCCGACGCCTCCGGCGGGAATCACACTGTAGAAGCCGTCGAGGGGAAGGGAACGATCAGACATGGGTCCGAGGATACCGGGCCGTGTGTTTCGGCCGGGGGCTGCGCAGGCGAACGGCACACGGCAGGCGGCATCCGCTCGAGCAGGTGTCTCGACATCGAGACAGTTAGGCAGCCCTAAGCGGCGTCGCGATCGGCTCGGGACTACACTCGAACCGGGCCGTGCGCCCGTCGTGCCCTCATGTCCAGGGCGTATCACACAGCCAGGGAGGGTTGTTCATGCCAGAGACCTCGGCAGGAACCCTGACCGCATCCGGGAAGCCGGCGAAGCAGAGGCCTGGCGGCACGCTGTATCGCGGCCGAGAGGGCATGTGGTCGTGGGTGCTGCACCGCATCACGGGTGTCGCGATCTTCTTCTTCCTCCTCGTGCACGTGCTCGACACGTCGCTCGTACGGGTGAGCCCCGAGGCCTACAACGCGGTCATCGGCACGTACCAGACGCCCCTCATGGGGCTCGGCGAGACCGCGCTCGTCGGCGCGATCGTCTTCCACGCCTTCAACGGGCTGCGGATCATCCTCGTCGACTTCTGGGCGTGGGCCACCCGGCACCAGAAGGTGCTGTTCTACGTGGTCATCGCGCTCTGGGTCGTGACCATGCTCGCCTTCGTGCCCCGGCACCTGATGAACGTCTTCAGCCACTGAGGGGGCCCAGCGACATGACTGCCATCGAAGCGCCTCGCACTCCCGCACGCCCCGCTCGCAAGCGCGGCGTGAACTGGGAGAAGTGGGGCTGGATCTACATGCGCGCCTCGGGCGTGGTGCTCCTCGTGCTCATCTTCGGGCACCTCTACGTGAACCTCATCGACGGTGAGGGCATCAAGGCCATCGACTTCGGGTTCGTCGGCGGCAAGTGGGCGCAGCCGTTCTGGCAGTGGTGGGACGTGCTGATGCTCTGGCTCGCGCTCATCCACGGCGCCAACGGCATGCGCACCATCGTGAACGACTACACGAACCCCGGCACGCTGCAGAAGGTGCTGAAGGGCGCGCTCTTCGCCGCGGCGGCCGTGCTGATCGTGCTCGGCACCCTCGTGGTCTTCACGTTCGACCCGTGCCCCGCGGGCTCCCCCGCGGACCTGCTCCCCTCGTTCTGCCCCGCCGTCTAGGAGACCTGTGAATCCCGAGAGCGCCCACGTCGAGACGAAGATCGTCGACGGCGTCCACTACCACCAGTACGACATCGTCATCGTCGGCGCCGGCGGCGCGGGCATGCGGGCGGCGATCGAGGCCGGCCCCGGTGCGCGCACGGCCGTCATCTCGAAGCTCTACCCGACGCGGTCCCACACCGGCGCGGCGCAGGGCGGCATGGCCGCCGCACTCGCCAACGTGGAGGAGGACAGCTGGGAGTGGCACACCTTCGACACCGTCAAGGGCGGTGACTACCTCGTCGACCAGGACGCCGCCGAGATCCTCGCCAAGGAGGCCATCGACGCGGTCATCGACCTCGAGAACATGGGCCTGCCGTTCAACCGCACGCCCGAGGGCAAGATCGACCAGCGGCGATTCGGCGGCCACACCCGCGACCACGGCAAGGCGCCGGTGCGCCGCGCGTGCTACGCGGCCGACCGCACGGGCCACATGATCCTGCAGACGCTCTTCCAGAACTGCGTGAAGCTCGGCATCGAGTTCTACAACGAGTACTACGCACTCGACCTCGTCATGACGGAGGTCGACGGCGTCGAGCAGCCGTCGGGCATCGTGGCCTACGAGCTCGCGACCGGCGAGCTGCACGTCTTCCAGGCCAAGGCGATCATCTTCGCGACCGGCGGGTTCGGCAAGATCTACAAGACCACGTCGAACGCGCACACCCTGACGGGCGACGGGGTCGGCATCATCTGGCGCAAGGGCCTGCCGCTCGAGGACATGGAGTTCTTCCAGTTCCACCCGACCGGCCTGGCCGGCCTCGGCATCCTCCTCACCGAGGGCGCCCGCGGCGAGGGCGCCATCCTCCGCAACGCCTCGGGCGAGCGGTTCATGGAGCGATACGCCCCCACCATCAAGGACCTCGCCCCGCGCGACATCGTCGCCCGCTGCATGGTGCAGGAGGTGGCGGAGGGCCGGGGCGCCGGCCCGCACAAGGACTACGTGCTCCTCGACTGCACCCACCTCGGCGCCGAGGTGCTCGAGACGAAGCTCCCCGACATCACCGAGTTCGCGCGCACCTACCTCGGCGTCGACCCGGTGTACGAGCCCGTCCCGGTCATGCCGACCGCGCACTACGCGATGGGCGGCATCCCCACGAACGTCGCCGCCGAGGTGCTGCGCGACAACACCACCGTCGTACCCGGCCTGTACGCCGCCGGCGAGTGCGCGTGCGTCTCGGTGCACGGATCCAACCGCCTCGGCACCAACTCGCTGCTCGACATCAACGTCTTCGGCAAGCGGGCCGGCCGCAACGCGGTCGAGTACGTGCAGACGGCCGACTTCGTGCCGCTGCCCGACGACCCCGCCGGCGACATCCGGCGCATGCTGCAGCTGCTGCGCGACTCGAACGGCACCGAGCGGATCGCCGCGATCCGCAAGGAGCTGCAGGACGAGATGGACAAGGGTGCGCAGGTGTTCCGCACCGACGAGTCCCTGGCCCACGTCACGAACGTGATCGCCGGGCTCCGCGACCGCTATCGCAACATCGCCGTGCAGGACAAGGGCAAGCGGTTCAACACCGACCTCCTCGAGGCGGTCGAGCTCGGCTTCCTCCTCGACCTCGCCGAGGTCGTCGTCTTCTCGGCCCGCAACCGCAAGGAGAGCCGCGGCGGCCACATGCGCGACGACTACCCGAACCGCGACGACGTGAACTACATGCAGCACACGATGGCCTACCTGTCGGGCGACGCGCACTCCTCGCTCGCCGACGACCACATCCGGCTCGACTGGAAACCCGTGACCATCACCCGCTACCAGCCGATGGAGAGGAAGTACTGACGTGACCACCGCCACGCTCGAGGCCCAGTCGACGGATGCCGCCATCCAGTCGTTCACCGTCACGTTCCTGATCCGCCGCTTCGACCCCGATGTCGACACCGAGCCGCGTTGGCAGGACTTCGACGTCGAGATGTATCCCACCGACCGGGTGCTCGATGCCCTGCACAAGATCAAGTGGGAGCAGGACGGCTCGCTCACCTTCCGCCGTTCGTGCGCCCACGGCATCTGCGGCTCCGACGCGATGCGCATCAACGGCCGCAATCGGCTCGCGTGCAAGACCCTCATCAAGGACCTCGACATCTCGAAGCCCATCTACGTCGAGGCGATCAAGGGCCTGCCGCTCGAGAAGGACCTCGTCGTCGACATGGAGCCGTTCTTCGCGAGCTACCGCGAGGTGCAGCCGTTCCTCATCGCGAACTCCACGCCCGAGGCCGGCAAGGAGCGCATCCAGTCGATCGCGAAGCGCGAGATCTTCGACGACACCACGAAGTGCATCCTCTGCGCGGCGTGCACCTCGTCGTGTCCGGTGTTCTGGACCGACGGCCAGTACTTCGGCCCCGCGGCGATCGTCAACGCGCACCGGTTCATCTTCGACTCGCGTGACGACGCGGCATCCGTGCGCCTCGACATCCTGAACGACAAGGAGGGCGTGTGGCGCTGCCGCACGACCTTCAACTGCACCGACGCGTGCCCCCGCGGCATCGAGGTGACCAAGGCGATCGCCGAGGTCAAGCAGGCCATCATGCGCGGCAAGCCCTGAGGCACTGACGAAGACGACGAAGGGCCGGTGCGATGCACCGGCCCTTCGTCGTGGCACCGGCAGGCGGTTCCCCTGCGCCGTGCCGGGAGTCCGGCCCGGCGGGGCGTCACCGCCCCGCCGGGCTACCGGGCTCAGTCGCCGGACACCGTTCCCCGTCGCCGCCGGATGAGGACCCAGGCGACGCCGAGGCCGCCGAGGAGCATCAGGCCGCCGCCGAACCAGAGCCACGGCTCCGACGCGAAGCCGGTCACCGCGGTCTTCTGGGGCAGGCTCACCGTCACCGTGTCGTCGGCGCACTCGATCAGGTCGGGCACGTCGTCGCCCGTGTCCGCGTCATCCCAGCAGACCTCGCCGGTGTTGACGATGGAGGACGCCGTGGTTCCCGGTCGCACATGCACGCCGAGCACGATGTCGGGCGCCGTCGTGATGTTCGGCCCGAGCACTCCGAGCAGGTCGCAGTGCAGGGTGCCGCCGTAGCCGGCCGAGTCCTCACCCGTCACCTCGCAGTCCTCCCAGCGCGGGAACGCGGGTGCGGCATCCGTGGTGATCGAGTCGACCCGGAGGTGACCCGGGATCGTGTCGAAGATCTCCACGGTGTCAGCGGCGCCCGTGCCCACCGAGGTGACCCCCAGCGTGTACGAGAAGTTCGCGTCGGACTTCGTGGACGTCACGCTCGCGGTCTTCTCGATGACGAGCTCCGAGGGCCGCTCGATCGCACAGGTCGGCAGCGCCTGCGGGTAGACCGCCAGCACCTCCTCGCTGGGGTTGATCGAGAACGTGATCGTGGCCGGGTTCACCTGGTCGCGCCAGGGATAGGTCGGCACGGTCTCGTCGAGGATCAGGTCGAGGAACCTGGTTCCGGGCGTCGGCGGCGTGATCAGGTCCTGCTCCGTGATCGGACGCCAACCGGGGAACGCGTACGGAATGCCGTTCGCGTCCACCGCGGCCCCCGGCCACAGCAGCCGGCCGGTGCGTGCATCCCACGGGATCGTCTCGACCTTGGTCAGCGTGCCGTCCGCCGACGTCCACGTCACCGTGATGTCGGCCGGGGCGACGTTGTCGGTGACCGAGATGTCGTAGTAGAGCCACGGCACGTCGTTCACGCAGCGGACGTAGGCACCGGAGTCGATCCGCTTGACGGGGACATCCACCTCGTCGCAGTCGTTCGTGGTGAACAGGTCGTCCTCATCGACCTCGACGCACGCCTCGTTGGGGATCGGGTCGCTGTCGAGCGGCGGGATCACCGGGGGCGGGTCGTCGGGTCCGACGGCGGGCGGCGAGTCGACCGGCACGACCGTGAAGAGCACCGGGATGGTGATGGTCGTGATCGTTCCGGGGCCGAACGGCCCGGCCGCCGTCGCGCTGAACTGGTTGCCGACCGTGTTCTCGACGAAGTCGCCGCTGTCGGGATCGAAGGTCGCGGGCCCCGTGATCTCGAGCGTGTCGGGCAGCAGGTCGCTGACCACCACGTTCGTCACCGGCTCGGTGCCGTTGTTGGTCACCGTGAGCGTGTACTCGAAGGCATCGCCCTCTTCGACGGCCGTCTGGCCCTCGGGGAGCACGTACTCCTTGACGATGCCCACGTCGACCGGCTCGGCCACGTTCGTGACCTGGCAGTCCACGCGTGCGCCCAGCACGACCGTCGCGTCCGTCGGCTGGCCGCCGCGGATGCAGCCCCACGCTCCGTTCTCGTAGAACTGCAGGAGCGGGTTCGCGAGGCCGGTCGCATTCGGCGTCTCGGACAGGCTGTAGGTGCCCGTCGGGACGGTGAACACGAGCTGGCCGCTGCCGATGCCGCCGACGTTCACGAGGCCCGCCGCCAAGACGTTCCACGCGTTCGCCTGCAACGGGGTGAGCCCGCCGAGGTCGATGTTCGCGAAGGCCGAGTTGTCGACGAACTTCTGCAGCCCGATCTGGCCGACCGGGATATCGGTGCAGTCGTCGAGCTCCGTCACGATCGTGCCGTTGCCGAACGTCGCGCCGTTGAAGAACCCGTTGCCGGTCTCCGACGCCACGCAGTCCACGGTGTCGATCGACACGATGTTCGCGACGAACGCCTGGATCGTGATGGTCCACACCTCGGTCGTGCCCGCGGCGATGGCATCGCCGGTGGTGAGCGTCGTGTCGGTGTCGCCGTTCCACGAGGCGACGACATCGCCGTTCGGGTCGGTGGCCACCGCGCTCGTGATGCTGACGCCCGCCGGGAAGGCCGGCGTGTCGCTCAGGTCGTAGAACAGGTCGTCGTCGCTGTCGTTCGTGACGGTGATCTCGTACTCGACCTCCCAGTTGCCGAGCCCGAGGTTCGTCGCCGGGCCGGTGACGAGCTTCTCGGCCGTCGCCTGTCCGGGTTCGTCGCACGCGCTCACCTCGGTCGGCAGCCCGTCGACGGTCAGCGTGCCGACGTTGCGGAAGCCGCCCTCCTCGACGTTCTCCTGGCTGCACTCGGTGGTCTCGTCCTCCCAGGCCTCCTCCGTCACCGTCGCGCCGACGGTGATCGTGTAGACGTGGGTGGTCGCCGAGGGCAGCACCACGTCGTCCGCGAGCGTCGTGGTCGTCGTCGCCGGCAGGTCGTCCCAGCTGCCCGATGCGCCATCGGGGCCGGTCCAGGATGCCTCGTCGACCGTGATGCCCGAGCCGAACAGGTCGAGGTCGTCCTCGAGGTCGTAGGTGAGCGGCGACACCCCGCTGAGGTTCTCGACCTCGAGCGAGTAGACGATCACCCAGCTGCCGTCGGGCAGCTGCTCGGTGGATGACACGGTCTTGTCGACCAGGTACTCGGCCGGCTTGGCGGTGTTGACGATCTCGCAGGTGACCGTCTGGCCGGGATCGAGGGTGACGTCGGAGCCCTCCAGCTGCGCCGGGGTGTTCGGGTCGGTGCTCGTCACCGTGCAGACCCAGTCACCCCCCTCGAACTCGTCGGCCCCGGGGAAGTCCGCGGACTCGGCGAGCGTGTACGGCGTGTTCGAGTCGACCTCGCCTGTGGCACCGCCGGCGCCCGAGAGCACCTCGATGCCGCCGTCGGACGCGGTGAGCGTCCACAGCGTCGGCGGGAACTCGCCGGAGACCTCGACGGGCTCGACGGTCTTCACGAGCGTGAGCTTCGGCGCGACATCCGTGTTCACGATCTCGCAGTCGACGCTCGCGCCGAGCTGCGTGACGGTGAGCGTGGCGTTCGTCGCGCCGTCGCTCGTGACGAGGGTGAATGCGTCGTCGCCCTGCGGCGAGGTGCACGCCCAGGTCTGCGAGACCTCGTAGGCGACACCGTCCTCCCAGACGATGGAGACCTCGTTGAGCGTGTAGCCCGTGTCGACCTGCACCGAACCGGTGGCGGAGCCGTCACCGCTGAAGGTGTCGGCGTCGTCGCCGACGTTCGTGGCACTGAGCGTCCAGTCGGTGGCCACGCCGTCGCCTCCGTGCGCGTTGTCGACGATCTTCTCGAGCGTGACCTCCTGCTCGCAGTCGACCTCGTTCGTCACCGTGAACACGTTGTACGTGTCGACGAGGGTCTCGACGCCGGTTCCGTCGGTGCCGACGAGCTCGCAGCCCTCGGGGATGACGACGTCGGTCTCGTCGATCGACACCTCGTCGTCCTCCACGTAGGGCCCGTACTCCTCACCCCAGGCGACCGGGTCGCCGTCGAGCGTCGGCGTGGCCTCGAAGCCCTCGGGCAGCGCGTCGCTGTCCCAGGCGATCGGGTCGCCGCCGTCGATGACCCAGAGCTTCTGGAGCTCCACCACGACGGGGACGTCGAAGCAGGCCTCGGACTCGTAGTCGTCGCCCGAGACGACGAGCGCCCCGTTCAGCAGCCCCTGGCCGCCCTCACCGTCGCAGCGGTGCGAGGCGTCGCCCGGCACGTCGTCGACCGTGAACGACACCACGACCTGGAAGGTGTGGGTCACGCCGCCGGCGAGCGCCTGGTCCTCGACGACCGTGTCGTCGGTGGAGTCCGCGCCGTTCCAGGCGGGGTTCACCGTGACATCCGCGCTGGTGATCTCGCGATCGACGATCGTGACATCCTCCGTGAAGTTCGGAGTGTCGCTGAGGTCGTAGACGAGGCCCTGGTCGGCACTGAGGTTCCGCACCGTGATCTGGTAGCCGGCCTCCCAGTGGTCGCCGACCTGCACCACGCCGCCGACCGTCGACTTCACGACCTCGGGCTGCGCGGGCAGGCCGCACCCGGTGTCGGTCTGAGTGGTCGCGCCCGAGGTGAGGGACGCCTCGTTGAGGAATCCGACGTTCGGAGCGCCGTCGGTCGGTGCGCAGGTGCCCGTGGTGGGGTCCGCGAACGCCTCGGCGTCGACCGTCGCCGTGACCGTCACCGTGTAGGTGTCGACCTCGTCGATGCCGATGAGCTTGGGCGAGCCCACGATCGTCTCGGTCGGGTTCGCCTCGGGGTCGGTCCAGTCGCCGTCGTCGCCCTCGCCCGTCCACTCGGCCGAGAGGATCTCGACCTCGGGGCCGAAGCGCAGGGTGTCGCTCAGCGTGTACTTCGTGATGAAGTCGGCGTTGCCGGTGACGGTCACGTCGTAGACGGCGGTCCACACGCCGTCGGCGTCCTGGGTGACGATCGGGTCGCCCTTCGACACCGTCGGCACGCCGCCGTCGGTGATGTCGGTGCACTCCTCGTCGTCGCGGACGATCTCACCGCTCGTCAGCACGGCCTCGTTGAAGAAGCCCTTGCCCGGAGTGGGTGCCGCGACCGTGCACTCGAGGTCGGCCGGGGGCACGCTGCCCGACGGCACGTCGACGTTCAGCACGATCGTGAAGACGTCGGTCTCGCCGGCGGCGATCGGCTGGTCGGTCGCGATGACGATGTCCGTCGTGCCGTCGTAGGCGACGGTCGGGCCGCCGTCGATCACGTAGGAGTTGTAGATCACTCCCGCCGGGAACTGCGGGTCGTCGATGAGCGAGTAGAAGCTCGGCTTCGCCCCCGGCGCGGTGTTGGCGGCCGTGAGCGTGTAGCTGACGTTCCAGCTGCCGTCGGGCTGCTGGGCCGCGGTCGCCCCGGTCTTCGAGATGGTCGGAGCGCTCGGGCTGTCGCACGCGGTGTCGGTGGTGTCCTCGCCGCCGACCGTGAGCACGGCGGCGTTGTTGAAGGCGCCGTCGGTCGCGCCCGAGGGGCACGCGGTCTGGGCCGGGGTGAGGTCGGGGCCATCGAGGGCGATGCCCGTCACGGTGATCCGGTACGTCGTCGAGGTGTTGCCCGCGAGGTACGCGTCGACCGCGAGGTCGCCGGATCCGGCCCACGACGTCGGGTACGGCACGCCGTCCTTCGTGATGGCGTAGCCCGCTCCGCCCAGGTCGACGCCCGCACCGAAGTGGAGCTCGTCGGCCAGGGAGTAGGTGCCGCCGAACGCGTCCGTGTTCGTCACGACGAGGTTGTAGGCGATGGTCCAGAGGCCGTCGGCGCCCTGCGACACCGAGCCGAAGACCACCGACTTCTCGTGCACGATGTCGGGGGTGTCGACGGTGACACAGCCTGTGGCATCCGTCTCCTGGTTGCCCGAGAGCAGCGTGGCCGTGTTGTTCAGTCCGTTGTCGGACGGGCACGTGGAGGCGGGGTCATCCGCCCCGATGCGCACCGTCACGGCGATCTGGTAGACGTGCTGGTCGACTCCCGGCGTTCCCGGGAGCGAGATGCCGTCGGCGAGCAGGGTGTTCGGCGCGAGGCCGGTCCAGCCCACCACGGTCGGCACGGGCGCGGACACGACGGTCGCGGTGCCGACCACCTCGGCCGAGGCCGGGAGGTCGAGGGCGTCCTCGAGGTCGTAGATCACGCCAGTGGTGGCCGACGGGTTGAGCACGGTGATCGTGTACGGGAGCGTCCACGTGCCGTCGCCGTTCGCGACCGCAGCACCGCCCACCTTGGTGATCGTCGGGTTCACCGGCTCGGCGCACGCGTCATCCTCGCCGACGGTCTGCCCGTTCACCGAGAGGGTCGCGGTGTTCAGGAAGCCGCCGTCGTCACCCGAGGTGGGTGCCGGGCAGGCGAGCTCGTTCTCGGGGTCGGCGAAGGCGCCGGCATCCACCTGCGCCTGCACGACCACCGTCCAGGTGTCGGTCGCACCGGCGGGCAGCGACCTGCCGGCGGTGAACGTCTGCACGCTGCCGAAGCCACCGGAGAACGGATGCGACGGGCCGCCGTTCGGCTCGGCGTAGTCGGCGTCGAGGATCGTGATGTCGCCGCCGAAGCCGAGCTGGTCGGCCAGTCCGTAGGTGACCGGGCCGAAGGCACTCGGGTTCTTCACGTCGATCGTGTAGGTGATGGTCCAGGTGCCGTCGGCGTTCATCGTCGGCACGGCCACGTTCTTCACGACCGTCGGCGTGAACGGCTTCAGCGTGTTGGTGACGACGCAGGCCACCGAGTCGCCGGCGCTGAGGGCGCCCACGGCCGGGCCGGGAACGTTGCCGCCGCCGTTCTTCGAGCACTGCCAGGTGCCGGCCTGGAACTGGTCGGCGTTGGGCAGGGCCGTCGTCTCGGCGAGTGTGAACGGTACGCCCGCGGGCACCGTGACGAAGCCGGGGGTGCCGCCGGCGCCGGATGCCACGACGGCGGCCGTGTCGTTCCGGGTGGCGCTCAGCGTCCAGGCGGTGTCGGGCGCGACGCTACCGGTCACGACCTTGTCGAGGGAGAGCTTCGGCGGGATCGGACGGTTCGTGATCACGCAGGTGGCGTTGTCGAGCGCCGGGAGCGTGACGGTCGTCGTCGTGACGTAGGTGCCGTTCGGTCCGGTGTCGCACTGGATGGAGACCTGCTCCCAGCCGGCGGGACCGCCGGACTCGGAGATCGTGTAGGCCTTGCCGGGCCGGACGGAGATCGTCTGGCCCGTGGCGACCGTCTGGGCGTTCAGCCCGGGGATCGCCGGGGCGTTCGGCGTGGCCGTCAGGTTCCACGCGGCGGGGTCCGCGGTGATGCCCGCGAGCGGCTGGAGCGTCTTCACGAGCGTGAGTCGCGCGGTCTGGTTGACCGCGGTGCACTGCACCCAGTTGCCGAAGCCCACGTTCACGCCGCCGTTCAGGCCGCCGGCGTTGCCACCGGTCGGCTGGCCGTTCGCGTCGAGGGGCACACAGGCCCAGCTGCCGGTCGACCCCGGCACGGAGAGCACCGGGTCCCGGTTGTCGAGCTGCGTGTAGCGCGGGTCGCCGCCGGACTCGGCGAGCGGGTAGACGACACCGGGCGTGATGGTTCCGGTGACGCCCGAACCGCTGTCCTGGCCTTCGGGGAAGGCGAGGGCCCCACCGCCGGGCGTCAGGGCGTCGAGCGTCCACAGGTTGGTGGGCACCGCGTCGTCGGCGACGTCCTTGCGCAGCGTGAGGCGCGTCGGACACGTCACCGTATTGGTGATCTGCACCGTGTTGGCCCCCGCCACGAGCTGGAGCTGGTACGGGTTCGTCAAAGGGACGTTCGTGCCGCTGCCGTTGACCTGGGTGACCGTCTTGCTGACGACCTGGCAGAGGGTCGGCAGGGAGCCGAGCGTCTCGTTGATCGGGATGGTCTGGCCGGCGGAGAATCCGCCGACGACGTTGCCGAAACCGGTGCCCTGCCCGTTCACCACCGCGCTGCCGGTCAGCGCGGGGTTCTGCCCGTGCGGGATCGCGGGCTGGCCGTTGATCGCCCACAGCTTGTCGACGACGACGGTGGCGGCCGGGTTGGGCGCCTGGTTGTAGAAGGTGCAGCTGACCGCGGTGCTCGGGCTGACGGGCACGTTGACGCCGGGTTGCCCGGGGACGGTGTTGTTGTTCGTCACGCCGGCGATGATCGGCTGGGCCGGATCGCTGAGGTTGCGACAGACGGCGTTGAGGCCCGACTGCGGCAAGCCGGAGAATCCGGCCTGCATCGTCTCTCGCACCACCACGGTGCCCGTCGTCGTGCCGCCCGCGAAGACCAACGGGTAGTTGATCGAGCCGGTGCCGGCACCGGTCTGGCCGTTGGCGGGGTTCGGCGCGCCGACCGTGACCCCCGCGGTCGGGTTCGTGGCCGAGATGGCCCAGCCACCGGTCGGCTGTGCCTGCTGGATCGTGCCGCCCGGAGGCACGACCTGCTTCACGACGCTCACCGAGCCCTGGCAGTTGCCGAGGGCGAGCTGGCGGAGTGCAGCGCCGGCCGCGGCGTAGTTCGCCGTCTGGTAGTAGTCGGCGGTGCCCGGGTTGCTGCCGTTGTAGGCGATCGGGCCCGAGATGGCGCGGAGGTTCAGCGCGGTGTCGGCATTGCTCACGCCGTTGCCGACGCCGAGTGCGATGACGCGGGTGTTCTCCGCCTTGATCGCGTTGGCCGAGAAGATCGCGTTCTCGACCTCGCGCACTCGGGTGAAGTCACCGGGGTTCGTCTCGCTGCCGTACACCGTGGGGTTGCCGTCGGTCAGGACGATCGCGACGTCGTACGCCGTGGGTGAGACGGCGACCTGGTGGAGGCCGCGGTCCCAGTTGGTGTTGCCGTTCGTCGGTGCGGTGAGTCCGTTGATCCAGCCGTTCACGGTGGCCGCGCCGGCCGCCGTGGACACGGCGGTGATCGGCCGGTTCTGGTTGTTGCTGTTGTTCGCAGGCGCCGACGAGGCGAACGTGAACAGGCCGACGTTCGAGGGCGTTCCCACGAGCGCGTCGACGAGGGTCGTTCCGGCCTCGCGGGCCTGCGCGATCGAGGAGTTCACCGAGCCGGACAGGTCCATGACCAGGGCCACGTCCAGTCCGCACTGCTGGGGGGCGGCCACGTTGTTGCGCGAGGTCTGCCAGACGCCGCCGGATGCGTCGCGGTTGGTGTTGCCCGAGCTCACCATGAACTCGGCAGGCGGGGTGGTGGTGTACGTCTGGCCCTGGCGGATCTGCCACGTGTTGCCCTGCTGGGGGCGCAGACCCACGCGGAAGCTGTAGCTCGTCGCCTCGTTGTCGCCGCCGAAGGCGTCGCCGGTGCGCAGGGTCGGGTTCGTGAAGTAGCCGGCGGGCGCGGCGATCTGGCGGACCCACATCTCGCGGTCGCGGTTCACGCCGCCCTGATCGGTGTCGGGGACGACGAAGCTGCAGTCGCCCGCGGCATCCGCGGTACAGCTGAAGAGCAGGGATCCGCCGGTGCGGGTGGTGTACAGCCCGAGCTGCACCCCCGGGAGCGCCGAGATCGAGTTCGGGTCGGCGGTGCTGCGCACGTCGCCGGTGCGCACGGTGATGACCGCGCTGTCACCCGTGGCCGGCGGAACGGCGAACACGCCGACGTCGCCCTGCGCCTCGTCGGGGGCGACCGTGCGCTGCTGCGGTGCGTCGGTCGGCTCGTCGGTCTCCGAGGGCTCCTCGGTCGACGTCTCGTCCGCCGGCTCGTCCGTCGGCTCCGTGCTCCCCTCGTCCGGAGTCGGCGTCGACTCGGCCGGGTCCGTCGCCGGATCCGTCGGGTCGGAGGACTCCTCCGTCGGTGCGACCGTCGTCGTCGCCTCCGAGGTCTCGCTCGTCGACGCATCCGTCGCCGGATCGTCGGCCGGATCGGCGAACGCCATCGTCGGCAGGCCGATCGCCAGCAGGCCCGCGACCGCGACGGCCGCGACGGCCCCGCGGAGCGTGCGCTTGCGCCGCTGGACCCGCTCTCGACGGCTTCGGCGCGTGGTGGAGGCGCCAGTGGATGAGGACCGGTCGAACAAGCTGTCCATGGTTGTCGAACCTTCGCGTCGGGGGGCGGCGCAGATCTGAGGATTGCGCAACTGCGCCGAGTCAAGCAGAGCGAACGGGGGACACGACAGGGTGCACTCGACACCAATACGGGGGACATGGTCCGCTTCGAAAACGCACGTGATCAGGCACTGCGAAATCGTGTCACCCGAAAACGGGGTATGTGCCCCGCGGCCCTCGCGTGGGATGACACGACGCCATGGGGGACATCCGCGCCGCGCCACGCACGCCGATGGGGCCGGCGCTCACGCGCCGGCCCCATCGGGTTCGTTCCCCCTGTCTCAGGCCTCCGTGCGCACCTCGCGACGGCGGCGGATGATCGTCAGGCCGACGAGCACCGCGCCCAGGAGGGCGAGGATCCCGCCGCCCCAGACGAACGGCGTGACGTCGAGTCCGGTCGAGGCGATCGCCGCCTGCTTCACGGGCACGTCGACGGTGTCGTCCGCGCAGGTGATGACCGGTTCTGCGTCGTCCGGGGCATCCGCGTCGTCCCAGCAGACCTCGCCGGTGTTCGAAATGGATGTCGCGTGGCTCGCGCCGTTCACGTGCACGCCGAGGGTGATCGGCGGCGCCGTCGTGAGGTTCGGCCCGAGCACGCCCAGGAGGTCGCAGTGGAGCACGCCTCCGTAGCCGGCGCTGTCCTTGCCCGTCACCTGGCAGTCCTCCCAGCGGGGGAAGGCGGGCGCCGGCGCCGTGTCGATCGAGTCGACGCGGAGGTCGGTCGGGATCGCGTCGAAGATCTCGACGGGCTCCGCTCCCCCGGTTCCCACCGAGGTGACCTTCAGCGTGTACTCGTAGTCGCCGCCCGGCGCCGTCGACGAGACGCTCGCCGTCTTCTCGATGTCGAGGTCGGGCGGACGCACGATCGCGCACGACGGCAGTGCCTGCGGGTAGGTGACGAGGACCGCTTGGCTCGGGTTGATCGAGAACGTCACCGTCGCCGGGTTCACCATGTCGCGCCAGGGGTACGTCGGCACGGTCTCATCGAGGATGAGGTCGACGAACCTCGTGCCCGGCGTCGGCGGCGTGATCAGGTCCTGCTCGGTGATCGGGCGCCATCCCGGGAACTGGTAGGGGATGCCGTTCGCGTCGACCGCGGCGCCCGGCCAGAGCAGCCGCCCACTGCGAGCGTCCCACGGGATCGTCTCGACCTTGGTCAGCGTGCCGTCGCCCGACGTCCAGGTCACGGTGATCGGGCCCGGCGCGACGCTGTCCGACACCTGGATGTCGTAGTACAGGTACGGCACGTCGTTCACGCAGCGCGGGTAGGCGCCGGAGTCGATGGCCTTCTGGGGCACGTCGACGTCATCGCAGTCGTTGGTCGAGATGAGGTCCGCCAACGCGCCTTCGGTCTCCGTGATCGCGACGCACGCGTCGTTCGGGATGTCACCGAGGTCGACGGGCTCCACCACGGGCGGCGGATCGTTCGGCCCGACGACGGGAGGCGTGCCGACCGGTGCGGGCTGGAGCATCGTGACCGGGATGTGCACCGTCACGACGTCACCCGGCGCGAACGGTCCGACGCCGTGGGCGGAGAACTGGTTCGCCTCGTTGATGTCGGTGGTCGCCGGGTCGTCGACGGGTGTCGTCTCGGTCCATCCGGCCGCGGGGTCGAAGGTCGCCGCACCCGTGATCGCGAACCTGGCGTCGATGGTGTCGGCGATGTCGAGCTCGGCGACCGGGAGCGTTCCGTTGTTCCGCACCGTGAGCACGTAGTCAAACTCGTCGCCGGCGTCGACCGCGGTCGCGCCCTCGGCCAGCTCGTACGCCTTCTCGAGGCTGACGTCGACCGATTCGGCTTCGTTCTCGACCGCACAGCTCGTCAGGTGACCGAGGGTGACCGTACCGACGTCATTCGTGTCCACCCTCGCGCCGCCGTCGACGCCGCACAGCCAGTCGCCGTTGAAGTAGTACGCGAGGAGCGGGTAGTCGGCCTTCGCCTGGGAGATCGCCTCGAGCAGCGAGTAGTCGCCCGTGGGCACCGTGAACACGAGGCCCGCGTCGCCCTTGACGAGCAGCTGCGTCGCCTTCGCGGCGTTGTCGCCGGTGAGGTTCCAGTCGCCCGGAGTGAGCACCGAGAGCGATCCCGGCGTCACCCCGCCGAGGTCGATCCGGCTGAGGATCGCCTCGAGTGCCGAGTTGTCGACCGTCTTCTGGAGCTGGATGCGTCCGACCGGGATCGTCGCGCAGTCGTCGACCGGGGTGACGATCGTGCCGTTGAGCAGCGTCGCCCCGTTGAAGAACCCGTGGCCGCTCGTCGAGGCGAGGCAGGTCACGTCGTCGAGGTCGGTGATGTCCACCACGTTCGCCACGACGACGATCGTGTAGGTGTGCACGTCGAGCGGAGCGATCACCTCGTCGTCGGCGAGCACCGTCTCGCTGTCGCCGTCCCACGCCGAGGTGTCGACGCCGGCGTCGTTGGTTGCCGCGGCGTCCTCGATCGTGACGCCGGCCGGGAAGCCGAGGTCGTCTTCGAGGTCGTAGTACAGGTCGAGGTGGTCGCTCTGACTCGTCACCACGACCTCGTAGACGACCTTCCAGTCGCCCCCGCCGAGGTTCTCGGGCGAACCCACGACGTCCTTCGTGACGGTCGTGCGTCCGGGCTCGTCGCAGTCGGTTGCGGCGAGCGGTTCACCCTCCCCGACGGTCAGGAACGCCGTGTTGCGGAATCCGCCCGGCTCGGTGTCGCCCGGCTGGCAGAGGTCCTGGCTGGTCTCGTAGACCTGCTCAGGCACGGTCGCGTTGATCGTGATGATGTACGTGTCGGTGCCGGATGCCGCGACCGACGCGTCCCGCGCCAGCACGAAGTTCGACGCCTCCGCGTCCCAGTTCGCGGCTTCATCCGACGGTCCGGTCGCCGACGAATCGTTGATCACGACGCCGACGCCGAAGTAGGGCTCGTCGTCGAGGTCGTAGACGAGCGGCGCGACCGGGCTCTGGTTGGTGACGGTCACCTCATAGACGAGGTCCCAGGTGCCGTCGGCGTCCTGCTCGATGGACGTGAGGTCCTTCGAGATCACGCCGGTCGGCGGCACGACGTCGTTGGTCACCTCGCAGGTGAGCGAGGCGCCCGGCGTCGCGACGAACTGGTTCCCCGTCGTCGCCGGGTCGTCGTCGGTGCAGACCACCGCGCCGCCAGACCAGCCCTCGGGCAGTTCGCCCTCGGCGACCGTGTAGACGGTGCCGATCGCGAGGTTCGTCCAGGTCACGCTGTCGGTCTCGTCGCCGGTTCCCGACACGGACTGCTCGGCCTGCGGCAGCACGCCGTCGGCCGGCGTGATCGTGAGCGGGAACTCCCAGTCGAATCCGACGGGGACGCCGGTGACGTGCTTGGTGACGGTGACGTCACCGGGCTGCGCCGTGTTGGTGACGGTGCAGCTGAGCGAGAGGCCCGGCGTCACGAGGAACTGGAATCCGGCGAGCGCCGCATCGGCGTCCTCGAGGTCGCCGCTGTTGCACATGACGTCGCCCTCGTTCCAGCCACCCACGTCGCCCTCGGAGAGCGTGTAGGTCTGGCCCACCACGAGGTCGTTCCAGCTCACGCTGGAGTCACCCTGCGTGACGTGCTGGGTCGCGTCCTGACCGGTGACCGCCGGCGAGATCGTGATCGCGAAGTCGAAGGGGTAGCCCTGCGGTACCCCTGCGACGATCTTGCGCACCGTCACGTCGCCCGTGTCCGGCACGTTCGTGTAGGTGCACGTGACGGTCTGGCCGGCCGCGAGGGTGATCGCCGCCGTGGCATCCGTGACCTCGACACCACCGCTCGGCGAGCACTCCAGGCCCTGGAGGTCCCAGTTCGCCGTCCCCGACTCGTGCACGGTGTAGGTCCCGGGCAGGAGCTGCCCGAAGACCTTCGCCGGGTCGCCGTCGGTCAGGGTGAAGTCGGTGGCGGGGTCGTCACCGTTGTCGAACGTGAACGGGAAGGCGACGGATGCACCGCCGGGAATCGAACCCACGCCCGGCACCACCTTGTCGATGATGATCGTCGACAGTTCGGTGTTCGAGTAGGTGCACGTGACCGTCTCGCCCGGATCGAGGTCGATGAGGCCCTTCAGCGCGTTCGCCTGGTCGATGGAGGAGCCGCCATCGGCTCCGCCCGTGCGCGATTCCACGCAGCCGACGAGGTGACCGACGTAGCTGTTCGTCAGCAGTTCGGTGACGCTATAGCTGCCGGCCACGACGGAGTCGTAGATCTTCGTACCGACACCACCGGCCGTGGCGATGTCGAAGGCGCCGACCGAGGGGTTGCCGCCCGAGGGCCAGGTGCCCGTGAACTGGAAGGTCCCGTCAGCACCGTCGATGTTCTTGACGATGATGATCTTGCCCTTGGCCGTGTTCGTGATGTCGCAGGCGAAGACATCGCCCGCCTGCACGGTGAAGCCGCTCTCGGTGACCGGCTGTGCGGCATCGCTGCCCGCGTGCTTCACGGTGCAGGTGAGCTCCCCCGCGACCCAGCCGCTCCCGGGGTTCTTCTCGGCCAGGGAGTAGGTCGTTCCGGGCACGAGGTCGGCGAACGTCGTCTCGGCCGACCCGCCGCCGGTGGGGGTCGTGATCATCTGCTCGACCGGGGCGCCCGCGGGGGCGAGCGGGGTGAGCACGAAGGTGAAGGTGCCGCCGGCACCGACCGAGGTCTTCGTGATCTTCGCGGAACCCGCTGTGGCCGTGTTCAACACGGTGCACGAGAGCGTGAAGCCCGGCGTGACGATGAACTGGTCTCCGGCCAGGTTCGGGTTCGAGTCGGGGCCGCACTCGACGGCGCCACCGGTCCAGCCCGCCCGGGGCTTCTCCGTGATCGTGTACTCGGTGCCGACGTCGAGGTGCTTCCACGTGACGCTGTCGCTCGTGTTGCCCGAGCCGCTCACCGTCTGCGTGGCACCGGGGGTCACCCCGACACTCGGCGAGATCGTGAGGTCGAACTCCCAGTCCGTGTCGGGCGCGACACCGGCCACCGTCTTCTCGACGGTCACCTCGCCGGGGGTGGCGACGTTCGTGATGTCGCAGGTCACGACGAGACCCGGGGTCACGGTGAACTGCCACTTCGCTCCGGGAAGGCTCTCGCCGACGTTGCAGGTGAAGCCCTGCGTCGTGTACCCGGCGACGGTCGGCTCGCTCAGCGTGTAGGTCTGGCCGACGATGAGGTCGGTCCACTTGGCGGTCGGGGTCTCGTCGGAGACGGTCTTCGGGTTCTGCTGGCCGCCGGGAACCGGGTCGATCCCGATCTGGAAGGCCCAGTCGTCGGCGCCGTCCACGTGCTTGGTGACGGTGACCTCGCCGCGCGTCGCGGTGTTGAGCACGGTGCAGGTGACCGTCTCGCCCGGGTCGAGCGTGATGGTGATCGGCGAATCCGTGGTGGGGTTCTCGTTGGTGCACGTCATGCTCGTGACATCCCACCCGGCGAGCGCCGCCTCGGTGAGGGTGTAGGTGCCGGGCTTGACCTGGTTGAATGCCTTCTCGCCGCCGTCCTTCAACGCGAAGCCGGGCTGGCCCGTGAGGGTGAAGTCGAAGGAGGTCGTCGCCCCGTCGGGGTTCGTCTCCTTCTTGACGATGATGTTGCCGCGCTGCGTGTTCGTGTAGGTGCAGGTGACGAGCTCACCCGGTTCGAGGTGGATGCTCGCCACGCCCGTCGCCACATCGCCCGTCGAGGCGACGCCCGTGGCGTCGTCGGTGCAGGTGAGGGCGGTGAGGTCGTACGCGGGTGCCGGCGTCGTCTCGGTCACCGTGTAGTCGCCCGCTGCGACGCTCGTGTAGTCCTTCGACCCGGTCTTCGCGTCTCCGGTCGTCGTGATCTGGAACGGACCCCCGGGGATCGTCGTCGTGAAGTCGAACGTGCCGTTCGCCCCCGCGACGTTCTTGATGATCCTGATCGCGCCGTCCTGCCGGTTGGTGAACGTGCACTCGGTGATCTGCCCGGCGACCGTGGTCACCACGGCGGTGCCGGTCGCGAGGGTGGTGGTGGCCGGGGTGGAGCAGGTGAGGTCGGTGAGATGCCAGGCGGGCGTGCCGGGCTCGGGGAACTCGTTGATCGTCACGGTCGATCCGGGCACGAAGTACGTCACCGCGGAGCTCTGTCCGCCGTCGACCTTCACCGGCGTGCCGTTGACGGCGAAGTCGAACGTGGTCGGGTCGCCCTGGGCGACCTTCGTGATCTTCACGCCCGAGGTGGAGTTGGTGATGACGCAGGTGGTGGTGGCCCCGACGAAGAGCTTGAAGGGCTGGTTCGTGTAGGTCTCGACCTGGTTGGTCGACGGGTTCGTCACCGTGCAGACGGTGGACTGGTGCACCCACGGCTGTCCGGCATCGACCGTCTCGGCGAGCTGGTAGTCGGTGCCGGCGAACACGTTGCCCCAGGTGTGGGTGTCCCCGACGCCGATCGGCGCGGCGATCGCGTTGTTGTTCCCCTGCGGAAGCACCGGACCGGTCAACGTGCTGTCGTGCACGATGCCACCGCCGGTACGGGTCACGGTGTAGTCGAAGACGTCCTCGGACGTGGCGTCCGCCGGGTTCGCGACCTTCTTCACGACGAGGCCGCCGCAGTTGGTGATGGTCAGCGGGTTGGACGACTTCAGGATGTCCTGCAGCGTCGCGGTGTCGCTGTTGCCCGTGCGGGTGATGAATCCGGCGTCGAGGAAGGTGCGACACGCGCCGTCGCTCGGCAGGAGGTTGGAGGCCGTCAGGTCGACCGCCATCTCGCCGAAGGTCGCGTCGTTGCCCGACGTGTTGGTGTCGGTGTTCTTCCCGACCGCGGCCTGGTAGACGATGGGCGTGCCGATCGGCTCCCAGCTGTTGCCGTCCCAGCTCAGCACGCGGATGGAGGTGTTCGGTGTTCCCGACGGGTCGTAGTTGAACTCGATGAGGTAGTCGTCGGCACGTCCCGCGGCCGGTCCCTCGAAGAGCTCGTACGAAGTCATGTCGCCGTTGCCCGACAGCCGAGTCCAGTACGCGTAGAAGATCGTGTGCGGGACCCCGCCGATCGTGACGACCTCGTACGCCGAGCCGCCGGTGCACGCGTCGCCCTTCGCGTTCGCGGAGTTGCTGATGAGGCCGGCCCACGGGTTGTCGTCGACCTTCGCACCGCCCGGGAAGACGCTCAGCGTCTCGGCGGCACCACAGGTACCGGGTGAGCCGAGCGTCGCGCCGCTGTCGGCCGTGCGCTGCGCGGCGATGATGCCGGTCGACGGACCCATGTTCGTCTGGTACGGCGGCTTCGGCGTGGACCCCACCACGCCCTGCCAGTCGTTCGCGCCTGCGGTGTTGCCGTCGATCTCGAAGCTCGTGACGAGGCCGTTCGTGAGCGTCGCGGCCTCCGCGGAGGACGCGGGCGCGAGCGCCACGGCGACCATCCCGCTCGTCGCGACCAGCGCGCCGACGACGAGGGTGCTGAGCAGGCGCCGCCTCGAGCGGCGGTGCAGGAGTCGCGCCATCCGGGAGTCGGGCAGGTCGTCGGTCGAACGGGCGTGCACACGCGTCTTCGCGCTCATCATCAGCCTTCGGGTTGATGGAGCAGCAAGCGACAGCCACTGCCCCTGGGCTGTACCGACCCGTCGGGTAGAACGGGCCCGAGTCCCGGGTAATAGGACTCAGTCGTCATCCTGTCAGTCGGGCACGGCCGGGGGCTGGTCCCAAAACGGGGGTGGTCGTCCGCTCCGCGGGCCGTCGGCTGAGCACAGCGGATGCCGCGACCGAGGCTCGGTCGCGGCATCCGCGTGCCCGTCATCACGGGCGCTGTGCGGTCACTCCGTCATGCGGCGGCGCGACCGTGCGGCAGCCAGTCCCACCCCGCCGGCGACGAGGAGTCCGAGCGCGGCGGCGAGGAATCCGCCCGTCTCGAAGCCCGTGCCCGGGAGTGCCGAGCTCGACGTCGAAGCCGGCACCACGGTGGGCGGCGTGTTCGACGGCGGCGCCGCGTTGCAGTTCGGCGTCGGCGGCGGGTAGACCGCGACCGCGTCGTTCGACGGGTTGATCCGGATCTCGACGACCGCCTCGGACCGGAGGTCGTAGAACGGCGCACTCGGGTCGAGGACCCAGGTGCCGTCGGCGAGGAGCGTCCATCCCGGCCAGTCGATCGGGTTGCCGGCGGCATCGACCTCGGCGCCGGGCCAGAGCTTCTGGTCGGAGATGGGCTGGCCGCTCATCCATCCGTCCGGGTACGCGATCGGGTCGACCTGGGAGGCGCCGTCGGCGAGGATCGCCGCGACGTCGCTCGCCGGGATCGACGGGTCACGGTCGGCGAATGCGTCGGGCGTCCACCAGATCAGCACGATCGGGTTGGCCGACGGGTCGTCAATGTTGTACGGCGTGATCGAGTAATCGAACAACGGGGTGTCGTTCACGCACTGCGCCGCGGCGGTGAGGCCGATCGACTTGACCGGTGTCGTCGCGTCGTCGCAGTTGTCGGACTCGTCGGCCTCGAAGCCGATCAGGGGACCGTCCCCGCTCATGCCCGGATCCTCGTACGGCTCACTGGCCACGCAGGCACGGTTCACGAGGTCGGGGATCGGGCCGGTGCCGGGCTGCGCGAGCTCGCCCACGGTCACATCGAACGTGATCATGATGACGTCGCCCGGTTCGATGTATCCGTCGTGCTGGACGGTCATGACTCCGTCCACCACCTCGACCGGACCCCACTCGGCCGGGTTCGGTGAGATGACCGCGGAGCCCTCGACGTAGGTGACGCCGTCGGGCAGCTCGTCGGTGACGAGGCTGTGGAATGCCGCGACCTGGCCCTCGTTGGTGATCGTCAGCGTGTAGGTGATCACGTCGCCCTCACCCGAGTCGACCGGCTGGTCGCCATCGGTCGCGGCGTCCTTCACCAGCACGAGGTTCACGTCGCCCACCGGGTGGTCGACCACGCACGGGTCGTCCTCCTCGAGCACGGGGCACTCGCCGTCGCCGGTCGGCGCGACCACGTTGTGGAGGAGCTCGCCCGTTGCGTCGGCGTCGACGGTGACCGAGTAACTGACGGTGGCCACGTCGCCGGGCTGGAGGTCGGGGATGTCCCACGTCAGCACGCCATCGACGGGGCCGCTGAGTCCGCTGGCCAGCGGGAGCTGGAGCGTCGCGTTGTCGAGGACGTCGGAGACGTCATCGAGCGCCACCGCGTCGGTGACCGGCACCTCGGACGTGTTCGTCGCGGTCAGCGTGTACGTCACCGTGGATCCGGCCGGCACGGTGGCGCCGTCAACGGGGTCCGAACTCTTCTCCAGCTCCCAGAACGGCAGCGGGCAGGCCTCGAGCGTGATGGTCCTCATGAGGTCGGTCTCGGGGTCGGCGCCGACACGGTGGAGCACCACGTCGTAGTCGCCCGGCGGGAGCGGGTTGAAGGTGCCGCTCAGCGTTCCGCTCGCGGCTTCGAACGAGACCGTGCCGACGACCTCGGTGGTGCCGGCGACGTACACGGTCAGCTCGTAGTCGAACGAGATCGCGAGGTCGGACAGGTCGTACTCGATGGTGCGCCCCTCGGTGACCACGGCCGGGCACGGCGCGACCGAGAGCACCACGCCGACCGGCGGCAGGTTGCAGTCGTTCTCGAAGATCGGCAGGAGATCGAGGTTCAGGCCCGGGAAGTGGTGCTGCCCGCCGTCCTTGTCGAAGTAGTCGAACTCGGGGATGATGTCGCCGAAGTCCTGGTGCATCGAGTGCGCGTGGTTCGCGTCGTACTCGTCGTTCGGGTCGCCGTTGGGGTCGATGATGGAGCGCACGCTCGGGCTGATGAACACGTACGGGTTCGTCGCGCTCGCCGTCGCGTGGCAGATGTCCACGTGGTCGTTCCACTCGGGGATGGTCGTCACGGGCGGTCCCCCGGCGTCGGCGGGTGCGACCCGGGCGGCGGCCTGTTGGGCGGTCGCATCGGAGAGCGTCGCCTCCGGTTCGGACCCGACCGCGGGCGCCGCCGCCGGATCCGGTTCGGGTGGCGGCGGCGACTCCTCCACCGCGGCGAGCGGTGCCTCCGCCTCGACGACGGGGTCGGGCGCCGGCGCCGGCTCCGCGGCCGGCTCGGCCACGGGCTCCGTCGCGACGGTCGCCTCGGTCCCGACTGGATCCGCCGGGATCTCCTCGGCGGCCGCCACAGTCGGGGCGCCGAAGATCACGAGTGCGCCGACGACGGCGCCGGCGAGGATGGTGCGAATGCCTCCACGCGCCCGCATTCCGGAGGAATGGCGCGCGTGACGGGTCTGCATGATCGGGTACATGACAGCTCCAGGGATACGGGTTCAGAGCCGGCTCGGGTAAGGGGCTCAGGACCGCCAGTCTGCGCTCGTCACCGGTGCCATTCCAAGGATTTCTCGTATTTGTCCCCCGAAGACGGGGGGCGGCCCGAGGCGTGCGCCATGAGCTTCGGCGGTCCCTGCCGAGCCGCTTTCCGCCGCCCGGTCGACCCGTCGCTAGTGTGGAGCCGTGAGCGAGCGCACCCCGATCGACGATGATCCGCTGGGGACCGCGGCGCCGCATCCCGTGTCGCGGAACGAGGCCTTCAAGGAGCGCTTCGAAGAGCCGATCAGCCGGGTCAGCGACCTGACGCATCGCACTATGGCGCTGTTCCCGGTGCGAGTGTGGCGCCACTTCCTCGCCCGCAACGGCTTCCTGCTCTCGTCGGGCATGAGCTACCAAGCGCTCTTCGCCATCTTCGCGGCCGTCTACGTCGTGTTCGCGGTCGCCGGCATCTGGCTCACCGCGGACTCGCAGACGCTCAACGCGTTCATCGCGCTCCTCAACTCGTATGCGCCGGGCCTCATCGGCGACGACGGCATCATCTCGACCGACGACCTGTACACCATCGCCACGACGAGCACGAGCCTCTTCGGCTGGACGG
Source organism: Agromyces sp. 3263 (assembly GCF_031456545.1). Taxonomy (NCBI): domain Bacteria; kingdom Bacillati; phylum Actinomycetota; class Actinomycetes; order Micrococcales; family Microbacteriaceae; genus Agromyces; species Agromyces sp. 3263. Next base: position 431,226 of record NZ_JAVDUV010000001.1, read on the forward strand.
GCGCCGTCGCCCTGGCCGGCCTGATCTGGACCGCGATCGGGTGGATCACCTACTCGCGGATCGCCGTGCGCAGCATCTTCCTCCTGCCCAAGGACACCCGCGCCTATGTGCTGCTGAAGACGCGCGACTTCATCGTCGGGCTCCTGTTCGGCACGATCCTCCTCCTCGCCACCGTGCTCACCGTGGCCACCACCTCGCTCTGGACCTGGCTGGTCGCCCTGCTCCACCTGTCACCCGACTCGGTGTGGTCGAACCTCCTGTTCCAGGCCGGATCGATGCTGGTCGTCTTCGTGATCGACGCCGCCGCGCTGGCGGTGCTGTTCCGCTTCCTGTCGGGCGCCGCGATGCCCTGGCGTCGGATGTGGGTCGGGTCCCTGCTCGGCTCGGCGGCACTGACGGTGCTGCAGCTGCTCGGTGGACTGGTGATCACCGGCGCAGGGAAGAACCCGCTGCTCGCGACCTTCGCGGTGTTCATCGCGCTGCTGCTCTGGTTCCGCCTGACCGGCATCGTGATCCTCGTGGCGGCCAGCTGGATCGCGGTGGAGGCCTTCGATCACAACGAGACGCTTCGCCGGGTCACGCCCGAGCAGCTCGTGGAGGAGGAACGCGCCCGCGAGCAGGAGGCGCTGCTCACGGCGGCGCGGGTGCGGGTCAGGGAGGCCAGGGCCGACCTCGAGCGGGCCGGCTGGTTCGAGCGGATCTCCGCTCGGCGGCGACTCTCGCGGGCTGAGGGCGAGCTCGCCCGGCTCGAGGCGGCCGCCGCCTCACCGGCACCCGACGAGGTCGGAGGGCTCCCGTAGGATCGAGGCATGCCCTCAGCGAAACCGCTCCGCGTCGCCAGCGTCAACGTCAACGGGGTCAGGGCGGCATTCCGCCGGGGCATGGGCGAGTGGCTCGACGGCCGTGGCGTCGACATCCTCGCGATGCAGGAGGTGCGGGCGTCCACCGAAGACCTCCAGGCGCTGCTCGGCGACGACTGGGACATCCTGCACGACCCCGCCACGGCGAAGGGGCGCGCCGGCGTCGCGATCGCGAGCCGCAACCGCGCGAGCATCCACCGCGTGGAGCTCGGCGCGCCCGACTTCGACAGCGCCGGGCGCTGGCTCGAGGCCGACTACGAGGTCGGCGACCGCATCATCACCGTCGTCAGCGCCTACGTCCACTCGGGCGAGGCCGAGACCGCGAAGCAGGTGGAGAAGTACCGCTTCCTCGACGCCATGGAGGCGCGCCTCCCCGAGCTCGCGTCGCACTCCGAGCTCGCGCTCGTCGTGGGCGACCTGAACGTCGGACACCGCACGCTCGACATCCGCAACTGGAAGGGCAACGTCAAGCGGGCCGGCTTCCTCCCCGAGGAGCGGGCCTACTTCGATCGCTTCGTCGGCGCGGAGGGCGACGACGACTACAACCGCGGCGGCGGCCTCGGCTGGATCGACGTCGGCCGACGCTTCGCCGGCGAGGTCGACGGGCCCTATTCCTGGTGGTCGTTCCGCGGAAAGGCCTTCGACAACGACACCGGCTGGCGCATCGACTACCAGCTGGCCACGGCCCCACTCGCCGATCTCGCCCTCTCGTACGGCATCGACCGCGCGGCGACGTACGACGCACGGTTCTCCGATCACTCGCCGGTCGTCGTCGACTACGACCTCTGACCCGCGCACCCACGACTCCACTCGACAAGGATCCGCACCGCATGACCGCCTCCCGTCCCGTCGTCTTCTCCGGCATGCAGCCGTCCAGCGACTCCCTGCACCTCGGCAACTACCTGGGTGCACTCGTCAACTGGGTCGCCCTGCAAGACGAGTACGACCCCATCTACTGCGTGGTCGACCTGCACGCGATCACCGTGCAGCAAGATCCCGCGGCGCTCCACGCCAACGTGCGCCGCACGGCCGCGCAATACCTGGCGGCCGGGGTCGACCTCGACCGTTCGACGCTCTTCATCCAGTCGCATGTGCCCGCCCACGCCGAGCTGGCGTGGGTGCTCGGCACCCTCACGGGCTTCGGCGAGGCGAGCCGCATGACGCAGTTCAAGGACAAGTCGGCCAAGCAGGGGGCGGATGCCACGACGGTCGGCCTCTTCACCTACCCGGTGCTCATGGCGGCCGACATCCTGCTCTACGGCACCCAGCTCGTGCCCGTCGGCGATGACCAGCGCCAGCACCTCGAGCTGACGCGCGATCTCGCGGGTCGCTTCAACTCGCGTTTCGGCGAGACGTTCGTCGTGCCCGAGGCCCTCATCCCGAAGGAGTCCGCCCGCATCTACGACCTGCAGGAGCCGACGGCGAAGATGTCGAAGTCCGCCGCCTCGGAGTCGGGTCTCGTGAAGCTCATGGACGATCCCGCGGTCACCGCGAAGAAGTTCCGGAGCGCGGTCACCGACACCGGTCGCGAGGTGCGTTACGACCCGGCCGAGAAGCCGGGCATCTCGAACCTGCTCGACATCCTGGCCGCGATCACGCGGCGCCCCATCACCGAGCTCGAGTCCGAGTACGAGGGCCGCGGCTACGGAGACTTCAAGAAGGACGTCGCCGACGCGGTGGTCGACCGCCTGGCGCCCATCCGGGCACGCACGCTCGAACTGCTCGAAGACCCGGCCGAGCTCGATCGGTTGCTCGCGATCGGAGCGGAACGGGCGGGCGAGCGGGCCGAGCGCATGCTCGCCGCGGCGTACGACCGCGTCGGCTTCACCCGCCGGGCGTAGCGTGCGACCGGTCACCCTGCGCACGGCGCGGCTCACCCTCGACGAGCCCCGCCTCGCCGATGCCGAGCTCGTGACCGAGTACTGCCAGGATCCGTTGTTCGAGCGGTACCTCACGACGCCGTGGCCCTACACCAGGGCTGACGCCGACGCATTCCTCGGATCGTATGTGCCCGAGTCGTGGGCGAGCGGCCGGGAGCTGACCTGGGCGATCCGGGGCGCCGACGGCGGGCCCGTGATGGGCATGATCAGCGTGCGCGAGGCGCAGCACGAGCTCGGCTTCTGGCTCGGCGCCGCACACCGCGGGAGCGGCCTCATGAGCGAGGCCGCCACGGCCGTCACGGAGTGGGTCCTGGCCGGCGGCATCCGCGGCGCCACCTCGTTGATGTGGCGCGCGGTCGAGGGGAACACCGCCTCCGCGAGGGTGGCGCGTGCCGCGGGATTCCGGCGCATAGAGCCGGCCGCGCCGACGGTGCCGACACGCGACGGCGGCACGTTGCCCGCGTGGCACGCGGTGCGCACGGAGCCCGTCGATCCGCGGGTCGACGAGAGCTGGCGCCCGATCCTCGGCGGCGATCGATGACCTCGCCGGCGGCCGGCCCGGCGGCGACCCCGGTCGTGCTCTTCGACCTCGACGACACGCTCATGGCCCATCGCGAGGCGGTCGCGACCGGCATCGCCCGTCACATGCGCGCACGTGCATATCAGGGCGACACGCGAGCAGCCGCGCAGCGCTGGCACCAGCTGGAGGAGCAGCACTACACCTCCTATCTCGAGGGCTCCCTGACGTACGAGGGCCAGCGCCGCGCCCGAGCCGCCGCGTTCGCGGAGGCATTCGGCGAGCACCTCGACGAGGCCGCGGCCACCGCCTGGTTCGGGGAGTACGTCCGGCACTACCGCGACGCATGGACCCTGCACGACGACGCCCTGCCCGCGCTCGACGCGATCGCCGCGGCGCTGCCGAGCGTGCGCTACGGCATCATCACGAACGGCGAGCTCGCATTCCAGACCTCGAAGGTCGAGCGGCTGGCGCTGCAGGCGCGCATGGAGCACGTCGTCGCCTCGGGCGACGTGGGGGTCGCCAAGCCCGATGCCCGCATCTTCCACGAGGCGCTCCGGCGATTCAGCGGCGCGGCGCCGGTCTCGGCCGGCGCATACGTCGGGGACCGCCTGCGCACCGACGCCATCGGCGCCGCCCGTGCCGGGCTCCTCGGCGTCTGGCTCGATCGCCACGGCGTCGAACCGGTCGCCGCCGATGCTGCCGAGGCCGACGAGGTGGGCGTGGTGCGCATCCGAGGGCTCGACGAACTCCCGGCACTGCTCGCGCAGCGCCTCGGCCGGCCGAACGCATAGGGCGCAGCACCTCCGCGCGAGCGCACGGTCCTGGAACGTGGAACGGGCCGGACGCACCCCCATGCGTCCGACCCGTCGTCCCACCGTACCTGCGGTGGGGGCTATGCGACGTCCTCGTCGACCCAGTCGAGGGTCTTCGTGACGGCCTTCTTCCAGTTGCGATCGAGCCGCTGCCGCTCCGCCTCGTCCATTGCCGGCGTCCAGCGGCGGTCCTCCTGCCAGTTGGCACGCAGCTCGTCGAGGCCCGACCAGAACCCCACCGCGAGGCCCGCCGCGTACGCGGCACCGAGGGCGGTCGTCTCGGCGACGACAGGTCGCACCACGGGAACCCCGAGGATGTCCGCCTGGAACTGGAGCAGCGTGTCGTTGGCGGTCGCGCCGCCGTCGACCCGCAGTTCGCTGAGGTCGATGCCCGCGTCGGCGTTGACGGCCTCGACGACGTCGCGGGTCTGGAACGCGATCGCCTCGAGCGCGGCCCGCGCGAGGTGGCCCTTGTTCACGTAGCGGGTGAGCCCGACGAGCGCGCCGCGCGCATCCGGTCGCCAGTACGGCGCGAACAGCCCGGAGAACGCGGGCACGAAGTACGCGCCGCCGTTGTCCTCCACGGTCGCAGCCAGCGCCTCGACCTCCGACGCCGACGAGATGAGGCCGAGGTTGTCGCGCAGCCACTGGATCAGCGAGCCGGTCACGGCGATCGAGCCCTCGAGCGCGTAGTGCACGGGTGCGTCGCCGAGCTTGTAGCCGACGGTCGTCAGCAGGCCGTTCTTCGAGTGGACGATCTCCTCGCCCGTGTTGAAGATGAGGAAGTTGCCGGTGCCGTAGGTGTTCTTCGCCTCGCCCGCGTCGAAGGCCGCCTGGCCGAAGGTGGCCGCCTGCTGGTCGCCGAGGATGCCGGCGATCGGGGTCTCCCGCAGGAGGGAGTGCTCGTTCGCGACGCCGTAGACCTCCGACGACGACTTGATCTCGGGCAGCATCGAGCGCGGCACGCCGAACGCGGCGAGGATCTCGTCGTCCCACTGGAGCGTCTCGAGGTCCATGAACATCGTGCGGCTCGCGTTCGTGACATCCGTCGCGTGCACGCCCCCGTCGACGCCTCCCGTGAGGTTCCACAGCACCCAGGTGTCGGTGGTGCCGAAGAGCAGGTCGCCGGCCTCGGCCTTCTCGCGGGCGCCGGGCACGTTCTCGAGGATCCACACGATCTTCGTGCCCGAGAAGTACGTGGCGAGCGGCAGGCCGACCCTGGCCTTGAACCGCTCGACTCCGCCGTCCGCGGCGAGGCGGTCGACGATCGACTGGGTCCGGGTGTCCTGCCACACGATGGCGTTGTAGACCGGCTCGCCGGTGGTGCGATCCCAGACCACCGCGGTCTCGCGCTGGTTGGTGATCCCCACGGCGGCGATGTCGTGGCGGGTCAGGTTCGCCTTGCCCAGCGCCTGTCCGATGACCTCACCGGTGTTGCGCCAGATCTCCAGCGGGTCGTGCTCGACCCACCCTGCCCTGGGGAAGATCTGCTCGTGCTCGAGCTGCCCGGTCGAGACGATCGACCCGGCCTTGTCGAAGATGATCGCGCGCGACGAGGTGGTGCCCTGGTCGATCGCGAGGATGTAGTCGGCCATCTGAGAAACTCCGTTGCTTCAGTGAATGGGTGGGATGAGGGTGTGAGCGGATACCCCGGCTCAGCCGAGGATCGGCAGGAGCGGGATCGCGGCGAGACCGGCGAGCACGCCGCCGATGATCGGTCCGACGACCGGGACCCACGAGTACGACCAGTCGCTGCCGCCCTTGCCCGGGATGGGCAGGATGGCGTGGACGATGCGGGGCCCGAGGTCGCGGGCGGGGTTGATCGCGTACCCGGTGGGGCCGCCGAGCGAGGCGCCGATGCCGATCACGAGGAGCGCCACGGGCAGGGCGCCGAGCGCGGCAAGGCCGCCGTCGCCCTGGCGTCCGCCGCCGAAGCCGATGACGACGAAGACGAGCACGAACGTGCCGATGATCTCGGTGACGAGGTTCCAGCCGTAGGAGCGGATGGCGGGACCGGTCGAGAAGACCCCGAGGGTGTTCGCGGCATCCGGTTCGGCGTCGAAGTGCTGCTTGTACGCGAGCCAGCAGAGCACGGCGCCGATCATGGCGCCGAGCATCTGCGCCGAGATGTACGTGAGCACCGACAGGACGCTCACCGGCACGCCCATGCCGAACTCGGTGGCGCCGTTGGCGACGAGGCCCAGAGTGACGGCGGGGTTCAGCTGTGCTCCCGACGCGTACGAGACCGTGACGCCAGCGAAGACCGCGAGGCCCCAGCCGAAGTTCACCATGAGGAACCCGCCATTGTTGCCCTTGGTGCGTACGAGTGCGACGTTGGCGACGACGCCGCAGCCCAGCAGCACGAGCAGTGCGGTTCCGACGAGTTCCGACAGGAACACGATTCCGAGATTGTCCACGTTGACCTTTCTTCTCTGCGTGACGAGGGCGCCGCTCGGCGGCCTCGTGTGGTGTCCGGGGCGATCGGCCCCGACGTAACGTACCGATCGGCCGGGGCGCCGCGGGGCGGTTTCGCCTGCACATGCGTGCAGATCTCACCGCCCCGGCGGCGGGGGCCCGGCCAGGTCAGGCGGCGGAGGCGACCTCGTCGAGGCGCACGCCGTGGCGCTCGGAGAGCAGCCGGCCGGTCGCCTCGACCTCCTCCGTGCGGCGGGCCGCATCCCAGCCGAGGACGTCCGCGGCGAGGTCGGCCAGTTCCTCGAGGAGCGGCGCCGAGAGAGCGCCGGTGAAGGCGATGCTCGTGCGGCGGAGCACGAGGTCGGGCAGGTGCACGACGCGCTCGTTGCGCAGCAGCCACGCGATCTCTCCGCGGGTGTACGACGCGTGGTGCGCGAGCGGGCGGTCGCCCTGGCCGGCGGTCTCCGCGAGGAGCAGCTCGGCACGGGTGCCGTAGCGCTCGAGCAGCTCATCCGCGCGGACACGGCCCACCTCGTCGCCGTGCGAGGCGAGCCAGACCTGTCGGGCATCGTCGGTGGCGGGGTAGCCCGCTCCCCCGCCGATGGCCAGACCGCGCGTCGAACGCGTCCGCTCACGCCCGAGAAGGTCCAGGACCTCGTTCGAGAGGTGCTCGGCCAGCGCCCGGAAGGTGGTCCACTTGCCCCCGACCAGCGACAGCACGGTCGTGTCCGGCCGCGCTGCGGCATCCGACCGCTCGATGCGGTAGTCCCGGCTGACGAAGCCGGGCTGCGTCTCGTCGTGGCGGGGCAGCGGACGCACCCCCGAGAAGCGGTAGACGATCTGCGAGCGGTCGACGTGGACGTCTGGGAAAACGTGCGCGACGAGCTCGAAGAAGTAGTCGACCTCCTCCTCGGTGCACACGGCGGGCTCGCGCAGGTCGTGCTCGAGGTCGGTGGTGCCGACCATGACGCGCCCCTTCAGCGGGTAGATCAGCACGATGCGACCGTCCTCGTGCTCGAAGAAGATCTCGCGTCCGCCCGTCGCCGCGAGCAGTTCGTCGTTGTCGAGCACGATGTGCGAGCCCTTGGTGCCGCCCATGAACGCCGTCCGGCGGCCGAGGTCGCCGTTCGTCAGGTCGGTCCAGGGCCCGGAGGTGTTGACCACCACGTCGGCGGCGATCGCGAACTCCACGCCCGTGAGGCCGTCGCGCACCCGCACGCCGTCGGCGTCGAGCCCGACGGCGGCGAGGTGGTTCGCGGCTCGGGCGTGCGGGCCGGCAGCGAGGCCGTCGAAGAGCACGTCGAGCGCGAGGCGCTCGGGGTCGTGCATGCTCGCGTCGTAGTACGTGGCGGTGTACTTCACGCCGGGGTTCAGCGCGGGCAGCTCGGCGAGCGACCGACGACGTCCGTGGAAGCGGTGCCTGGGCACGGCGCCGCCGTCGCGGGAGAAGGCGTCGTAGATGGTGAGGCCCGTCTTGATGAGGGCGGCCCCGCGCTCGGTGGGCTTGCCCTGCCGATGCGTGAGGAAGCGCAGCGGCGCCGACAGGATGCCCGAGAAGGTGGAGAAGATCGGCACGGTCGTCTCGAGCGGCTTCACGTAGTGGGGCGCGATGCGGATGAGCCCGTTGCGCTCCTCGACCGACTCCTGCACGAGCCGGAACTCGCCGTTCTCGAGGTACCGGATGCCGCCGTGGATCATGTGCGACGACGCCGACGACGCGCCCGAGACGAAGTCGTCGCGCTCGACGAGCACGACGTCGACGCCCTGGAGTGCCAGGTCGCGGAACGTCGCGATGCCGTTGATGCCGCCGCCGATGATGAGCACGTCGGCGGACGGGCGGGCGCGGAGCGCCGCGACATCCGTGCGCGTGCCGTCGATTCGGCCGGGCTCGTGCGGCTGCGGGGTCGTGGGATGCGGAGACATCGCTGTCCTCTCGATGCGGGTGCGGGTGCAGTGGTGCGAGTGGTGCTCGACCGCGTCGGCTTGCGTCGATCGGCCGGGTGTGGATGAATACATCGTGAGCACGAGCGCACGCTGTTGCAAGCCGTGTGAACATATGTGCAAGGGGACCGGATGAGCGAGAACGAGCCGCGAGCGACCGTCGAGGGCGGCGACTCCGTGAACGGCAAGACCAGGGACGCACTGCGCGCGGCGCACCTCTACTACATGCAGGACCTCACGATGGACGCCATCGCGCACGAACTGCACACCTCGCGTTCCTCCGTCTCGCGCCTGCTGAGCCACGCGCGGGCCAGCGGACTGGTCGAGATCTCGATCCACTCGCCGCTCGACCTGCCGAGCCGGATCGAGCAGGAGATCCTCGCGCGGCACGAGGTGCGCGCGCACGTCATCCCGGTGCCCGACCACGCCAGCGACGTGGACCGGCTCGATCGCGTCGCGCTCTCGGCTGCACGGATTCTCGGCCAGTACGTCGACTCCAACCAGGCCATCGGCGTCGCCTGGGGCTCGACCATGACCGCCATGAGCCGGCACCTCGTGCCCAAGGCCACCCACAACACCGAGATCGTGCAGCTGAACGGCGCCGGCAACGTGCGCACGACCGGCATCCTCTACGCGAGCGAGCTCCTCCGCCGCTTCGGCGACGCCTTCGGCGCGCGCGTGCAGCAGTTCCCCGTGCCGGCCTTCTTTGACGACCCCGCCACGAAGCGGGCGTTCTGGAAGGAGCGCAGCACGCGGCGGCTCCTCGACCTCCAGGGGCGCCTCGACGTCGCGATCTTCGGCGTCGGGTCGCCGTTCGCCGAGGTGCCGAGCCATGTCTACCAGGGCGGCTACCTCGAGCGGGCCGACTACGAGGGGCTCAGTCGCGAGGGCGCCGTGGGGGACGTCGCCACGGTCTTCTACCGCGCCGACGGCACGAGTGAGGGCATCGCCCTGAACGAACGCGCGACCGGACCCGACTTCGCCGTGCTCCGGCGTTCGCCCCGGCGGATCTGCGTCGTCTCGGGACGGGCGAAGCTCCCGAGCCTGCGCGGTGCGCTCGCGGCCGGTCTCATCACCGACCTCATCGTCGACGAGGGCACCGCCCGGGCGCTCGTCGAGGCGTGACGAGATCGTGACCCCCACGCCACGGCCGCCGGGTTAGCGTATGGATGCCGCAACGAGCGGCATGGCGGGAGGAGCGGCGTGGAGGCAGGCGACCACCCGACGCCGCACCGGTCCGACCCGACGGCGCACCGGTCCCGACCGCCCGTGGCCGCCATCGTGGCCGGCACGGCCGTCGCGCTCGCGCTCGGCGTCCTCGGACATCAGTGGATCTCGACCACCGCCTACGAGCAGGTCTGGACCGCCCTCGCCTCGACCGAGGCCGAGCTGACCGAGACGATCGACGACTACGAGGCCGGGCTGGATCGCTCCGGCGCCGTCGCCGCCCGGGCCGAGGCGCTCCGCACGGTCGTCGGCGGCGACCTCGTCTCCCCCGACCTCGTCGAGGCCCTGGGCGCCGAGACCGATCAGCTGACCGCGTCCCTCGACACGGCGCCCGCCGCGAGCGGCCCCCTCACCGGCCTCTTCGACGAACCGACGGAGTTCTCACCGGCCTGGGAGCGCTACGCCGATCTCGTCGCGATGGCCGAGTCGCTTCCCGAGCGCTCCGAGGCGCTCGAGACCTTCCAGCAGGCGGAAGCCGAGGTGCGACGGGCCCGCGAGACGGTCGCCGAGCGCGTCGACGCGGTGTTCGCGAATGCCAGGGAACGAGCCGACGCGGAGATCGCATCGCACCCCCTCGCCACGTACCGCACGGTGCTGGACGTGCGGCACCTCATCGACGGCAGCGGCGTCGACGGCCAGTCGAACAGCGCGACCGGGTTCATGCAGCTGGTCGACGCGGTCACCGCGCTGCGCGCGTCGCAGGCCGCCGTCGAGGCGGCGCGCGCCGAGCATCCGCGCCGCGCGGAGATCGAGGACTTCGCCCGATCCATCTCGCAGGGCGTCACGCTCGACTTCGAGTGGGCGTACGAGGTGGCGGGCGTGCCGAGCGACGGCTGGTACGCCGGCACGGCGGAGTTCTGGCCCGAGGACGGCGGCTGGGGTCACCTCACCCTGACGTACAGCATCGACGACAGCTGGGACGACCGGAACGCCGAGGCGGTGGTCGTGCACGAGGTCGGCCACACGCAGGCGATCCGCCCGTCGTGCGCCCCCATCTTCGAGGGCGCCGAGTTCCGGCGCGACCATGAGATGTGGGCGACCGCGTGGGCGATCGGCATGGGCTACGACCTCCCCGGGGCCGGCATCGAGGCCTACGGGCGACCCACCGACGCGCAGATCGCCGCCGCCGCGCAGTGCCGCTGAGCGAGGTGCGCCGTGCGGCGCCGGATGACGGGAATAGCCGGGCCGCGCACGCGTTGACCTAGAATCGACACGACAAACGTGCTCCGGGGTCGGTGGAAATCCGAGCCGGCGGTGACAGTCCGCGAGCTGCGAGTGCGAGGCCGAGAGGCCCCGCACGAGCGGTTGAACCGGTGGAATTCCGGTACCGACGGTGAAAGTCCGGATGGGAGGCGGCACGTGTCGGCTGTGCTGTGCGCAGCCGATGGAGGCGGTGGTCGACACCGCGGCATCGCCGATGCATCCCCCGGAGCCCTCACGACAGGACACGGGATGACGACGGGTGAGCACACGATGGCGGATGCCGCAGCGATGCGCCGCGCCCTCGAGCTCGCCGTACGCGGCCCGGCCCGGGGCGTCAACCCGCGCGTCGGCTGCGTCATCCTCTCGCCGCACGGCGACGTGCTCGCCGAGGGCTGGCATCGGGGCGCGGGCACCGCGCACGCCGAGGTCGACGCCCTCGCCAAGCTGGCCCCCGGCGCGGCCGAGGGCGCGACCGCCGTCGTCACGCTCGAGCCGTGCAACCACACGGGTCGCACCGGCCCCTGCGCGGTCGCCCTCATCGACGCCGGCATCGGCCGCGTCGTCTACGCGGTCGCCGATCCCGGCGAGCACTCCGCCGGCGGCGCCGAGCGCCTCCGCGAGGCGGGCGTGGCGGTCGAGGCCGGGGTTCTCGGTGCCGAGGTCGAGGCGATGCTCGACGACTGGCTCTTCGCGGCGCGGCACCACCGCCCGCGCGTGACGGTGAAGTGGGCGTCGAGCCTCGACGGCCGCGCCGCGGCATCCGACGGCTCCAGCCAGTGGATCACCGGACCGGCCGCGCGCGCCGACGTGCACCGTCGCCGTGCGGCCGCCGACGCGATCGCCGTGGGCACCGGCACCGTGCTCGCCGACGATCCGGCGCTCACCGCGCGCGACGCCGGCGGCGGGCTCGTCGACGAGCAGCCCGTTCCCGTGGTCTTCGGGCGACGCCCGGTGCCTGCCGGCGCGGCCGTGACGCGGCATCCGCACGCCGCCGTCCTTCTCGAGGGCGCCGACCTGGCCGCCGACCTGCACGAGCTGCAGCGCCGCGGCATCCGCTCGCTGTTCGTCGAGGGCGGGCCCACGTTGGCGAGCGCGTTCCTCGCCGCGGGCCTCGCCGACGAGGTGCTCGTCTACCTCGCGCCCGCGCTGCTCGGCGGACCCCGCCTCGCGGTCGGCGACCTCGGCATCTCCACCATCACCGGCGCCCGGCGCCTCGACTTCGCCGCCGTCGAGCGGCTCGGCGACGACCTCCTCGTCGTCGCCCACCCCAGACCGACCGAAGGGAACTGACGAATGTTCACCGGAATCATCGAGGAGCTCGGCACCGTCACGCGCGTCGAGCGCAGCGCGGATGCCGTGCGGCTCACCGTGCGCGGACCGCTCGCCGTGCAGGGCGTGAAGCACGGCGACTCGATCGCCGTCTCGGGCGTGTGCCTCACCGTCGTCGGATTCGACGGAGCGTCGTTCACGGCCGACGTCATGGCGCAGACCCTCGCGATGTCCACCCTCGATGCCGCGACCGAGGGCCTCCCGGTCAACCTCGAGCGCGCCGCCCTCGTCGGCGACCGCCTCGGCGGCCACATCGTGCAGGGCCACATCGACGGCACCGCCCGCGTGCTCGAGATCCGTCCGGGCGAGGCCTGGCGCGTCATCCGCTTCTCGCTCGACGACGCCCATGCCCCGCTCGTCGTCGACAAGGGCTCGATCGCCGTCGACGGCGTCTCGCTCACGGTGAGCGCGCTCGGCGACGAGCCCGACGGGTCGTGGTTCGAGGTGTCGCTCATCCCCGAGACCCTCGCCGCCACCACCCTCGGCCGTCGCGAGGTCGGCGATCGCGTGAACGTCGAGACCGACATCCTGGCCCGGCACGTCGAGCGGATGCTGCGACTCGACGCGCATCGCTCCCTGCCGTCGTCGCTCACCGAGCCGTCGATCGCCGAGCGGCCGGCCGCCGAGCCGCCGGCGCACACCACGAGCGTGGGGAGCCTCGCATGAGCCTCGCCACGATCCCCGAGGTGCTCGAGGCGCTCCGTGCGGGCAAGCCCGTGCTCGTGGCCGACGACGAGGCGCGCGAGAACGAGGGCGACGCCATCATGGCCGCCGAGTTCGCCACGCAGGAGTGGATCGCGTGGATGGTGCGGCACACGAGCGGCTTCCTCTGCGCGCCCATGCCGAACGCTCTCGCCGACCGGCTCGAGCTGCCGCTCATGACCGAGCGGAACGAGGACCTGCGTGGCACGGCGTACACGATCTCGGTGGACGCGGCCGACCGCACCTCCACGGGCATCAGCGCCGCCGACCGCGCGCACACCCTGCGCGTGCTCGCCGACCCCGCGTCGACGCCCGATCGGCTCATCCGCCCGGGCCACGTCATTCCCCTGCGGGCGGTCGACGGCGGCGTGCGCGAACGCGCCGGCCACACCGAGGCGGCGGTCGACCTGATGCGCCTGGCCGGGCTCTCGCCCGTCGGCGTGATCGGCGAGATCGTGGCCGACGACGGCGAGATGATGCGGCTGCCCGGGCTGATCGAGTTGGGCGCCCGCGACGGACTGCCCGTGACCACGGTCGCGGCCCTCGTCGCCTGGCTGAACGAGTGGCACGCCGACGTCGACGACGCCGGCGCCGGCCCGGTCGCCGTGCCCGAGTCGTCGCGCGTCGCCTTCGAGGTCGAGACCTCGCTGCCGACCGACCACGGCGTGTTCACCGTTCGCGCGTACCGCGACCGCAGCACGGGCGCCGACCACGTGGCCATCATCCACGGCGACCCGGCGAACGACGCGGCCGGCGCGGTCGTGCGCGTGCACTCCGAGTGCCTGACCGGCGAGGCGTTCGGGTCGCTGAAGTGCGAGTGCGGCCCGCAGCTCGACGCCGCGCTCGACGAGATCCAGGCCCGCGACGGCGTCGTGGTCTACCTGCGGGGGCACGAGGGCCGCGGCATCGGGCTCATCAACAAGCTGCGCGCCTACCGTCTGCAGGAGGACGGCCTCGACACGCTCGACGCCAACCTGGCGCTGGGCCTCCCGGTCGACGCCCGCGACTACGGGGCCGCCACGGCGATCCTCACCGACCTCGGCATCGACACGGTGCGCCTGCTCACGAACAACCCCGACAAGGTGCGCCAGCTCGAGTCCCACGGCATCCGCGTCGCCGAGCGGCTCCCGCTCGTCGTCGGCGTGGGCGCCGTCAACGAGGGCTACCTCGACACCAAGCGTCGCCGCATGGGCCACGCCATCGACGATCAGCAGCTGACGGATGCCGCGGCTGAGACCCTCCTGGAAGGACACGCATCATGAGTGGAGCAGGCTCCCCCGAGCTCGACGTCGACGGCACCGGCCTCCGGGTGGTGATCGTCGCCGGCAGTTGGCACGACGAGATCACGAACGGGCTCATCGACGGCGCCACCCGAACCCTCGAGGCATCCGGCGCCTCGTTCGAGCTCGTGCGAGTGCCCGGCAGCTTCGAGCTGCCCGTCGTGTCGAAGGCGGCGCTCGAGGCGGGCGCCGACGCGGTCGTGGCGCTCGGCGTCATCATCCGCGGCGGCACGCCGCACTTCGAGTACGTCTCGGCAGCCGCGACCGACGGCCTCACCCGCGTCGCCCTCGACACCGGCAAGCCCGTCGGGTTCGGCGTGCTCACGCTCGACGACGAGCAGCAGGGCCTCGATCGTGCGGGCCTGCCGGGTTCCAAGGAGGACAAGGGTCGCGAGGCGGCCGAGGCCGCCATCGCGACGGCGCGGGCGATCCGCGCCGTCTGGCGGTGACCTGCGAGCCTCCGACCTTCGGATGATCTCGGCCCGCTGACGCCGATTCCGTCGTGGCGGCGGTCGCCGGCGCCCTAGGCTCTGGGCATGGACGTCTTGCGCATCATCCTCCTCATCCTCCACTTCGTCGGTCTCGCGATGCTCTTCGGCGGATTCCTGGTGCAACAGAAGGCGATCGCACGGGGCGAGGGCACCGTGCTGCCCATCATGTGGCGGGGCGCACTGACGCAGATCGTGACGGGCGTCCTCCTCGTGGCGACCATCCAGATGGGCGACCTGTTCGAGCTGAACAACGTGAAGCTCGCGGTGAAGCTCCTCATCGCGATCGTGATCACGGTGCTCGTCTTCGTCTACCGCACGAGGAAGCCGGCTCCGAGCTGGGCGCTCTGGACGGTCGGCGCGCTCACCTTCGCCAACATCGTCATCGCCGTCGCCTGGCACTGACCCGTCGGCGCGTGCCCGCGGCGCACGCCGCTCATCGCAAGATCCCGGCCGCTCGTCGCACCCGGTTCGATCGGCGGATGCCGCGGGCGTAGGGTGTTGCGGTTGCCACAAGCGACGATTCCCGGCCTCCGCGCCCATGCCCACGCCTGATCGACGTGCCCGTCGCGGAGCGGTCCCACACGTTCCACACGTTCCACGGAGTCACGCAGGCGATGTCCTCACCCACCCCAGCGGCCGCGACGGCCGCCACCCCGGTTCCCGCCAACCCGCGCAGCCGTGTCGTGCTCGCGAGCCTCATCGGCACGACGATCGAGTTCTACGACTTCTACGTCTACGCCACGGCGGCGGTGCTGGTCTTCCCCTACCTCTTCTTCCCGCCCGGTGACCCCACCGCGGCCCTGCTCGCGTCGTTCGCGGTCTTCGGCGCGGCCATGGTCGCCCGCCCGCTCGGTGCCGTCATCTTCGGGCACCTCGGCGACAAGCACGGACGCAAGGCGACCCTCGTCGGCGCCCTGCTCACCATGGGCATCGCCACGTTCCTCATCGGCGTGCTGCCGACCTACGCGATGGTCGGCTGGCTCGCACCACTGCTCCTCGTGATCCTCCGCATCGCGCAGGGCTTCGCGCTCGGCGGCGAGTGGTCGGGCGCCGCGCTCGTGGCCACCGAGAACGCCCCCGCCGGCAAGCGCGCCTGGTACGGCACCTTCCCGCAGCTCGGGGCACCGATCGGCTTCATCATCGCGAACGGCCTCTTCCTGGTGATCGCCGCGGTCCTGCCGTCCGAGGACCCGTCGATGCCGTCGCAGGCCTTCCTCGACTGGGGCTGGCGCATCCCGTTCCTGTTCTCGGCCGTTATGGTGATCGTGGGCCTCTGGGTGCGGCTGCGGCTCGTCGAGTCCACCGCGTTCTCCAAGGCGTCGAAGGCCGGCAAGCTCGCGAAGCTGCCGCTCGCCAGCGTGTTCCGCAACCACTGGAAGCAGCTCATCCTCGGCACCTTCTTCATGCTGGCGACCTACGTGCTCTTCTACCTGATGACCACGTTCTCGCTGGCGTACGGCCGTTCGCCCGTCGAGCCGCCCGAGGGCGCGCAGCCCGGACTCGGCTACTCGTACAACACCTTCGTGCTCATGCTCATCGCCGGCGTGGTGTTCTTCGGCATCTTCACCCTCGTGTCCGGCCCCTGGGCCGACCGCTGGGGTCGCCGGCGCACGCTCATCTGGGTCACGCTCGGCATCATCGTCTTCGGCCTCATCTGGGTGCCCCTGCTCGGCGCCGGCTTCTGGGGCGTCATGCTCTGGCTCATCGTCGGCTTCTCGCTCATGGGGCTCACGTTCGGGCCGATGGGCGCGCTGCTGCCCGAGCTGTTTCCCACGAACGTGCGCTACACGGGCTCGGGCATCGCCTACAACGTCTCGTCGATCCTCGGTGCCGCGGTGGCGCCGTTCATCGGCACGGCGCTCTGGGCCGCCGGCGGCGGCAGCCCCTTCTGGGTGGGTGTCTACCTCTCGGTCATGGCGGTCCTCACGTTGATCGCCCTGCTGCTCTCCAAGGAGACGAAGGACGTCGACTACGAGGCCGCCGGCGACGCTGAGACCGAGCTCGCCGAGGGCCAGGCCGAGGCCGCCAGCCTGTAGGTCGGCGACCCTGTCGCCCACGGCGATCGACCGGGGCGGATGCCACGGGCCCATGCCCGCGGCATCCGCCCTGTTTCATGCTCGTGAACGCTCGGCACGCACCCTTCTCGCCGTTCCCGGCCCGGCGTACCATGGCTGCGAACAGGGCCGTCGAGACGTCCGCCGGCACCGTCGGCGCTCGGGGACCCGGAACGGCGAGCCGCAGATGAACATGACGATGGACATGATGAAGGGCGCCATGTCGTCGTCGGGGAAGCCCATGGAGGGCATGGACCCGGCGATGATGCAGGAGTGTCTGGAGGCCCTCTCCGCGTGCATGCAGGCGTGCATCATGTGCGCCGATGCCGACGCGGGCGAGGGCATGGGCCGCTGCGCGGGCATGTGCGCGAACTGCGCCGACGTCTGCGACACCATGATGCGGATGATGCTCCGCATGAACGGCTGGGACGTGCAGGTCATGACGTCCATGATGCAGACGACGATCATGATGTGCCGGGCCTGCTCGGCGGAGTGCGCGATGCACGCCGAGATGAGCGAGCACTGCCGCATGTGCGCGATGGCGTGCGATCAGGCCGTCATGGCGATGGAGAAGATGATGGGCACCATGAGCGAGGCGATGCCGGTGGCGTGATCGCCGAGATCGCGGGGACGCGGGCCGGCTCGACGCCGCGATCCGGTCCGAGGAAGCTCAGGCGTAGGCGACGCTGAACCGGTCGCGGCCGCGCGCGAGCACGCCGTAGAGCGCGTGCAGCGCGACCGGCTCACCGGCCCGCAAGGCGTCGCCGAACGCGTCGTGGTGCCAGACGCGGTGCACCTCGCCGTCGTGGAAGCCGACGACGGTGGCGAAGCCGTGCGCGTCGACGCCTGAGACGACCGCGTCGATCCACTTGCTCGCGGTGGTGGCCGCGAGCCGCTCCTGCATCGCGTGCAGGCCGTGCCCGGGGCGGTCGCTGCGGCACTCCGATGCCGACTCGCAGCCGCGCATGCCCATCGCCGCGCCCGTGCGGGGCTCGGTGGTGGCGTGCGGCTCGTGGTGCGACATGAGGGCTCCTCGGTGATCGTTGCGGCCACGATACGCGCGGGTGCTGCGGATGTCGCGGGCCGGCGTCACACGCGGAAACACGGGGAAGCACGGTGACCGGCCCTCGGCCCGCTCGGTGTGTCAGTCGAGGAAGAGCGCCCGGAGCCGGCGGGTCGTGAAGACGAGGCCGATCGCGATCATGACGACGTAGTAGAGCACGTGCCAGAGCAGGCCCCAGCCGACGTCGCCGGTCGTGAGCCCGCGTACGAGTTCGACGCCGTGCCAGAGGGGCAGGGCCTCGATGACGCGCTGCAGCCACTCGGGGTAGACTTTGATCGGGTAGAACGTGGCCGAGAAGAGGAACATCGGCAACAGCACGAAGTTGATCCAGTCCATCTGCTGGAACGACTTCATGTAGCTCGTGATCGCCATGCCGAGGCTCGCGAACCCGAAGGCGATGAGCAGCACGGCGGGTACGGCGAGGAGCGCCCACCACGACAGGTTGAGCCCGAGCACCTGCATGACGAGCTGGAACCCGACGGCGTAGAGCGCGCCGCGCAGGAGCGCGAGCAGGATCTCGCCGAGGGCCACGTCGAGGGGGCCGAGCGAGGTGGAGAGCATGCCCTCGTAGAGCTTCGCGAACCGGATCTTGAAGAACACGTTCCACGTCGAGTCGTAGATCGCGCCGTTCATGGCCGCCACGGCCATCAGCGCGGGCGCGATGAACGCGGCGTAGGGCACGACCTGACCGCTCGCCGCGGTCAGATCGCCCACGAGCGTGCCGAGCCCGATGCCCATGGCGAGCAGGTAGAAGATCGGCTCGAAGAAGCCGCTGACCACCACCAGCCAGTTCGTGCTGCGGGTGGCGCGCCAGCCCCGGAGCATGACCGCCCTGGCGTTGCCGGAGTAGAGCGAGCGCACCGGCCGGCGCCGGGCGCCGGACTGCGCACGCTGGCGCTGCGTGACGTCGGTCATCGTCCGAGCCTCCGCACGGCGATGCGGCGAGCCCAGGCCCACCCCACCGCGATGAGCACGACGAGGTAGACGACGTGCACGACGCTGAGCCAGATCGGCTCGGCGTACCCGAAGGAGAACACCCGCGCCAGCTCGGTGCTGTGCCACAGCGGCGAGATCCACCCGATCCACTGCAGCCAGATCGGGAACGTGGACAGCGGGAAGAAGGTGCCCGAGAACAGCGTCATGGGCAGCACCACGAAGCGCATCACCATGGCGAGCTGCCCGGTGTCCTCCTCGAGGGTCGACGTGTAGCCCATGAGCACCGTGCCGAAGGCGAGCCCGCCGAGGAGGCCGGCGACGATCATGCCGACCGCCACCGGCGACGGCGCGGCGCCGAACACGAGGATGAGCAGGAGGAACAGCACGAGGTTCACCGTCATGCGCACCGCCACCGAGATGACGATGCCGTCGACGATCTGGGTGGGGCGCAGGGGCGAGGCGCTCATGCCGGTGAAGGTGGGATTCCACTTGTACCCGAGCATGATCGGGTAGGTGAACTCCTCACTGGCCACCGTGATGGCGGCGCTCGCGAGCAGCGCGGGTGCGACGAACACGAGGTAGCTGACGCCCTCGAGGTCGACGTCGACGATCGTCGCGAGGCCGACGCCGAGCGCATAGAGGTAGACCAGCGGGTTGCCGATGCCGGCGACGACGACGGTACCGGTGTAGCTCTTCATCACCCGGAACCGGTGCAGCGCCACGTACCAGGCGCCGAAGCGGCGGGTCCGGCGCCCGCCGGCGATCGCGCGCGCGGTGGCCGGGTCGGTCGACACGACCGAGAGTCGTTCGGTCATTCGATGAGGCTCCGTCCGGTCAGGCGGAGGAAGACGTCTTCGAGGCTCGAGCGGCGCACGAGGCTCGTGATGGGGCGGAAGCCGGCATCGGTGATGCGCACCAGCTCGGCCTCGCCGCTGTCGCTGTACACGAGGATGCGGTCGGGCAGCACCTCCATGCGGTCACCGATGCCGGCGAGGCGCTCGGCCACCTCGCTGTTGCGGTCGCTGCCGAACCGCACCTCGAGCACCTCGCGGGAGGAGTAGCGGCGGATGAGGTCGGCCGGCGTGCCCTCGGCCATGATGGCGCCCTTGTCGACCACGACGAGCCGATCGCAGAGCTGCTCGGCCTCGTCCATGTAGTGGGTGGTGAGGAGCAGCGTGGTGCCCTGCTCCTTCAGCCGGAACAGGCGGTCCCAGAGGATGTGCCTGGCCTGCGGGTCGAGACCGGTGGTGGGTTCGTCGAGCAGCAGCACCCGTGGGTCGTTGATGAGCGCCCGCGCGATGGTGAGCCGCCGCTTCATGCCGCCCGAGAGCGAGTCGACCTTGGCCTTGCCCTTGTCCTCCAGCTGGGCGAACGCGAGCAGCTCGTCGGCGCGCTTCGCGACGAGGCGGCCCGGCATGCCGAAGTAGCGGCCGTAGACGAGCAGGTTCTCGCGCACGCGCAGCTCGGCGTCGAGGTTGTCGGCCTGCGGCACGACGCCCAGTTGCGACCGGATCTCGGGCCCGTGCGTGTCGGGGTCGAGCCCGAGGATCGCCAGGTCGCCCGACGTGCGCGTGGAGACCGCGCCGACCATGCGCATCGTGGTCGACTTGCCGGCACCGTTGGGCCCGAGCAGACCGAACGACTCGCCGGGCGCCACCTCGAAGGAGATGCCGTCGACCGCGGCGAACTCGCCATAGCGCTTCACGAGGTCCTGGGCGACGATGACAGGTGCTGGCACGGTACTCCACCGTAGCCGCGGCCGCCGACATCGGCGAGCGGATGCCGCGGCGGCCTGTTGCACGGTCGCAGCGCGCCCCTACGATGACGACATGCAGACCCTGACGCCGGCGATCCGCGTGTCCGATGAGGTGCGCGCCGCCATCGACGCGGGCGCTCCCGTGCTGGCGCTCGAGTCGACGATCCTGAGCCACGGCCTCCCCGCCCCGCGCAACCTCGAGGTCGGGCTGGCGGCCGAGCGACAGGTGCGCGACGCCGGGGTGGTGCCCGCCACGATCGGCGTCGTCGACGGCATCGCGGTCGTGGGGCTCTCCCCCGCCGAGATCGAGCGGCTCTGCACCCCGGGCGACGTGGTGAAGGCGAGCGTGCGCGACCTGCCCATCGCCCGGGCCAAGGGCCTCGACGGCGGCACGACCGTGGCGGCGACGGCGTGGCTCGCGCACCGCGCCGGCGTCCGCGTCATGTCGACCGGAGGGCTCGGCGGCGTGCATCGCGGGGCGAGTGAGACGTTCGACGAGTCGGCCGACCTGGGCACGCTGGCGACAACGCCGATCACGCTCGTGAGCGCGGGCGTCAAGTCGATCCTCGACATCGGCGCGACCCTCGAGCGCCTCGAGACGCTCAACGTGCCGGTCGTCGGCTACCGCACGAATCGGTTCCCCGGCTTCTACGTCGCCGACTCGGGCTTCGCACTCGACTACCGCATCGAGAGCGCAGCGGATGCCGCGGCGCTGGCGCACGCGCGCGACGAGCTCGGCCTCTCCTCGGCGGTGCTGGTGGCGAACCCGGTCGACGAGGAGCAGCAGCTCGACCCCGCGTTCCACGACCGGGTGCTCGCCGAGGCGCTGGCCGCGGCATCCGACGCCGGCATCACCGGGCACGACACCACGCCGTTCCTGCTCGACCACATGCAGCGGGCGACCGGCGGGCGGAGCCTCGAGGTCAACCTCGCGGTGTACCGCGGCAACGTCGCGCTCGGGGCGGAGATCGCGCGTGCCATCGCCGGATGAGCGCGAGCCGGCGGCATCGGCCGGGGTGCTCGCCGTGGTCGGTGACCTCGTCGAGGACGTCGTCGTGTGGGCTTCGGAGCCGGTGCGCGCCGCGACCGATACGGCGGCACGAGTGTTCCGCGCCCGGGGCGGGAGCGCCGCGAACGTCGCCGCCCTCGCCGCACGGCTCGTGCCGGCGCGCTTCATCGGTCGGGTGGGGTCGGATGCCGCGGGCGAGGCGCTCATGACCGAGCTGGCCGCGGCCGGGGTCGACGTGCGCGTGCAACGCGAGGGGCGCACGGGCACGGTCGTGCTCCTCGTCGACCCCGACGGCGAGCGCTCCATGTTCCCCGACCGCGGCGCCTCCGCCGACTTGGCCCACGTCGACGACCGGTGGCTCGACGGGGTGGCCTGGCTGCACGTGCCGGCCTACGGGCTCGAGCTGGAGCCCATGCGCGGCGAGTGCGTCCGCCTCGCGGGTGTCGCCCACTCGGCGGGAGCCCGCGTCTCGGTCGACGCCTCCTCGACCGGGCTGCTGTCGGCGCTCGGCGTCGGGTCGGCGATCGGCCTGATCCGGGCGATGCGCGCCGACGTGTGCTTCGCGAACGAGGACGAGGCCGCGCTGCTCGGCCTCGCCGGCGGCGGCGCGGTCGCGGCATCCGTCGCACCCGTGGTCGTGGTCAAGCACGGGCCGCTGCCGACCGACGTGATCGTCGCCGGCGAGCTCGCCGAGCGGGTGGACGTGGCGCCGGTCTCCGGCATCCGCGATCTCACGGGCGCCGGCGACGCGTTCGCCGCCGGCTTCCTCGCTGCGACGCTGCAGGGGGCTGATGCCGCGGCGGCGTGCCTCGCGGGTCATGCCGCCGCGGCCTCCGTGCTCACGAGCCCGGGCGCCCACGCACCGACCGCGGCGACCGCGCCGGCCGCCGCCGAGGTCGCGGCGAGGCATCCGTCAACCTGAATTGACTTTTCGCCCGTTCGTCAATTACGGTTGACGACATGGACGACCGCACGCTCCGCACCGCCATCGCCGCCGCCGACGGCGACGACCCCTACCGGGCGCTCCGCGACCTGCACCGCGCCCGCATCGAGGTGAACCTCGCGCTCGACCGCGCCGAGGCCGTCGCCGTCCGGCGCGCGCGGGCGGCGGGATCCAGCTGGCAGCTCATCGCCCTCGCGCTCGAGGTGTCGAAGCAGGCGGTGCACAAGAAGTACGGACGCAGGTAGGCGACGTATGCTGCAAGGCGGCGACGACGCAGGCATCGGGCGGATGCGGCATCCGCTCACCTCGCACACCAGGAAGAGCAGATGAGCACCACGCAGACCCCCACCCCCGCCCGACGCAGTTCCTTCGGCCGGCGCGGAACCCCGCCGACCGGCCCGCGCGCCACGTTCCGGCAGCTGCTGCCATTCATCTTCGAGCACCGCCCCGTGCTCATCTGGGTCGCCGTGCTCTCGATCATCGGCGCCATCACGAGCCTCGCCCAGCCGCTGCTCGTCGCCCAGGTGATCACCATCGTGGAGGCCGGCCAGCCGCTCGGGTGGATCGTGTGGGGCCTCATCGCCCTCGTGATCATCAGCGGCATCATCTCGGGGTACCAGCACTACCTGCTGCAGCGCACCGGCGAGGGCGTCGTGCTCTCGAGCCGCAAGCGCCTCGTCGCGAAGCTGCTGCGCCTGCCCATCGCGGAGTTCGACACGCGCCGAACCGGCGACCTCGTGTCGCGCGTGGGCAGCGACACCACGATGCTGCGCGCCGCCCTCACCCAGGGTCTCGTCGAGGCGATCGGCGGCACCGTCACCTTCATCGGCGCGCTCATCGCGATGCTCATCATCGACCCCGTGCTGCTCGGCCTCACCGTGCTCGTCATCGCCATCGCGATCACCACGGTCACCCTGCTCTCGGGGCGGGTGCGCGAGGCGTCGCACCAGGCGCAGGAGAAGGTCGGCGACGTCGCCGCCTCCGTCGAGCGGGCCATCAGCGCCGTGCGCACCATCCGGGCGTCGGGCGCCACCGAGCGCGAGATCCGCTCGGTCGACGCGGCCGCCGAGGGCGCGTGGGAGATGGGGGTGCGCGTCGCCAAGGTCTCGGCCCTCATCGTGCCCGTCGCGGGCATCGCCATGCAGGTGTCGTTCCTCGTCGTGCTCGGCGTCGGCGGCTTCCGCGTCGCCTCGGGCGCCATCACCGTCGCCGACCTCGTCGCGTTCATCCTCTTCCTCTTCATGATGATCCTGCCGCTCGGCCAGGCGTTCGGGGCCGTCACCTCGGTGAACCAGGCGCTCGGCGCACTCGGCCGCATCCAGGAGATCCTCGACCTGCCCGACGAGGACGCGCACGACCGCGACCTCGCCCCGCTCGCCGTCATGGTCGGCGACGCGAACAGCGCCGTGCGGCCCGACGCCCCCGCGATCGAGCTCGACGACGTGCACTTCGCGTACGCCGCCACCCGGCAGGACCCGGCCGACCCCGGCAACGACTCCCCCGACGAGCACCTGCCCGAGCCCGACGTGACCGCGCGCCAGCCGGTGCTCCGCGGCGTCTCGTTCCACGTCCCGCGGGGCCAGCGGGTGGCGCTGGTCGGGCCCTCGGGCGCCGGCAAGTCCACGATCCTCGCCCTCATCGAGCGGTTCTACGATCCGAGCGTCGGCGAGGTGCGCATGGGCGGCCTCGACCTGCGCACGCTCGACCGGCACGAGCTTCGGGCGCAGATCGGCTACGTCGAGCAGGATGCCCCGGTGCTGGCCGGATCCCTCCGCGACAACCTCAAGCTCGGCAGCCCCGACGCGACCGACGCCGAGTGCGAGCACGTGCTGCGCGCCGTGAACCTCGGCTCGGTGCTCGACCGCGACCCGGCCGGACTCGACGCGGCGGTCGGCGAGGACGGCATCATGCTCTCGGGCGGCGAGCGCCAGCGCCTCGCCATCGCCCGCGCCCTGCTCGCTGCGCCGCCGATCCTGCTGCTCGACGAGTCCACGTCGTCGCTCGACGGCCTGAACGAGCGCATGATGCGCGAGGCGATCGACGCCGTCTCGGCGGGCCGCACGCTCATCGTGATCGCGCACCGCCTGTCCACGGTGATCGACTCCGACCGCATCGTCGTGCTCGACGGCGGGCACGTGATCGGCGAGGGCACCCACGCGGAGCTCGTCGACGCCGTGCCGCTCTACCGCGACCTCGCGGCGCACCAGCTGCTGGTCTGAGGTCGGCCGGGCCGTCGCCTGCCGCGACGGCCCCGAGCGCGGCCGCTAGCGCAGCCCGATCGAGACGACCCTCCCGTCGCCGAACACGTCGGTCGAGACGTAGAGCCGGCCGCGCTGCCACTCGACGCCGGCAGGCGAGGTCAGCTCGGCGAAGGTGCTGACCTCGCCGCGCTTCGTGATGACCGACACCCGGTCGGCGAACAACTCGGCGACGAAGACCGTTCCGTTCGGCGCGACCGCGAGGCCGCTGGCACCGGCGAATCCGGTCGCGTACAGCTGCACCTCCCCCGTCGTCGGGTTCACCCGGTACACCGAGCCGTTCGCGCCGAGGCTCGCGTCCTCGGGGCCGCCGGGCAACGAGGTGACGTAGAGCCAGCCGTCCTTGCCCAGCTCGACGTCCGTCGGTACCGGCTCGGTGATGAACTCATGGCCGACGACGCAGTCGGGCAGGCCGAATGACGCGGCGAGCGCCTCCGTGGCGACGAAGCTCGACGGCGGCAGCACGGCGACCGTCGAGATGTCACCGGCCGAGTCGACGGCGAGCACGGCGTTCGCGCCCGCATCCGCGACGTACGTCACGTCCTTCAGCATGAGGGAACCATAGACATGCGTGTCGATAGCGCCGCCGTGCGGCCCGACGAACGGCAGCAGGAACGGCGGGATCTGTGCGAGGCACTCCTCCGGCAGGTCGCGGAACCCGTACTCGGCGTCCGCGTCGGGATTGTTCTCCTCTTCCCACGCCAGCACGTCGACCGAGGTCACCGTTCCGTCTGCCCCACGCCGCATGAGCCGGGACGCGAGGACCTGCTCCATGTCGCCCTCGCGCTCGCCCCACGTGACGACGCCGTCGAGCGTCGAGACGGCCGCGACGCCGGGACCCGTCGCGAGGTCCTCCGAGGTCCCGCCGGAGATCTTCGTGAGCAGGCCCGCGAAGTCCTGGCCGACGTAGAGGGTGCCGTCGGGCGTCACGTCGAACGTGAGCGGCCCGATGAGGTGCTCGGCCTGCGCCACCGTCTCGCCGGGCGACGGCGGCTTCGGCCCGTTCGGCGCGGCGACGGCCGGCGACGCGATCGCCGTGAGCGCCACCCCCGTGAGTATCGCGGTCGTGGCGAGCGCAGTGGATCGACGCATGGTGCTCTCCTTCGAGGAACGCCGCATCGGGAATGCTCACGCCGAGGCCGCTGTCTCGGGCCACAGCTGCGGCGGATGGCCGGACTCTACGCCGACGCGGAGGTGGCGAAAACCCCCGAACGAGGGACACCGCGAGCGGGAACCGACTCAGGGAGAACCCCGGGGCCGAATGGGGGCTGGCCGGGATGGCGCGCTGCATCATGCTCCGTAGCGTGGGCCCCCGCACCCGATCCCGGGGTGCCCCGAGCCTATTCCCCCACGGAGGACCATCATGACCATCGCGACCATGTCCGCCACGCGCGACCTCTCCCGTCTCGACGAACTGCCCGTCGACCTCATCGACGACCTGCCGAACGTCGCCGGCGCGTCCTCGGCGCGCGCGGGCCTCGGCGACTCGTTCGAGCGGGTGCAGGCCGGCATCCAGGGCTGGCTCCGCCACTGGGAGCCCCTGCGCCTTCCCGCCTTCGCCGCCGTGCGCGACGAGATGCCCGCGTCCGACCGCGGTCGCAGCGGTCTGCGCGCGGCGCCCACCACGACCGACGGCGCGGTGCGGGTCACGGCGAGCCTCTACGACCCGCCGAGCCGCGAGGGTGCGCCGCTCAACTGGTCCCGCAACTGGACGAGCCTTGCCGTGCTGCCGCCGGCACGCGAAGCCGGACGCCTCTACTACCGCTTCCGCGTGTCCAGCCGCCTCGTGCTCGACGGACGGGCCGAGCTCAGCCTCGCGTCGACGAGCGTGCACTTCGGCATCGTGCCGGATGCCGCGAAGGCGAGCCCGTTCGAGGCTCCCGGTTTCGCCACCCCCATCGCGCGCCCGCTCGTCGGCGTGCAGGCCCGGGAGGACCAGGACGCCTCGGCATCGCAGGTGTTCGAGGGCTCGATCACGGTGCGCCAGGGCGACACGCCCGCGATGGCCTTCGTCATCGGCACCGACCTGCTCTTCCAGGACGGCTGGGTGCGCGTGCACGAGGGCTCCAGCACCTGGATCGGCCCGTCGGAGCCCGGCGCCAGCGGAACAGTCGAGTTCCGCTACGCCCCCGCCGCGATGCTGCGCCTGCTCGGACGGCTCGACGAGCCGCATGGGGACGCCTGACCGGCATCCGGCCGACGCAGCAGACCGCGGTCTAGAATCGCCGGATGCCGCGCTTCGTCGTCGTGCTGCCGCTGGTGCCGCTCACGGAGGGCGACGAGTTCACCGTCGCCGACTGGCCGCTGCACGTTACGCTCGTCGAGCCGTTCCAGGCCGACGTGGCGGGCGAGGAGGTCGCAGGCATCCTCGCCGGCGTCGAGGGCATCGGCTCGGGCGGGTCGCCGGTTCGCGCCACCGCCGGCGACGAGGCGATGTTCGGCCGCCGGGGCGACGTTCCCGTGACCCTCGTGCACGACGCGGGTGAGCTCGCAGCGCTGCGAGGCCGCGCGATGCGCGGCTTGGCCGCGGCGGGCATCGACGTGCGCGCGCGCCTCGACTTCCGGCCCCACGTCACGCGCAAGCACCACGGCGCCCTCGTCCCGGGTGACCGCGTGGTGCTCGACACCGTCGCCCTCATCGACATGCGCCCGGCCGAGGGCGCGCACCACCGCCGCGTCGTGGCGGCGTGGCGCCTCAACGCGTGACCCGCACAGCCGCGGTCGTCGCGCCCGCGCGACATGCCGGCCGGGAGGGACGAGCGGTCACGTTCCGCTCCCATCCATGGGCGGTCTCCCCCCATCGTGGCCGCTCACCCGTGCGGCTTCGGCGCGGCGCCGCGCCGCGACGCACTCGACCCCCACACGCCGCGACGCGCGGATTCACTCCCGCCCGACACCAGCGCGCTGCCGTCGATGCGGTGGACGTCGCACACTGAGCGGATGCCGCGAGCTCCGCACCCGCTTCCAGCACACCTGCACGATCGGGGCTTCACCGTCGCGGAGGCTCGCGCGCACGGGCTCACGCCGGCCCGGTTGCGGGCGTCCGATCTCGTGGCGCCGGCTTGGGGCATCCGGCATCCCGCCGACGCCGCAGACGGGCCGGACCTCCGCGCGCAGCTGCTGGCACGGCGCCCTCCCGGGTCGTTCCTGAGCCATGGCACGGCCGCGGCGTTCTGGGGCCTGCAGGTCGAGCCGCCGCACGACCGAGGCCTGGTGCACCTCGGCGTGGGTCCGGAGCTGCCGCGTCCACGGGGCGCCGGAGTTCGCGGGCATCGTATGAACCTGCGCCCAGGCGAGTTGCACCTCGCCGGACCAGTCGCCGTGACGGCGCCGGCCCGGACCTGGTTGGACCTGGCGACGACGGGTCTCAGCGTGGAGGACCTCATCGTCGCCGCCGATCGGATCCTGTGCCGCCGCCGGCCCCTCGCCACGGTTCACGAGCTCGAGCGGATGCTGCTGCGGCATCCGGGTGCTCGTGGCATCCGCCTGCTCCGCCGTGCCATTCCCGAGGCGGTCGAGGAGGCCGACTCATCGCGCGAGACCAGGCTCCGGTTGCGTCTCGTGCACGCCGGACTGCCGAGGCCCACCCCTGGCTTCGCCGTGGTCGACGCGGTGGGAACCACGGTCGCCGTCGCCGACCTCGCCTTTCCCGACTACCGGGTGCTGATCGAGTACGAAGGTGCCCATCACCTCATCGACGGACGACAGTGGGCGCACGATCTCGATCGGTTCAACCGGTACCAGGAGCTCGGATGGCTCTGCCTCCGCGTCGGTGCACGCCAGTTCGATGCCCTGCCCGCCACGGTCGCGTTGATCGAGCGAGCGCTTCGGGCCCGTGGATGGCGTCCGGCCGGGCGGTGACACGCAGCGCTTGGCGTCGAGTGGTCACGATCGGCGGTCTTCCGTGAGGGATCTGCGCGCGTTGCGACCACTCGGCGGAAACGCCGTGGCGCGTCCCCGGGCGGTTGGCGGTCGGCGACCGGGCGCGTCAGCGTGCGTCGGCTGCGGCCGGCGTCGCGTCGGCATCGTCGATCGGCTCGGCGCGCTTCTGCCACGGCCACCGCCCCGAGACCTCGAGCTCGAGCGACCAGCTGAGGAACGTGCGGATGAGCACGATGATCGCGAGCACCAGCACCGAGTCGAGCGTGGGCGTCACGGCGACGGTCTTGATGATGTCCGCCGCGACGAGCAGCTCGAGGCCGAGCAGGATGGCGCGGCCGAGCACGCGGCGGAATCGATCGTAGATCGGATACTTCCCGCGGATGCCCCTGAGACCGGCGTCGATGCTCGCGTAGAGCACGCCGACCACGATGGCCAGCACGCCGACCACGTCGATGACCTGGCCGATCGACTCGATGATGGTGCCGAACTCCATGGCGCCTCCCGCCGCACACGCTAGCGCCGTGAGCGGGTCGTCGCGACGCGACGTGCCGCTGAGGCGGATGACGGATGCCGCGGACGCGGCGCCTTCCCGTGCGCGCACGCCCGCGGCATCCGTCAACCGCACGATGGTGCGCCCCAGCGGACCGGGGCGCACCATCGTGGGCGGGTTATGCCTCCTGGTGCTGCAGGTGGTAGCGCAGGCTCGCGAGCTCCGCCTTGAGCGCGGCGGGCACGCGGTCGCCGAACTGCGCGAAGTACTCCTCGGTGAGGTCGCATTCGGCGAGCCACGAGTCGCGGTCCACGTCGAAGAGCTGCTCGAGCGCGTCATCCGTGATCTCGATGCCGTCGAGGTCGAGCGAGTCGGATGCCGGGAGCAGGCCGATCGGCGTCTCCACCGCGTCGGCGCCGCCCTCGATGCGCCCGACGATCCACTCGAGCACGCGCGAGTTCTCGCCGAATCCGGGCCAGAGGAACGAGCCGTCGGCACCCTTGCGGAACCAGTTCACCTGGAAGATCTTCGGCGCGTGGTCGCCGAGGACGCGGCCCATCTTCACCCAGTGACCCCAGTAGTCGGCCATGTTGTAGCCGCAGAACGGCAGCATCGCGAACGGGTCACGACGCAGCTCGCCCACGGTGCCCTCGGCTGCGGCGGTCTGCTCGGAGGAGATGGTCGCGCCCATGAACACGCCGTGCTTCCAGCTGCGCGCCTCGGCGACGAGGGGCACGTTGGTGGCCCGACGCCCGCCGAAGAGGATCGCGTCGATCGGCACGCCGTCGTGCGCGTCCCAGTCGTCGGAGATCTGCGGGCACTGCGCCGCCGCCACGGTGAACCGGGAGTTCGGGTGGGCGGCGGGGCGCCCGGATGCCGGGGTCCACGGGTTCCCCTCCCAGTCGGTGAGCTCGGCCGGCGCCTCATCCGTCAGCCCCTCCCACCAGACGTCGCCGTCGGGACGAAGCGCCACGTTCGTGAAGATCGTGTTGCCCCAGAGGGTCTGCACGGCGGTCGGGTTCGTGGTCTCGCCCGTGCCGGGCGCGACCCCGAAGAATCCGGCCTCGGGGTTGATCGCGTAGAGGCGGCCGTCCTCGCCCGGCCGCATCCAGGCGATGTCGTCGCCGATGGTCTCGACGCGCCATCCGGGGATCGTGGGCTGCATCATCGCGAGGTTCGTCTTGCCGCACGCCGACGGGAATGCCGCAGCGACGTGGTACACCTTGCCGGCGGGCGACGTCACCTTGATGAGCAGCATGTGCTCGGCGAGCCAGCCCTCGTCGCGAGCCATGACACTCGCGATGCGGAGCGCGAAGCACTTCTTCGCGAGCAGCGCGTTGCCGCCGTAGCCCGAGCCGTACGACCAGATCTCGCGCGAGTCGGGGAACTGCACGATGTACTTCGTCTCGTTGCACGGCCAGTCGACCTCGGGTCGGCGGTGGCCGACCCCGTCGACGAGCGGGTAGCCGACCGAGTGGATCGTGCGCACCCACGGCTCACCGGCCTCGATGAGGCGGTACACGGACTCGCCCATGCGGGTCATGATGCCCATCGAGAGCACGACGTAGGGCGAATCCGTGATCTCGACGCCGAGCTGCGAGATGGGGCCGCCGAGCGGGCCCATCGAGAACGGCACGACGTACATCGTGCGGCCCTTCATCGAGCCGTCGAAGACGTCGAGCAACTCGGTGCGCATCTCGCGGGGATCGCGCCAGTTGTTCGTGGGGCCGGCGTCCTCCTCGTAGGTGGAGCAGATGAAGGTGCGGTCCTCGACGCGGGCGACATCGCCGGCGTCGGTGCGCGCGAGGTAGCTGTTCGGTCGCCACTCGGGGTTCAGCTTCACGAGCTTGCCCTCGGCGACGAGCTGCTTGGTGAGCAGGTCGGCCTCGTGCTTGGAGCCGTCGCACCAGACGATCTCGTCGGGCTTGGTGAGCGCGGCGATCTCGTCGACCCAGGCACGGAGGGCGGGGTCGGTGGTGCCGCGCTGCGCGTGCTCGGATGACTCGGAGCCGGAGGTTCCGATCGAGAACTCTGAGATCGTCATCGTCGTCCCTTTCGTGGTTCCCGACCGGGGGTCGGATTGGTTCGTACTTCAAGGATGCGACGGTTTGAGGGGTCCGTTCGATTCAAATGGGCGTTAAGAACGCATGTTCTTTCGCTATCCTTAAGCCATGAAAGCCGGCACGCCCGACCTCGCCACCCTCGGACACCGCATCCGCCACTTCCGCGGTGAGCGCGGACTGACCCTCGACCAGCTCGGCGATGCCGTGGGCCTGGCAGGCAGCCAGCTCTCCCTGATCGAGAACGGCAAGCGCGAGCCGAAGCTCTCCACGCTCGACGCCCTCGCGGCCGCACTCGGCGTCGAGCTGGCCGACCTGCTCGCGCGCGAGGCGCCGAGCCGCCGCGCCGCCCTCGAACTCGAGCTCGGCCGCGCGCAGTCGAGCGCCCTCTACGCGACGCTCGGGCTTCCGGCCGTGCGGCCCGGCCGGGGCATCAGCGACGAGACGCTCGAGGCCATCGTGGGCCTGCACCGCGAGCTGCAGCGCCGCGCGAGCGAGGCGATCGCGACGCCCGAGGAGGCCCGTCGCGCGAACACCGACCTGCGCGAGCGCATGCGCGACCAGGACAACTACCTCCCGCACATCGAGCAGCTCGCCGAGGAGCAGGTGCGGGCCTCGGGCCACCGCACCGGCGCGCTCACCCACCGCGAGGTGAGCGTGATGGCCGAGCGCCTCGGCTTCCAGCTCATCTACGTGAGCGACCTGCCCGACTCGACGCGGTCCATCACCGACCTCGCCAACGGCCGCATCTACCTGCCGCCCGCGTCCATCCCGGGTGGTCACGGGCTGCGTTCCATGGCCTTGCAGGCGATGGCGCACCGACTTCTCGGGCACACCCCGCCGGCGAGTTACGACGAGTTCCTCTGGCAGCGGCTCGAGATCAACTACTTCGCCGCCGCGTGCCTGATGCCGCAGGAGGCATCCGTCGCCTTCCTCCAGCAGGCCAAGAAGGAGAAGCGACTCGCCATCGAGGACTTCCGCGACGCGTTCGGCGTCACGCACGAGGCGGCCGCGTTGCGCTTCACCAACCTCGCGACCAGCCACCTCGACATGACCCTGCACTTCCTACGGGTCGCGGGCGACGGCGCGCTGCTGAAGGGCTACGAGAACGACGGGCTCGTGCTGCCCACCGACGTCACCGGCTCGATCGAGGGGCAGTGGGTGTGCAAGAAATGGAGCGCCCGCACGGCCTTCGAGCACACCAACCGCACCACCGAGAACTACCAGTACACCGACACTCCCGCGGGAACCTTCTGGTGCGCCACGCAGACCGGGCGCACGGATGCCGCGGAGTTCTCGATCACGGTGGGCGTGCCGTTCGCGCAGGCGAAGTGGTTCCGCGGGCGCGAGACCACGCTGCGGGCGGTGTCGACGTGCCCCGACGAGGGATGCTGCCGGCGGGCGCCGAACGGACTCGCCGAGCGCTGGTCGGGCCGTGCCTGGCCGAGTGCGCGCCTGCACGCCCACGTGCTCTCGCCGCTGCCCTCGGGCACCTTCCCGGGCGTCGATGACGCCGAGGTGTACGCGTTCCTCGAGGCCCACGCCGACCAGTAGCGGCATCCGACACCCTCGCGGCGCCCTCCGCGCCGCCGCCCTCCGCGGCCGGCCGGCGCCGTGCTGCGGCGCGCGTCGAAACCTTGTGTTCGGTGCCCAACTCGGCGCTTCGCGCGCCGAGCACAAGGTATCGACGCGAGCTTGGGGCGGGTCAGTGCGAAGAAACCGAGGGTGCCGCGGCACCTCGATGTGTGTCTTGCAATAGTGTGTGTCACACAGTATCGTGTGACGCATGAGCACCGATGAGACGACGGCCGGCCACATCCAGGAGCTGCGACGCGGCACCGTGGTGCTCGCCTGCCTCGTGCGCCTGCGCCGGCCCGACTACGGGTACGCGCTCCTCGAGTCGCTGAACGCGCTCGGCATCCTCGTCGACGCGAACACGCTCTACCCGCTCCTCCGGCGCCTCGAGAAGCAGGGCCTGCTCCTCAGCGAGTGGAACACCGACGAGGCGCGGCCCCGCAAGTTCTACCGCACCAGCCCCACCGGCGAAGCCCTCGCCGAGGTCCTCACCACCGACTGGCGCCGTGTCGACGACGCGCTCACCAGACTCACCACCACAGGAGACGAACGATGACCACCCTCACCGACCGCTACGTGTGGGCCGCGGCCCGCAGCGTGCCGGAGGCCCAGCGCACCGAGCTCGAGCGAGAGCTGCGCGAGCGCATCGGCGACGAGACCGACGCGCTCGTCGAGGGCGGGCGCTCGCCCATCGACGCCGAGCGCGCGGCCCTCACCGAGCTCGGCGACCCGGTCGCGCTCGCGGCCCGCTACGTCGACCGCCCGCTGCAGCTCATCGGCCCGCGCTACTTCCTGGTGTGGTGGCGCCTGCTGAAGCTGCTCCTCGCGGTCGTGCTGCCGTTCGCGGCCCTCGGCATCGCGATCGCGAAGGCCGTGGCGGGTGCCGACATCGGCGAGATCATCGGGTCGGCGATCGGCCTGACGATCTCGGTCGCCGTGCACATCGGATTCTGGACGACGCTGATCTTCGCCGTGCTCGAGCGCACCCCGGCCCCGGCCGGCCGCCGCGGCATCGACGCCCCATGGACGCTCGACATGCTGCCCGCCCTGCCCGAGCCGGCGAAGGCGTCGCGGCGCGGCGAGCTGATCGGCTCGGTCGTGATGCTCGTGGTGTTCGCGGGCCTGATCGTGCTCCAGCAGTTCGGCGTGCCCTGGATCGACGACCTCGAGTCGGTGCCGCTGCTCGACCCGGCGCTGTGGAGCTTCTGGCTGCCGTACTTCCTCGGGCTCATCGTGCTCGAGATCCTCTTCGCGTTCGCGCTCTACGCCTGGGGCTGGAACTGGTGGCTCGCCGGGGCCAACCTGGTCCTCAACGTCGCGTTCGCCGTGCCGGCCCTGTGGCTCTTCCTCACCGGGCAACTGCTCAATCCGGCCGCGCTCGACGCCATGGACTGGCCGTGGGGCCAGTCGGGTCCGATCATCGTCGCCATCATCGTGGTCGTGGTCATCGCGGCGGCCGCGTGGGACGTGGTCGATGGCGGCATCAAGGCGTGGCGCGCCGCGAGCGGCCGTCGCGCCGGGGTCGACTCCCAGCCAGTCGCCGCGTGACCCGCGATCCGGGTGCGGCCTACTTCGGCTGCATCCGGATCGCGCCGTCGAGGCGGATCACCTCGCCGTTCAGCATCGGGTTCGCGATGATCGAGCGCACGAGCGCCGCGTACTCGGTGGGGTGTCCCAGCCGTGACGGATGCGGCACCTGGGCCTCGAGGGAGTGGCGCACGTCGTCGGGCATGCCGGCCATCATCGGCGTCTCGAAGATCCCGGGCGCGATGGTGACGACGCGGATGAGCAGCTTCGACAGGTCCCGGGCGATCGGCAGGGTCATGCCGGCGACCGCGGCCTTCGACGCGGAGTAGGCCGCCTGCCCGATCTGCCCGTCGAACGCCGCGACCGACGCGGTGCTCACGATGACGCCGCGCTCCGCCGTCGCCGGGCCGCCGGGCACCGACCCCTCGACGGGGTCGGTCGCGGCCATCGCGGCGGCCGCGAGCCGGGTCACGTTGAACGTACCGATGAGGTTCACCCGGATCGTGCGCTCGAACGCCTCGAGCGGCGCGGGCCCGTCGCGTCCGACGGTGCGGTTCGCGGTGACGATGCCGGCGCAGTTCACGGCGACCCGCAGCGGTGCGAGGGCGGATGCCGCGTCGACGGCGGCCTGCACCTCGGCCTCGTTCGCGACATCCGCCGCCACGAAGCGGGCACGGTCGCCGAGCTCGGCCGCAGCTTCCTCGCCGCGCGGGCCCGGCAGGTCGACGAGGACGACGGAGGCGCCGCCTTCGACGAGCGCGCGGGCGGTGGCGCGTCCGAGGCCGGATGCCCCGCCGGTGACGATCGCGGAGGCGCCGTCGAGTTCCATGTGATGTCCTTTCGTGGAGACCTCGGCCAGTGGGCCGGGACTGAGGGGTGGAACGTCAGATCCGCTCGATGATCGTCGCGTTGGCCATCCCGCCGCCCTCGCACATCGTCTGCAGGCCAAGGCGCCCGCCCGTGGCCTCGAGCTGGTTGACAAGCGTGGTGAGCAGGCGCGTGCCCGACGACCCGAGGGCGTGCCCGAGGGCGATCGCGCCGCCCCGGGGGTTGAGCTTCGCGGCATCCGCCCCGGTCTCGCGGAGCCAGGCGAGCGGCACCGACGCGAACGCCTCGTTCACCTCGTAGGCGTCGATGTCGGCGTGCACGAGACCGGCGCGCTCGAGCACCCGCTCGGTTGCGGGGATGACGCCGGTGAGCATGTAGAGCGGGTCGCTGCCGACCACCGAGAACGCCCGGAATCGCGCCCGTGGCTCGAGCCCGAGGTGTTCGGCCGCCTCGGCGCTCATGATGAGCGCGGCCGACGCGCCGTCGGTGAGGGGTGACGAGTTGCCGGGCGTGATCCGCCAGTCGAGCTCGGGGAACCGCTCGGCGAGCCGATCGCTGCGGAACGCGGGATTGAGGCCCGCGAGCGACTCGACCGTCGTGCCGGGTCGCACGGTCTCGTCGGCGAGCGCATCCACGCCGGGCACGGGCACGACCTCGGTCGCGAACGCGCCCGACTCACCCGCCTCGGCCGCGAGCCGGTGCGACCGGGCCGCGAACACATCGAGCTCCTCGCGCGAGAAGCCCCACTTCGCGGCGATGAGCTCGGCCGACACTCCCTGGTTCACGAGCCCCTCGGGGTACCGCGTGCGGAGCCGCGAGCCGTACGGGTCGGCGCCCGCGGCGCTCGAGCCGAGCGGCACGCGGCTCATCGACTCCACACCGCACGCGATCACGATGTCGGCCTGGCCGGCGAGCACCGCCTGCGCGGCGAAGGTCGCGGCCTGCTGGCTCGACCCGCACTGCCGATCGATGGTGGTGCCGGGCACCGTCTCGGGGAAGCCCGCGGCGAGCACGGCGTTGCGGGTGATGTTGTAGCTCTGCTCGCCGATCTGGCTGACGCATCCGCCGATCACGTCGTCGACGAGTGCCGGATCGAGGTCGTTGCGGGCCACCAGCGCGTCGAGCACGCCGGCGAGCAGGTCGACGGGATGCACGCCCGAGAGGATGCCTCCGGGCTTGCCGCGGCCGACGGGCGTGCGGATGACGTCGACGATGACGGCTTCGGTGCTCATGCTTCCAGCCTAGGACGACTGCGAGGCGGCCCGCCCGCCGCGCTCAGCGAGCGTCGTCGGCGGCCGAGGCGACCGAGGCGACCGAGGCGACGGACGCCGCGAGCTCGCGTTCGAGGACCACGGGCTGCCGTTCGGGGAGCACGAGCGGGTGCGTGCCGGCCATCGCCTCGATGACGCGCACGACCTGGCAGGAGTAGCCGTACTCGTTGTCGTACCAGACGTAGATCACCGCGTCGGTGCCGTCGGCGATCGTGGCGAGCCCGTCGACGATGCCGGCCCGGTTCGAGCCGACGAAGTCGGTGGAGACCACCTCAGGCGACTCGATGTAGTCGACCTGCTGGCGCAGCGGCGACGTGAGCGACACCTGCCGAAGGTACCGGTTGAGCTCGGCCTTCGACGCCGGGCGCTCCAGTTGCAGGTTGAGGATCGCAAGCGACACGTCGGGCGTGGGGACCCGGATGGCACTGCCGGTGAGCTTGCCGGCGAAGGTCGGCAGCGCCTTGGCGACGGCCTTCGCCGCGCCGGTCTCGGTGATGACCATGTTCAGCGCGGCCGAGCGGCCGCGGCGATCGCCCGAGTGGAAGTTGTCGATGAGGTTCTGGTCGTTCGTGAACGAGTGCACGGTCTCGACGTGGCCGCGCACCACCCCGTAGGCGTCGTCGACCGCCTTCAGCACCGGGGTGATCGCGTTGGTGGTGCACGACGCGGCGGAGAGGATGCGGTCGGATGCCGCGATGTCGCCGTGGTTGATGCCGTGCACGATGTTCTTGATCGCGCCCTTGCCGGGCGCGGTGAGCAGCACCCGGGCCACCCCCGTCGACCGGAGGTGCTGCGAGAGCCCCTCCTCGTCGCGCCACCGGCCGGTGTTGTCGACCACGATCGCGTCGTGGATGCCGTAGGCGGTGTAGTCGATCGTCGCCGGGTCGTTCGCGTAGATCACCTGGATGAGCGTGCCGTTCGCCAGGATCGTGTTGGCCTGCTCGTCGACCTCGATCGTGCCGGCGAACGGGCCGTGCACCGAGTCGCGGCGCAGCAGGCTCGCGCGCTTCACGAGGTCGTTCGCCGAGCCCTTGCGCACGACGATCGCGCGCAGCCGCAGCCCCTGGCCCCCGCCCGTGTGGGCGATGAGGATGCGGGCGAGCAGCCGTCCGATGCGGCCGAAGCCGTAGAGCACGACGTCGGCGCCGGATGCCGCAGGCGCCGCGTCGGCGGCGTCGTCAGCACCGAGCACGGGGGCGAGCTCGCCGCGCAGGAAGTCGGCCAGCGGCATCCGCTCGCCCTCGGCGCCCGACTCGCGGTACCGCGAGACCAGCCGTGCGACGTCGACGGATGCCGCGCCGGGGCGCAGCTCGCGGAGCGCCTCGAGCACGCGCATCGTGTCGACGAGCGGGAGTTCCTCGTCGCCGGCCTGGCGCGCGAAGCGGTGCGCCTTGACGAGCGCGATCGCCGACCGGTTGATGAGCCGCCGACCGTGGATGGAGGTCACCACCCCGTGGTCGCGATAGAGGCCGCCGATGAGCGGGATCATCCGCTCGGCGAGCTCCTCTCGGGCGATCCATTCCGCACGTCGGGCGTCGAAGTCGTGGCTCACGGTGTTCCTTCTCGGGCGCGCGCGGGTGGGCGACGTCGCCGTGTCATCCTCGGGCCGTGCCTGCCGGTGGGCAGCGTCGACCACGTGTCTTCCGGGGGATGCCCTCGAGTCTATGGGGCCGCGAGCGTGCGGTCCCTGTACACCGTGGCGTGCACACGCACGCGCGCACGACGCGGCGGCGCGTCAGCCGGCTGGGGCGTCGTCGACGAACCGGATGTCGTAGACCGCGACGCGCTGCGGCACCCCGTCGAACACCGCGGCGCGGGCATCCGACGCCAGGTAGGCCTGCTCGAGCCGGCCGAACTCCTCGCGGTCGCCCTCGGCGCTCACCGCCCAGACGAACTCGTTCGACTCGCGCACGCCGTAGGCGAACTCGATGGTGAACCCGGCCGGCGGCCGCACGACGGGCATGGACCCGCGCCACCATTCGACGAACGCGTCGTACTCTCCGTCGACGAGCGTGTACCGGCGCAGCTGGATCGTCTTCACCCGACCCATTCTGCCCGCTCGACCACCCGCGCATGGCACAATCTGCGCCGCAGCGGAAGCCCTCGACAGCAATCGTGCAGATGTGGTCGAGTGACCAGCATGAACATCCTGCTGATCATCATCGCCATCATCGCCATCATCCTGCTCCTCACCGGCGGGTTCGTGCAGTCCCTGAACTTCCTGCTCTGGGTCGGCATCGTCCTGCTCGTGATCGCCGTGATCGTGTGGCTGGTGCGCATGCTGACGGGCAGCCGCCGGGTCTGATCCCGCCTGTCCCGAGCTGAGGGCCTGGGCGGGACGCGCGAGCCTCTCGCCCAGGCCGAGGCCGTGCCGTCGCCCGAGCCGGCACGCCCTTCATCCCCTGTCGGGCATTCGTCGCTCGCCGCCGGGTCGCCGGATCGTATACGATCGCACCAGCATCCGACGACGAAGTGGAGCGCACGTGCTCGACCCCCAGCAGATCGCGGCGATCGCCGATGAGCTCGCCGACGCCGACCGGGCGCGGAGCACGGTGCCGCTCCTCACCGCCCGCCATCCCGGCATGACCGTCGACGACGCCTACGCCGTGCAGCGCGAATGGGCGGACCGCGGCATCGCCACCGGCCGCCGGCTCGTCGGCCGCAAGATCGGCCTCACCTCCAAGGTGATGCAGGCCGCCACCGGCATCACCGAGCCCGACTACGGCGTGATCTTCGACGACATGGTCCTCGAGTCCGGGGCTTCCGTCGAGTTCGACCGCTTCTCGAACGTGCGCATCGAGGTCGAGCTGGCGTTCGTGCTCCGCGACCGGCTCGAGGGGCCGCACACGACCGTCTTCGACGTGCTCGACGCCACGGCGTACGTCGTGCCCGCCCTCGAGATCCTGAACTCCCACATCGCGCTCGAGGGCCGCACGATCGTCGACACCATCTCCGACAACGCAGCCATGGGCGCTATGGTCGTCGGCGGCCGCCCGGTGAAGCCCGACGCCGTCGACCTTCGCTGGGTCTCCGCGCTCCTCTCCCGCAACCAGGTGATCGAGGAGTCGGGGGTCGCGGCGGCGGTGCTCGGCCACCCGGCCATGGGGGTCGCGTGGCTCGCGAACAAGCTGGCGCAGCACGACCAGGCGCTCGAGGCGGGTGAGATCATCCTCGCCGGTTCGTTCACGCGCCCGATGTGGGTGCAGCGCGGCGACACGGTGCACGCGGACTACCGCGAGTTGGGAACGGTGACATGCCGGTTCGAATGACGCTTCCGCCCACGCTCGCCGCGCGGCTCGCGGCATCCGACCGGCCGCTCGTGGGCATGTGGGTGTGCTCGGGCAGCGCGCTGAACGCCGAGATCGCCGCCGGCAGCGGCCTCGACGTCGTGCTCATCGACGCCGAGCACTCCCCCAACGGTCCCGAGTCGATCATCGCCCAGCTGCACGCGGTGGCCGCCTACCCCGTCGCGCCCCTCGTACGCCCGCCGTTCGGCGACACGGTCGTCATCAAGCAGTACCTCGACCTCGGCGCGCAGAACCTCCTCGTGCCGATGGTCGACTCCGCCGAGCAGGCCGCCGAGGTCGTTCGCTCCGTGCGGTACCCGCCCCTCGGCGTCCGCGGCGTGGGCAGTGCGCTGGCCAGGTCCTCGCGATGGAACCGGGTGCCCGGCTACCTCGCGGATGCCTCGAGCACGATCTCGCTCTTCGTGCAGGTGGAATCGCGGGCCGCCGTCGAGCATGTGGCCGAGATCGTCGCGGTCGACGGCGTCGACGGGATCCTCGTCGGCCCCGCCGACCTCGCCGCCTCGATGGGACGACTCGGGCAGCAGGACCACGCGGAGGTCGTCGACGGGGTGCTGCGCTCGATCCACGCGGCGGTCGAGGCGGGCAAGCCCTGCGGCGTGAACGCGTTCGACCCCGCGGCGGCCGACCGCTACCTCGCCGCCGGCGCGGCGTTCGTGCTCGTCGGAGCGGATGTCGCGCTGCTGGCGCGCGCCTCCGAGGCCCTCGCGGCCCGGTTCATCCCCGACACGTCGGAGACGTCCACCGACGCCCCACGTGCGAGCTACTGAACCGGGAGCCGTCCACCTTCCCGGATCGTATATCATTTGAGATACCAACAGACGAGGACGTCCATGCGCAGCTCCGGCATCGCCACCCCCGGCAAGATCATCGCCGTGCACCTCAACTACCCGTCGCGCGCGGCGCAGCGCGGTCGCACCCCCGAGCAGCCGAGCTACTTCCTGAAGCCCTCCTCGTCGGTCGCGGCATCCGGCGACGTGCTGGAACGCCCGGCGGGCACCGAGCTCCTCGCCTTCGAGGGTGAGGTCGCACTCGTCATCGGCGAGCCCGCGCGCCGGGTCTCCCCCGACGATGGCTGGCGACACGTCGCGGCCGTCACCGCGGCCAACGACTTCGGGCTCTACGACCTGCGCGCCGCAGACAAGGGGTCGAACGTGCGCTCGAAGGGCGGCGACGGGTTCACGCCGCTCGGCCCCGACCTCATCGACGCGGCATCCGTCGCCGCCGACGCCCTGCGCGTGCGCACCTGGGTGAACGGCGCCCTCGTGCAGGAGGACACGACCGACACGCTGTTGTTCCCGTTCGGCCGCCTCGTCGCCGACCTCTCGCAGCTCATGACGCTCGAGACGGGCGACGTCATCCTCACCGGCACGCCCGCGGGATCCTCGGTCGTCGTGCCCGGCGACGTGGTGGAGGTCGAGGTCGACGCACCGCTGGCGCCCGGCGCCCCGAGCTCGGGACGCCTCCGCACGACGATCACCGAGGGCACCACCCCGTTCGGCGACTTCGGCTCCGCACCCGCCGTCGACGACCTCCAGCGGATCGAGGCGTGGGGCGACGCGCAGACGGCGGGCATCGCACCCGCCGATCGGGTTCCGGATGCCGCCGCGCCGCCGTTCGAGCTCACCGACGAGCTGCGGGAGCTGCTCGGGTCCGTCGGCGTGGCGACCCTCAGCGTGCAACTGCGCAAGCGCGGCTACACCGAGGTCTTCCTCGAGGGGGTGCGCGCCAACCGCCCCGGCGCACGCGTCGTCGGACGCGCCCGCACCCTGCGGTTCATCCCGTTCCGTCCCGACCTGTTCGCCCGCAGGGGCGGCGGATACAACGCGCAGAAGCTCGCCTTCGACACGGTCGAGCCCGGCGAGGTCATCGTCATCGACGCCCGCGGCGAGCGCGGCACCGGCACGGTCGGCGACGTGCTCGCGCTGCGGGCGCAGGTGCGCGGCGCGGCCGGCATCGTCACCGACGGCGGCACCCGTGACTTCGAGGTGGTCGCCGCCATGGACATCCCGACCTTCTCGCAGGGGCCGCACCCGTCGGTGCTCGGGCGCCGCCATGTGCCGTGGGAGGTCGACGTCGCCGTCTCATGCGGCGGCGCGGCCGTCGAGCCCGGCGACGTCATCGTGGGCGACGGCGACGGCGTGATCGTCATCCCGCCCTCGCTCGCCTGGGACGTCGCCCGCGAGGCGGCGGCCCAGGAGGCGGAAGACGAGTGGGTGTCCGCACAGGTCGCGGCCGGGGCATCCGTCGACGGCCTGTTCCCCATGAACGAGGCGTGGCGCGCCCGCTACGAGGCGGACCGCGCACCTGGAGGCCGCGTTGACCGCTGAGAGCAAGTCGCAACTCGCCTACGGGTTCATCCGCGAGCGCATCGACGACGGGCGCTACGTTCCCGGGTACCGGCTCGTGCTCGGCCAGATCGCCAGGGAGCTCGACGTGTCGGTCGTGCCGGTGCGCGAGGCGATCCGCCGTCTCGAGGCCGAGGGGCTCGTCACCTTCGAGCGCAACGTGGGCGCGCAGGTCGCGCTCATCAAGGAGACCGAGTACCTGCACACCATGCAGACCCTCGCGATCGTCGAGGGCGCCGCCACCGCGCTGTCGGCGCCGCACCTCGGCGCCGACCATCTGCGCCGGGCGCGCGAGATCAACGAGCGGATGCGGCGCACCCTCGACGACTTCGACCCGCACCGCTTCACCGAGCTCAACCTCGAGTTCCACGCGGTGCTGTTCGAGGAGTGCCCGAACCCGCACGTGCTCGACCTCGTGCATCGCGGCTGGAACCGGATGCGGATGCTGCGCGACTCGTCGTTCAGCTTCGTACCCGGCCGCGCCCGCGACTCGGTCGCCGAGCACGACCGCATCGTCGAACTCATCGAGCTGGGCGCCGACCCGCTCGAGATCGAGCTGACGGCGCGACGCCACCGCACCGCGACCCTCGACGCCGTGCTGGCCTACCAGGCGAGCCACGCCCACCAGTCCCCGAACCACCCGACCCCCGCGGCCGCCGCCGGCGCCGCACGATGAGAGCGACCACGATGACGCACCACACTCCCGACGGGCTCCCCGACCGCATCCGGCACTACATCGACGGCGAGTTCGTCGACTCGGTGGGCGGCGAGACGTTCGACGTCCTCGACCCGGTCACGAACGAGACGTACGTGCAGGCCGCCGCCGGGCAGCGGGCCGACGTCGACCGCGCGGTCGCCGCGGCTCGCCGCGCCTTCACC
Source organism: Agromyces sp. 3263 (assembly GCF_031456545.1). NCBI lineage: Bacteria > Bacillati > Actinomycetota > Actinomycetes > Micrococcales > Microbacteriaceae > Agromyces > Agromyces sp. 3263. Next base: position 474,070 of record NZ_JAVDUV010000001.1, read on the forward strand.
GACGGGCCCTGGCCCCGGATGCTCCCCCGCGCTCGGGCGCGCGTCCTGCACCGCATCGCCGACCTCGTGGAGGCGCAGGACGCCCGGCTCGCCGGGCTCGAGACCTTCGACACCGGCCTGCCGATCACGCAGGCGCTCGGGCAGGCGCAGCGCGCAGCCGAGAACTTCCGGTTCTTCGCCGACCTGATCGTGGCGCAGCGCGACGACACCTACAAGGTGCCCGGCCGGCAGGTGAACTACGTGAACCGCAAGCCCATCGGCGTCGCGGGCCTGATCACGCCATGGAACACGCCGTTCATGCTCGAGTCGTGGAAGCTCGCCCCCGCCCTGGCGACGGGCAACACGGTCGTGCTCAAGCCGGCGGAGTTCACGCCGCTGTCCGCCTCGCTGTGGGCCGAGATCTTCCGCGAGGCGGGGGTGCCCACGGGCGTCTTCAACCTCGTGAACGGGCTCGGCGAGGAGGCGGGCGACGCGCTCGTGAAGCATCCGGATGTCCCGCTGATCTCGTTCACCGGCGAGAGCCGCACCGGGCAGCTGATCTTCGCGAACGCCGCACCGTTCCTGAAGGGCCTCTCGATGGAGCTCGGCGGCAAGAGCCCGGCCGTCGTCTTCGCCGACGCCGACCTCGAACAGGCGCTCGACGCGACCGTGTTCGGCGTGTTCTCGCTCAACGGCGAGCGCTGCACCGCGGGATCGCGCATCCTCGTCGAGCGGCCGATCTACGACGACTTCGTCGCCCGCTACGCCGAGCGCGCCCGGAACATCGTCGTCGGCGACCCGCACGACCCGGCCACCGAAGTCGGGTCGCTCGTGCACCCCGAGCACTACGACAAGGTCATGTCGTACGTCGAGATCGGCAAGGGCGAGGGCCGCCTGGTCGCGGGCGGCGGGCGCCCCGACGGACTCGACACGGGCAACTACGTGGCCCCCACGGTGTTCGCGGACGTCGCACGCGACGCCCGCATCTTCCAGGAGGAGATCTTCGGCCCGGTCGTCGCGATCACCCCGTTCGACACCGACGACGAGGCGCTCGCCCTCGCGAACAGCGTGAGGTACGGCCTCGCCGCCTACATCTGGACGAACGACCTCAAGCGCGCCCACACCTTCTCACAGGCCGTCGAGGCCGGAATGGTGTGGCTCAACTCGAACAACGTGCGCGACCTGCGAACGCCGTTCGGCGGCGTCAAGGCGTCGGGGCTCGGACACGAGGGCGGCTACCGCTCCATCGACTTCTACACCGACCAGCAGGCCGTGCACATCACGCTGAACGAGGCCCACTCGCCCCGCTTCGGCGCCCGCTGACCCCTCCGACCGACCACTCCCAGCAAGGACGCTGACATGCAGATCCCCGAACCCACCGTCACCGACGCCGACCCCATCCCGGCCCCCGCGCACGCCATCCCCACGCCCACCGCCACGCCACCCGACATCGTGCGCTGCGCCTACATGGAACTCGTCGTCACCGACCTCGCGGCCTCCCGCGCGTTCTACGTCGACGTGCTCGGCCTCGTCGTGACCGAGGAGGACGACGAGGCGGTCTACCTGCGCTCGCTCGAGGAGTTCATCCACCACAACCTCGTGCTCCGCAGGGGCGACGCCGCCGCGGTCGCCGCCTTCAGCTACCGCGTGCGCACCCCCGAGGACCTCGATCTCGCCGTCGCGTTCTACGAGGAGCTCGGCTGCCGCGTCGAGCGCCGACCCGAGGGGTTCACCCGCGGCATCGGGGACTCGGTGCGCGTCGAGGACCCGCTGGGCTTCCCCTACGAGTTCTTCCACGACGTGCAGCACGTCGAGCGGCTCGCCTGGCGCTACGACCTGTACACGCCGGGTGCGATCGTGCGGCTCGACCACTTCAACCAGGTCACGCCCGACGTGCCGCGCGCGGTGAAGTACATGGAGGACCTCGGCTTCCGCGTGACCGAGGACATCCAGGACGAGGCCGGCACCACGTACGCGGCGTGGATGCGGCGCAAGCCCACCGTGCACGACACCGCCATGACCGGCGGCGACGGCCCGCGCATGCACCACGTGGCGTTCGCCACGCACGAGAAGCACAACATCATCGCGATCTGCGACAAGCTCGGCGCCCTGCGGATGTCGGACGTCATCGAGCGCGGACCCGGACGGCACGGCGTCTCGAACGCGTTCTACCTGTACCTGCGCGACCCCGACGGCCACCGCATCGAGATCTACACGCAGGACTACTACACCGGCGATCCCGACAACCCGGTCGTCACCTGGGACGTGCACGACAACCAGCGCCGCGACTGGTGGGGCAACCCGGTCGTGCCCTCGTGGTACACCGAGGCGTCGACCGTGCTCGACCTCGACGGCAACCCGCAGCCGCTCACCTCGCGCACCGACGACTCCGAGATGGAGGTCACCATCGGCGCCGACGGATTCTCGTACACGCGCAAGGGCGACGACGAGCGCGGCTTCAAGCTCGGCAACACCCTGTAGGCCGGATGCCGCGGCCGGGCCGCACGCGTCAGGCCAGGAACTCGATCGCCGCCGACTTGAAGGCCCGTGAGGTGAGGGTCGACACGTGGTCTCGCCCGGGGATCGACACGTAGTCGGCGCCCCACTCCAGGGCGAGCTCCCGCGCGCCGACGGGGACCGGGTCCTGCTCACCGGCGACGAAGAGTGCCGGGATGTCACCCGGGATGAGCAGCGGCGCGCCCGAGACGCCCTCGATGCAGGCGAGCAGCGCCTCCCGGTCGGCGCCCGCCGCGATCGCCGGCCGCAGCACCTGCTCGATCACCGGGTTGCGTGCCGGCTCGTCGCGGAGCAGCAGCGCCCGCGCCTCGTCGAGGTCCCACGTGGCGAAGAGCTCGGTCGGGCCGGCGCCCCCGATGACGACGCGTCGCACCCGCTCGGGAGCCAGCTCGGTGAGCGCGGCGACGACGCGATTGCCCATGGAGTAGCCGACGACGTCCACATCGCCCGCCCCGACCGAGTCGAGCACGGCGAGCAGGTCCCCGCCGAGCCGCTCGGGCGCGTAGGCGTCGGCCTCGATCGGCTTGTCGCTGTCGCCGTGACCCCGCAGGTCGACGGAGATCACGCCGCGATGCGCGTCGAGGAGTGCGCGCACCCAGCCGGTGCCCTCCCACGTGACGGCGGCGTTCGAGGCGAACCCGTGCACCAGGAGCACGGGCGGCAGCTGCTCGTCGGCCTCGGCGACGCCGTGGACCCGGTAGGCGATGAGCACCCCGTCGGCGCTCTCGGCGTGCAGCGTGGGGAGGTCGCCGGCGACCGGCTGCCTCACGCCGGCGCCCCGGGCTCGGCGTCGGCGTCGGCGGCGTCGCCGCGATCCGCAGCTTCGCCTTCGCCGGCCGCAGTCTCACCCGCTGCGTCAGCCTGGGCCTCCGCGTCCAGCACCGACGACTCCGCGATGGCCGCACCGGCATGGCCGAGCTCGGCGAGCGCCGCCTCCGACGTCTCGGGTGCGACGCCCGCGACGAGATCGGTGAAGACGCGCACGTGCCGGCCGTGCTCGACGGCGTCGAGGCCGCTGGCCCGCACGCAGTAGTCGGTCGCGATGCCGACGACGTCGACGTCGGTGACGCCGTACTCGTCGAGCACCTCCCCGATGGCACGACCGCCCTCGTCGACGGCCTCGAAGATCGAGTACGCGGGCACGCCCTGGCCCTTCAGCAGGTGCACGTCGATCGCATCGACGTCGAGCGCGGGGTGATAGGCGGCCCCGACCGTGCCGGCGACGCAGTGCACGGGCCAGGTGGTGACGTAGTCGGGTGCGCCGTCGGTGGCGAAGTGCCCGCCATTGTCGTTGTCGGCGTCGTGCCAGTCGCGCGAGGCGACGACGACGCCGTAGCGGTCCTTGTGCTGCGCGAGCAGCTCGGAGATGCCCGCCGCCACCGCGGCGCCGCCCTCGACGCCGAGCGCACCGCCCTCTGTGAAGTCGTTCTGCACATCGATGATGAACAACGCCCTCGTCACGACGGCTCCTTTCGCTGGTGTCTTCCATTCTCGCCGCACACGGCGGCGATCACGCCATCGATCACGTCGACGAGGGTGCCCAAGGACGCCGTCGACACCCACTCCTCATCGGCGTGCGCGCCTCCACCCAGCGGACCGACGAGCACGACGGGGATGCCCGCCTCGGCGATCAGGCCGGCGTCGGTCCACCACGGATCGCCGCGGCGCACCGCGGGCGTGCCCGTGGCCCATTCGACCGCGTCGACGACGGCCCGGACGATCTCGGCGTGGGCGTCCGCCTCCATCGCCGGCCGGGCGACGAGCGGCACGATGCGCGCAGGCAGGGACGGCGCGAGCACCCGCTCCAGCTCGTCGCCCGGATCCGGCTCACCCGGCAGCGTGCGCCGCTCGACCACGAGCGCGCAGCGGTCGGCGACGGTCGCGGCATCCGTTCCGCCCGCGATGGTGGCGACCCTGACGCTGCCGGCGCCGAGCAGCGGATGCCGCGGCCGGGCGTCGAGCTCGTCGGCGAACGCCCTGACGGCGAGGAGGCCGTCGGTGGCCCGGGCGATGGCGTCCACGCCGAGCTCGGGTTGCGAGCCGTGCGCCGCGAGCCCCTCGTACTCGACGCGGAACCAGGCGAAGCCGCGGTGCGCGACCGTCACCTCGAGATCGGTCGGCTCGAGCACGACCGCGGCATCCGGAAGGGACCCGTCGGCGATGGCTGCGAGGAGGTCCTCCATGCCGGCCGAGCCGAACTCCTCGTCCGCCGCGAACGCGAGCACGAGGTCGCCCGGAAGGTCGGCGGGCGCGGATGCCGCCGCGACCATGGCCGCGGCGAGGCCCCCGGCCATGTCGTACGCGCCACGGCCGACGATGCGGTCCGCGGGCCCCGAGGGTTCGGCCGCGGCATCCGGTGACGAATCGCCCGCGGCATCCGCCCGAGCACCGCTGATGGCCCCGCTGCCCCCGACCGTGTCGAGGTGCCCGGCGAGGAGCAGGCTGCCGCCGGCACTCGACCCCCGGCGGCGCGCGAGCACGCTCGGTCGTGCGCGATCGCGTCCGACGAGGCGCACCTCGAAGCCCCGAGCACGCAGCCAGTCGGCGATGACGCTCGCGAGCTCGGCCTCGCCGGCACCGCCGGGAACGAGCGACGGGTTGGTGGCGTCGACGGCCACGAGGCGGCGGGCGAGCGCCACGACGTCCTCGCGAGGCATCCGCTCTGCTCCCATGTCAGCCGATGCCCGCCCACTCACCGGTTCGAGAGGTTGTCGCCGCAGAGGAAGAAGCCGGTCGTGAGGGTGTCGATGGCCTGCTTCGTGTCATCCGACACGTCGCCGAGCGCGTAGACGGCGAACGTGAGCGTCGAGCCGTCCTGCGCGCGAACGACGCCCGACAGCGTGTACCCGCTGTTGATCCAGCCCGTCTTCGCCGACACCGCGCCGTCGGCGACGGAATTGTCTCCCGAGAACCGGTCGCTGTACGACAGCGAACCCCGTTCGCCCGAGACGGGGAGCCCGTCCATGATGACGCCCAGGTTGCCCTCGCGCGCGTTGATCTTCACGAAGAGGCGCGTGAGGTACGACGGCGGCACGGCGTTGTTGTCGCTGAGCCCGGACCCGTCGACGACGGTGATGCCGCTCGTGTCGATCCCGTAGGGGGCCAGCCCCTGCAGCACGCCGGCGTTGATGGCACCGAACGTGTTGCCCGTGCCGGCCTTGATCGCGACGAGGCGGGCCAGCATCTCGGCGATGGTGTTGTCCGAGACGATCAGCGCCTTGTCGATGAGCTGCGCGACCGTCGGCGACGAGACCGCGCCGAGCTGCGCCGCCCCAGCGGGCGCAGTGCCGCGCTCGATCACCGAGATGCCGCCGAGCTCCGACGCGAACGCGTCGCCCGCCCGGCCGATCGGGTCGGGACTGCGCCACGAGGTGTTCGCGCCCGGGTCGTCGCGGTCGCCGTCGACCTGCAGCGCCGTGACGTTCGACATGTAGCCGTCTTCGCGCTCGACGACGTCCCAGCTGGGCTCCCACTCGTCGCCGCCGAAGAGGCTGGCGTCGAGCACCAGCTTGTTGAGCGGCGGGTTCGACGGGTCGGCGTCCCACGCCGCACGCACCTGTGCGGTGAGGTCGTCGAGGTGCGCGGCACCGGGGTACACCGTCTCGGTGCCGCTCGGCGTGCGCGAGAGGGTGACGTCGCCACCGCCGACGAGCACGACCGAGCCCGGCTCCGATCCCTTGACCACGGTCGTCGTCGCCCGGTAGTCGGGTCCGAGCACCGACAGCGCGGCCGCGGAGGTCAGCACCTTCATGACGCTGGCGGTACGTGACGGGGTGGTGCCGCCGCGGTCGTAGAGCACCTCGCCGGTGGCGGCGTTCACGACCTGCGCCTGGAGGTTGGCGAGGCGTCCGTCGGCCGCGCGATCGGCCACCGAGCACGTGCGGATGCGGCTCGCGGGGATCGCCGCCGCCGGCACCGGGCGAGCGGGGTCGGCCGTCGGCGTGGGGGTGGCCGAGGCCGACGCGGCGATCGTGTCGACCGCCGGACCCCCGGCGTTCAGGGCCGCGCCCGTCAACACGGCGCCGGTGCCGAGGAGCGCGACGGCGAGCGCCCCGCCGGTGATCGAGAGGGCGAGGCGGTGCCGCTTCGCGAACGTCGCGAGGGATGCCCCGAGGCCGGGCGGGCTCGCAGCGGGCCCGTCAGCGGGGGCCGAACTCGCCGCCGCAGCGGGGTCGCCGGGCGTCGTGGGCTCGCCCGCGGCATCCGTCTCGTCGGTCATCCGGGGAATTGTACGCGGCGGGCCGGAACGGAACCTGACCGTCGCCCGAGCGGAAGCCGAGTGCGCTGCGGCCCCGCCGGCCGGTCATTCGCCCGGGTAGCGCAGCCCGATCTGCTCGCGGATGGCGTCGAGCGTGCCCATGATGGCGACGGTCTCGTCGATGGTGAGGAGGTCGCCTCGGAGGTTGCCCTCGGCGACCAGTCGCTCGACGGCCTCGGCCTGGAAGTGCATGCCCCGGCCGGTGACCTCGGAGCGGAACTCCTCGATGACGGTGCCGTCGGCGGCGACCACGCGGAAGGAGGTCGGCGTGTACCAGACGCGGTCGATCTCGATTCGGGCGAGGGTGCCGAGCACGGCCGCGGTGTTCGGGCCGAGGGTGTCGCTCGCCGACAGGATCGACGCGACGCGGCCGCCGTCGTACCCGAGGAGGTTGGCGATCTGGGCGTCGGCCCCCGTCTGCTTGAACGTCGCCGTCGACTGGATGGTGCGCGGCGCGCCGAACAGGTCCCACGAGAACGACACCGGGTAGATGCCGAGGTCGAGGAGCGCCCCGCCACCGAGCTCGAGCGCGTTGATGCGGTGCGTCGGGTCATCGGAGAGCTTCTGCGTGTGGTCCGCGATGAGCGTGCGCACCTCGCCGAGCGTGCCGTCGGCGATGATCTGCCGGATGCGCGCCATGTGCGGCAGGTACCTCGTCCACATGGCCTCGAGGACGAGCAGCCCGCGCTCGCTCGCCAGGTCGGCGAGCTGCTGCGCCTCGCGGGCGTTCACGGTGAACGGCTTCTCCACGAGCACGTGCTTGCCGGCCTCCAGGACCATGCGCGCCGTGGTGACGTGGAGGGGATGCGGTGTCGACACGTAGACCACGTCGACCTCGGGGTCGGCGACGAGGGCCTCGTAGCTCGGATGCGCGGTCGGGATGTCGAACTCCGCGGCGAAGGCGTCGGCGGACTCCTGGGAGCGCGAGCCCACGGCCTGCACCGTGAATCCGTTGAGCTTCAGGTCGTGGGTGAAGGCGTGGGCGATGCCGCCCGTCGCGAGGATGCCCCAGCGCAGTCGTTCCGTCATGGCGCAAGCCTAGCGGCGGCCTCGACGGCCGGGCGGCGCGTCCGTGACGGGGTGGGATGCTCGCACCCCCGCACCCGCGAGCCGTCGAGTCAAGGGATTGATCGGGCCGGAACCGTGCAGTACCTGTGGAGTATGGAGCGGATCTACTATGCGGGCGACCATTTCCTCACCGGCACGGAGATCGCACAGGCCCTCGTCGCCTATGCGGCCGCGTTGGCCACGCGCACCGCGGCGGGCACCATCGACATCCCCGTGCGGCACGAGGACGACGGCAGCCTCAGCCGGGTGCGCTTCCTGGTGGGTCCGGCCAGCCAGCTCGTGACCGAGCGGGTCGATCCTGAGGGCTACGCGGAGATCGAGGACGCCGAGGTCGTCGCACGGCTGCAGGCACTCACCGCCGAGCTCGCGCCGATGCATCCGGTGCCGAATCATGCGGCCGACCGGGAGTCGTCCGTCGACTACGACTGGACTGACGAGGTCTGATCGTCGGGTGTGGGCGGCTCGTCGGGAACCGGCATGAGGGCGACCGGGATGCCGGGGCCGATCAGCAGTTCCGCCGGCTGAGGCCGCCCCTCGCCGTGGTTGACCGTGATCCAGACGGCGCGCCCGTCGCGGTTCGCCTGCTCGATGGCGGCCTTCATGGCCTCGAAGTCCTCTTCGCCGATGGAGAAGTCTCGACCCGCGTAGATGATCTGGATGCGCTTCACGGCTCCCGCTCTCCGCTCGGGATCGTGTCGTCGGGCTCGGGGATCAGGTGCAGCCCGCTCGGCGAGTTCGCGGCACTCATGAGCACCTCGATCCAGGCTCGATTGATCGACGGCTGGCGCCCGCCGGCGTACTTGAACGACAACGGGATCGCCGGATGGATCCACAGCGCGCTCCGCCCGTCGCCGACCGCCGGATCGTCTCGCCAGCTGAAGGTGAACGACTCGCCGCGCCGGAGCTTCGCAGCGATCACGAGTTGAAGATGGGCGAGCACGCGGTCGTCGAAGTCGACGGTCAACGTGGAATCGTACGTGAGCTTGCCCACCGTGCATCCCTCCTCGGCGCCGCCGCTCGATCGGGCCATCGACGTGCTGGTTTCCCCGCAAGGATAGTGCGAGGGGTGTTTCGCCGCCCCCCCTTGACGAGCACGCCCCCGTCCCGCATGGGCGCCGAGGCTGCGCCCCGAACTGGGACAGGCGGCCGGCACCGGACCGCACTATCATCCGTGCATGACAACGCTGTCGAGAACCCGGCGTCTCACGACGCTCGCCAGCGCATCGATCCTCGTCGCCTCGGCGACCCTCTTCGGTGCTCTCCCCGCGATGGCCGCCCCCGGCGGCCAACCCGGACCCCCGTCGGCCGACAAGGCCGCGTACGCCGCACTCGGCGACTCCTACGCGGCGGGCGTGGGCGGCGGCGACTACCTCGACGCGTGCCTCACCAGCCCGAACGGCTACGCGGCGGACCTCGCCTCCGACCCCGGCCTCACCGTCCACGCGTCGTTGCGCGGATGCGTCGGGGCAACGGTCGATGATGTCGTCGCCACGCAGCTCGACGGACTCGACCTTCGTACGCGCCTCGTCACGCTCACCGTCGGTGCCAACGACCTCGGTCTCGATACCGTCACGACGGCATGCCTGCTCGGCACCGTCGAGCAGTGCGCCGCCGCCGTCGCCGCAGCCCAGGCGAACCTCCCGGTGCTGGCGTCCGACCTCGCCGCAGCACTCGCCGCGATCCGCACGGCCGCTCCGAAGGCCGACGTGCTCGTGACCGGCTATCCGCTCCTGCTCGACCCGGCCATCCCCCAAGCCGGCATCGTGAACAGCGGAGTCGTCGCACTGAACGCCGTCATCCAGGGCGTCGTGACCGCCGCGGGCCCCGGGTTCGAGTACGTCGACGTGACGGCGGCGTTCGCCGGCCATGGCATCGGGTCCGCCGCTCCATGGATCGTCGCTCCGCCGAGCCCCGACGCGTTCCACCCGAACCCCGCCGGATACGACGCCTACGCCGCGGCCATCCGCGCCGCCCGATGATCGGCGACGTCGCCACGTCCCTCGTCCACCGCCGCCGGCTCGTCCTGGTGGCCGCGGTCGTGGCCGCGGCCGTGATCGTCGGCGGTTCGGCGCTGACCAGCCCGCCCGAGGCGGCCCACGCCGCCGTCGTCGCCGGCAAGCCCGACAAGCCGGGCAAGCCTGGCGGCGGAGGTGGAGGCGGCGGGGGTGGCACGACCGAGTTGGACTATGCCGCCGCCGGCGACTCGTTCGCCGCGGGCGTCGGCGCGCGGAACTATCTCGACACGTCGTGCTACCGCAGCTCGAGCAGCTACCCGAAGGTGCTCGACGCCGACGCGAACCTCCGACTGGTGGCGTTCCCGGCCTGCTCCGGGGCGTCGACCGCGACGGTCATCGCCGTGCAGGTACCCGCCATTCCGGCGACGGCCGCGCGGGTGTCGCTGACGGTGGGGGGCAACGACGTGGGATTCGCCGACGTCATGCAGTCCTGCTTCGTCCTCGTGTCGAGCACTTGCGAGTCCCGCATCGTCGCAGGCGAGACGCTCGTGGCGAACGGGACGCTCGGGGCGAATGTCGCGGCCGCCATCCAGGCGATCCGTGCACGTGCGCCCGAGGCGAAGGTGGTCGTCACGGGCTACCCGCTGCTCTTCAACGTGCCGAACACGAAGTACCAGTGGGCGGCGCGCGTCAACCAGAGCACGACGGCGCTCAACGACGCCGTCGAGACCGCCGCGGTGGCCAACGGCGCGGTCTTCGTCGACGTCGAGGCGGCGTTCGCAGGGCACGGCGTCGGCAGCGCCACGCCGTGGATCAACGACTGGTCGTGGCTCCGTACCACCGACGGCTTCCATCCGACCGCGACGGGCTATACCGCGTACGCGAGCGAGGTCCGCAAGGTGATCGGATAGCACCACGCGCCGGACGACCTCGGTCGAGAGACACGAGCGGCCCCGGATGACCCGGGGCCGCTCGCGTTGCTGAGCCGCCTGTGGGAATCGAACCCACGACCTTCTCATTACGAGTGAGACGCTCTGCCGACTGAGCTAAGGCGGCGTGGCATCCGGACTCGCCTGGGCGATCCGGCTGGCACGAGAATCTATGTTAGCGGGTTTCGCCGCCCTCGTTGACCACCTCAGCACCGAGGGTCGGACTCGGGCACGGTGCCATCGAGGAGATACCGTTCCACCGCGTTGTCGACGCAGTCGTTCGACTTGTTGTAGGCGGTGTGCCCCTCCCCGTCGTAGGTGACCAGAACGCCGCTCTCGAGCTGGTCGGCGAGTGCCACCGCCCATTCGTATGGGGTGGCCGGGTCGCCGGTGGTGCCCACGACGAGGATCGGGGCGGCGCCCGACGCCGTGATCGGCTCCCGAACGCGGTCGCTCCGGTACGGCCAGTTCACGCAGCCCAGGTCTCCGTAGCCGAAGTACGGCCCGATGATCGGTGCTGCAGCGGCGATGGCCGCGGCATCCGCCCGCATCGCCGCCACGTCGGACTGGTACGTGTAGTCCAGGCAGTTGATCGCACGGAACGCCTCGGTGGAGTTGTCGAGGTAGGTACCGTCGTCGCCGCGCCCGTTGTACGCGTCGGCGAAGGAGAGCGCGACGTCGGCCTCGCCGAACATGACCGACTCGAACAGCTGGTCGAGGTAGGGCCAGGACTCCTCGCTGTAGAGCGGATAGATGATGGCGGTCAGCAGGGTGTCCGCGCCGACCATGCGGCCGTCGGAGCCGCGCAGCGGGCTGGCGTCGACTGACGCGAGCAGGCGACCGACCTCGGCCATGGCGTCGTCGGCCGAACCCTGGAAGGGGCACTCCGTGCCGGTGAGGCAGTTCTCGAGGTAGCCGTGCAGCGCATGCTCGAAGCCGACGGCCTGCACCTCGTTGACCTCGGCGTTGCTCGCGGCGGGGTCGAGGGCGCCGTCGAGCACGAGTCGCCCGACCTTCTCGGGGTAGAGGTCGGCGTACGTCGCCCCGAGGAACGTCCCGTACGAGTACCCGAGGTAGTTGAGCTTCTCGTCGCCGAGCACCGCGCGGAGCAGGTCGAGGTCGTGCGCGGCGCTGACCGTGTCGACGTGCGCCAGCAGGTCGCCGGTCTGCTCGTTGCACGCCTTCCCGAAATCGGCGGCCGCGGTCCCCACCAGGTCGATCCACTCGTCGCTGCCGCGCTCGGCGGGCACGATCCCATAGAGGTAGTCGTCCATCGCGGCGGCGTCGTAGCATGCGACATCCGAGCTCCGACCGACACCGCGGGGGTCGAAGCCGACCACGTCGAAGTGCTCCTGCAGGGGCTGCCCCACCGCGTAGTCGAGCGAGTCAGCGACGAAGTCGTATCCGGACCCGCCCGGTCCGCCCGGATTGACCAGCAGCGAGCCGATCCGCTCTCCGGTGGCCACGTGCCGGATCAGGGCCAGCTCCACCTCGCCGTCGGCGGGGTTCTCCCAGTCGAGCGGGGCCTTCGCCGTGGCGCACCCCAGACCGTCGCCGCAGGGCTCCCACTCGAGCACCTGCGTGTAGAACGGCTGCAGCGCCTCGGCCACGTCTTCTCCGGTGGGCGTCGAGACCGGCGGCGCCGGGTGGAGGAAGTCGGTGGAGCATGCGGTCAGCGCGACGACCGCCGCGAGCAGCAGTCCGACGACGCCGACGCGGCGAGCGCGTCGCATCCGTGCACCTGATCCGCCCGTGAGGGGTGTTGAGGTCATGCGGCTCCCCGTTCGGTGGACGTGCGAATGGCGCTGACGAGCATCGCCTCGAGCGCGAGCGCGGGTTGCACGTTGCCCTCGATGCGTTCGCGCGCCGCCTGGATGGCGTCGAGCGTCGCCAGGGTCCGTGCCGGCGCAGCGGATGCCGCGGCCCGCTCGATCTGCGGCAGCAGCTCACGGTTCACCAGCTCGACGTCGGCGCCGAGCTGCACCAGGAGCACGTCGCGGTAGAGCGACGCGAGGTCGACGAGGATGCGGTCGATCCCGTCGCGCAGGCTCCGCGTGGCCCGCCGCTTCTGGTCGTCCTCGAGCGCCTTGAGCTGCGGTCGCAGCGCGGCCGGCACCGCCTGTCCGGGAGCCACGCCCAGGGAGTGCAGCGCGTGCGCCCGCTCCTCGGCGTCGCGGAGCTCGGTGATCGCCTTGGCGTCGTCGCCCGCGATCTGGAGGAATCGCGCGGCAGTCGAGACGGCGGTCGCCGCCGAGCGCACCTCGAGCGCCAGCCGAAGGGTCTCGGCTCGCCGCTGCCTGGCCTCGTCGCTCGTCGCGAGCCGATGCGCCATGCCGATGTGGCACTGCGCCTCGCGAGCGGAACGCTCCGCCAGGTCGGGATCGACGCCGTCGCGGCGCACGAGGAGCGCGGCGACCTCGGCCACGGTGGGCATCTGCAGCCGCACCGAGCGGACGCGGGAGCGGATGGTGGGGATGAGGTCGGCCTCGCTGGGGGCGCAGAGGATCCAGACCGTGCGCTCGGGCGGCTCCTCGAGCTCCTTCAGGAGGAAGTTCGAGGTCTGCTCGGTCATGCGATCGGCGTCCTCGACGATGATGACCCGGTGCCGGCCGACGGACGGAGCGTAGTGCGAGCGCTTCACGATCTCGCGCACGTCGTCGCGCTTGATGATCACGCCCTCGGTGGCGAGCACGTGCAGGTCGGGGTGGCTTCGCGCCTCGACCTGGATGCGGGTGGGCTCATCGCCATCGGGGTGTCCGGCGATCAGCGCCGTCGCGAACGCGTAGGCGAGGTTCGACCGGCCCGACCCGGGCGGCCCGGTGATCAGCCAGGAGTGCGTCATCTGCCGGGACGCGCCGCCGGCAGCCTCGGCCGCCGACCGGAACACGCCGATGGCCGTGTCCTGACCGGTCAGTTCGCTCCACACGCTCACGCGTCCACGCTACCTTCCGCCCCTGACCGTGCCATCCGCGCCGTCCGGGGCTGCCGTGTCGTCCGGCCGTTCAGAGCAGTCCGGCGACGCGGGCACGGATCACGCCGGCGATCTCGTGGACGGGCCGCGTCGCGTCGACCACGAGGAACCGTTCGGGATCGGCCTCGGCCAGTGCGAGGTACGCCGCCCTGACGCGGTCGTGGAACTCGGATGCCTCGGCCTCGAGCCGGTCGTAGCGGGTGCGCGCCTGGTCGAGGCGTCCGCGCGCCGACACCGCATCGAGATCGAGCAGGATGGTGAGGTCGGGCTGCAGCCCCTCGGTCGCCCACTCCGACAGGCCGCGGATCGCGTCTGGATCGAGCACGCGTCCGGCGCCCTGGTAGGCGACCGACGAATCGATGTAGCGATCCTGCAGGACCACGTCGCCTCGCTCGAGCGCCGGACGGACCAGGGTCGCGACGTGGTGTGCGCGATCCGCGGCGTAGAGCAGCGCCTCCGCCCGTGGCGCGATGTCCCCGCGGTGGTGGAGCACGATCTCCCGCACCTCGACGCCGACCTCGGTGCCGCCGGGCTCCCGGGTGCGCACGACCGTGCGACCCGCCTCCTCCAGCCATCGGCCGAGCAGTTCGGCCTGCGTCGTCTTCCCGGAGCCGTCGCCACCCTCGAGGGTGATGAAGACGCCGAGGCTCACGCCGTGCTCTTCTTGCTCGCCGCCTTCTTCGCGGGCGCCTTCTTGGCGGGCGCCTTCTTCGCGGCCGTCGTCGTCGAGCGCTTCGCGCGGGGAGCAGCGGGCCCCTTGTCCCGCTTGATCTGGAGCAGCTCGACCGCACGCTCGAACGTGATCTCCTCGACCGACTCCGCGCGCGGAATGGTCGCGTTCGTGGTGCCGTCGGTGACGTACGGACCGAACCTTCCGTCCTTCACCTTGATCGGCTTGCCGCTCACGGGATCGTTGTCGAACTCCTTGAGTGCGCTGGAGGCACGTCGGGCGCCGTACTTGGGCTGCGCGAACAGCTCGAGGGAGCCCGGCAGGTCGATCTCGAAGATCGCATCCTCGCTGGGCAGGGTGCGGGTGTCGGCGCCCTTCTTGAGGTACGGCCCGTAGCGTCCGTTCTGCGCGGTGATCTCCTCGCCCGACTCGGGGTCGAGCCCGACGACGCGCGGCAGGTCGAGCAGCTTGAGCGCGGTGTCGAGGTCGACCTCCTCGATCTGCATGCTCTTGAAGAGGGAGGCGGTGCGCGGCTTCGCCGCGACGGGCTTCTTCGCGGCCCGCTTCGGCTTGGGAGCCTCCACGACCTCGCCGGTCGCCGGGTCGACGGATGCCGCGGCCGCAGCCTCGGGCTCCTCGGGCTCGGGTTCGAGCTCCGTGACGTAGGGGCCGAACCGGCCGTCCTTGACCACGACCTGCTTGCCGCTCTCGGGATTCAGGCCGAGGACGCGGTCGGTCTGCACGGGTGCCTCGATGAGCTCCCTGGCCTTCGCCTCGGTGAGCTCGTCGGGCGCGAGTTCGACGGGGAGGTTGACGCGACGAGGAGTGCTGTCGTCGCCGGCATCCGGGTCGGCGGTCTCGAGGTAGGGACCGTACTTGCCGATGCGCAGGGTGATGTCGGGCGCGATCCGGACGGAGTTGATCTCGCGGGCGTCGATGTCGCCGAGGTTGTCGACCACCTGGCGCAGGCCCCGGTGGGTGTCGGACCCGAAGTAGAAGCCATTGAGCCAGTCGACCCGATCGGCCTCGCCGGAGGCGATCCGGTCCAGGTCGTCCTCCATCTCGGCCGTGAAGTCGTACTGCACGAGGTCGCCGAAGTGCTCCTCGAGGAGGCGGACGACCGAGAACGCGACCCAGCTGGGCACGAGTGCCTGGCCGCGCTGCGTGACGTATCCGCGGTCGAGGATCGTGGAGATGATCGATGCGAAGGTCGACGGCCGGCCGATGCCGAGCTCTTCGAGCCGCTTCACGAGGCTGGCCTCGGTGTACCGCGGCGGCGGGGAGGTCTCGTGACCCTTCGCCTCCAGGTCGGCGATCGCGAGCGACTGGCCTTCCTTCAGCGGGGGAAGCTTCGCCTCGCCGGGGGTCTCGTCGGCGTTGCGCTCCTCGTCGCGGCTCTCCTCGTAGGCGGCGAGGAAGCCGCGGAAGGTGATGACCGTGCCGCTCGCGGTGAACTCCGCGATCGTGCCCGCGGCGCTGACGGATGCCTCGGCGGGGGTCGCGGCATCCGCTGCCGTCGGACCGACCTCGATGGTGACGGTCGCCGTCTGGCCCTTCGCATCCGCCATCTGCGAGGCGACCGTGCGCTTCCAGATGAGGTCGTAGAGCTTGAACTCGCTGCCGCGGAGCACGCTCTGCAGCTCGGAGGGCGTGCGGAACACCTCGCCCGAGGGGCGGATCGCCTCGTGCGCCTCTTGGGCGTTCTTCGACTTGCCGGTGTACACGCGGGGCTTGTCGGGGATGGAGTCGGCGCCGTAGAGCTTCGTCGCCTGCGACCGTGCGGCCGTGATCGCCTGCTGCGACAGCGACACGGAGTCGGTGCGCATATAGGTGATGTATCCGTTCTCATAGAGCGACTGCGCCACGCGCATGGTGTCGCGAGCCGAGAGACGGAGCTTCCGGGCGGATTCCTGCTGCAGGGTCGAGGTCGTGAGCGGGGCAGCCGGCCGCCGCGAGTACGGCTTCGACTCCACCTTCGAGACTGTTCGCCGGACGCGTTCGTCGCGCAGTGCGTGCACGAGCGCCTCGGCGACGCGCTCCTCGAGCACGACGGCCTTGCCCTTCAGCCGGCCGGCGTCGTCGAAGTCACGGCCGGTGGCCACCCGCTCGCCGCCGAGGCGCACGAGGCGCGCTTCGAAGGCGGAGCCCTCGTCGGACGACTCGGGCGCGAAGCGACCGATGAGATCCCAGTACCCGGCGGCGACGAACGCGAGGCGCTCCCGCTCACGATCGACGACGAGTCGGGTGGCGGCGGACTGCACGCGTCCCGCGGAGAGCCCAGGACCGACCTTGCGCCAGAGCACGGGCGACACCTCGTACCCGTAGAGACGGTCGAGGATGCGGCGGGTCTCCTGCGCGTCGACGAGGGCGGTGTCGAGCTCGCGGGTGTTGTCCTTCGCCTTCTGGATCGCGTCCTTCGTGATCTCGTGGAAGACCATGCGGCGCACCGGCACCTTCGGCTTGAGCTCCTGGAGGAGGTGCCACGCGATGGCCTCGCCCTCGCGGTCCTCATCCGTTGCGAGGAGGAGTTCGTCGGCGTCCTTCAGGGCACGCTTCAACTCGGCGACGGTCTTCTTCTTGGAGTCGGAGACGACGTAGTACGGCTCGAAGCCGTGCTCGACGTCGACGGAGAACTTGCCGAGCGAGCCCTTCTTCAACTCGGCGGGCAGGTTCTTCGGCTCGATGAGGTCACGGATGTGGCCGACCGACGACAGCACCTCGTAGCCGTCGCCCAGGTACTGGGCGATCGACTTCATCTTCGTCGGCGACTCCACGATGACCAACTTCTTCGCGCCTGACACCAGACTCCTCTGTTCCATGAATGGGGCAACGCACGTTCGAGCCGCGCCCCCGAGCGGTGTGCCTGCCGGTGGATCGGACCGCCGACAGCCACACCATACACACACTCACCGTGAGTGCACCCACCGGGCGGCGCGAACTGGGGGTGGGGCGACGCGCCTGCAACCCCTTGCAGTTCGCGGGCCGCGGAGGAGAATGACGCCATGGACACCACTTCCGCGACCTCGTACACCGCGAAACTCATCGACGGTCCGCTCGAGGGCAAGACGGTCGCCACCGCCTTCCTCGAGACGGGCGATCCCCGTCCTCGTCTCGAGCTCAACACCGACAAGGGCAAGCACTACATCTATACCCGTGCCGCCGGCCTCGAGTTCGGCGCAGAGGACGACGACCGACCCACCGCCGTGGAGTATCGCTTCGTGGAGACCGTCTTCGACTGAGCTCAACCGGTCGAGCCGGGCGGCCCGGTCGCGCCTGGCGGCCCGGCCCGCGCCGCGCGGCGGACATCGATGCCGACTCCCTGCACCCGCACGGCGACGAACGCCACGGCCCCATCCAGATCGCAGACTTCCACGTCCGCCCCGTTGCGGGCCGCCGTTCGCTCTGCGAGGTCGCACGGCGTTCCAGGGACCGCGCCCGAGATCGCGTCGGCCGCAGCGAGGGCGGCCGCGTCGGCCGCGTTGGCGGCACGTTGCGCCAGCGCGAAGGCCGACAACACGGGTACCGTGAGCGCGGTGAGCGCCACCACGGCACCCACGATGCCGAGCGCCAGCACGGATGCCGCCCCGCGTTCCGCGTCGTGCACGCGCTCACCGTCCCCCGGCCATGGCGCACGACTCCGCGCGAAGCGTGACGGCCGACAGCGGGCCCGCGCTCGACGCGGTCAGCGCGACGCAGACGAACGGGTCCTCGTGCCAGCTCGTCAGCCCCGGGCCGACGCCCGACACCCGATGGGCGATCGACACGGCGGACGACTCGGATTCACCGCGCCCGAGGGCACGCGCGGCGTCGGCCGCGGCATCCGTCAACCGCACCTGCTGCGCCACGAGGACGACCGCCGCCAGGCAGGTGGCGAGCACCACGGCGATCGCCGGCAGCGCGACGGCGAACTCCGCCGTCACGCTGCCGCGCTCGCACTCACCCGACGGTGAGGGCATTCCGCACGAGGTCGGTGAGGATACCGCGCACCTCATCGCCGCGGAGGATGATGACGAGCAGTCCGGCGAACCCGACGGCGGCCATCGTCGCGACGGCGTACTCGGCGGTGGCGGCCCCGCGCTCGCCGGCGAGGCGGCGGTGCCCCGAACGGAACGGTCGCGATCTCGCCACCGCCTCAGCGGACTGGCGCCTCGCGGTGCCGTCGCCGTCATGGCCGGCGACCTGGTCGGTGTCGTGGTCGTGCATGCGGTGTTCCTTTCGTGATGCCGGATGTCCCGGCGGGTGGACGGCACGAGTTCGATGGCGTCATGCGGCGCCGCCCAGCGTGCCCGAGACGACCGAGATGAGCAGCGGCATGACGCCGAGGAGGACGAACGCGGGGAGGACGCACGCGCCGAGCGGTAGCATCAGCCGCACGCCGAGGGCGGCCGCCCCGGCAGCGCCGTCGGCGCGGGCCACCCGGCGGAGCCGCCCGGCCTCGGCACGAAGGAGGTCGGCCACCGGCGCGCCGGCGCGGGCGGCCAGCGCGATCACTTCGTCGACCGACGAACCTCGGTCGCTCGGGATGCCGACCTCGTCGAGTGCGGTGCCGACGAGGCGGCGCGCTCGTTCGACCGAGGCGCCGCCCGACATGGCGATGGCCAGAAGCTCGAGCTCCAGCCCCGACGCGTGACGATCCGGCGTCGCGCGACGGGCGAGCGCGGCGCTCCACCGGTGCCCCGCCCAGAGCAGCGCCGTGCCGATGACGACACAGGCGAGCCCGAGGGGGTTGCCGAACAGCACGGAGACGGTATCGAACCCGAGCGAGGCGCCGAACAGGGCGGCGAGCACCGGCAGCGTCACGACGAGGCGCGCGCTGGCGAGTGGGCCGGCGAGCGCGGACCGGACGTCGCGGCGCGATTGAGCCTCGTCTCGGAGCGCCCTCGCGAGATCGCGAAGGCTCGAGGCGAGCGGCGCACCGGAGTCGCTCGCCACCTGCCACGCCGCCGCGAGCACGGCCCACTGGGGAGACGCACCGCGTCGTTCGTTCAGCACCGCGACGATGGCCGGCGACACCGGTTCGCCCGAGGCCGCCGCCGTGGCGGCTGCCGAGCGCACCGCGTCATCGTCGGACTCCGCCCCGAGCCGTTCATGCCGCGAGCCGCCCACACCCACGTTGGCCCACGCACCGCCCGCCGGAACGCCCGCGGACAGCAGCACGGCGAGCCGCTCGGCGACCACGGCGATCGCGTCGACAGCGGCCGCGGGGTCCATTCGTCGGCGCCGGAACCCGAACGAGCGGGGACGCGTCTTGCCAGAGGCGAACCTGCGGCCCGGCGACGACCGCCCGCTCACAGCGCGACCACCTCCAGCCGACCGTCGCGCAGCTCGAATCGGCCGATCTCGGCGAGCCGTCGTCGACCGCCGGCGCGATCGAGGTGCAGGACGAGGTCGAAGGCGCTGACCGTCTGCCTCGCGACCGCGTCGGGCGCGAGCCCCGCCGTGGCGCCGAGCGCCTCGAGGCGTGCGGGCACGTCCGCCAGGGAGTTGGCGTGCAGGGTGCCCGCACCGCCGTCGTGCCCGGTGTTGAGGGCCGCGAGGAGTTCGCGCAGTTCACCGCCGCGACACTCCCCCACCACCAGCCGATCGGGACGCATGCGAAGGGCCTCACGCAGGAGGACGTCGAGACCGAGTCGTCCGGCCCCCTCGAGGTTGGCCTGTCGGGCCTCGAGCGCGACGACATGCGGGTGGCTGATGTTGAGCTCGGCGACGTCTTCGATGAGGACGATGCGCTCGCGCGGCGACGCCTCGCCGAGGAGGGCCGCGAGCAGCGTGGTCTTTCCCGTGCCGCCGGCCCCGGTCACGAGAAGATTGCGTCGGGCGGCGATCGCATCGCGCAGCACGCGCTCCTGCGCGGCATCCATCATGCCCGCACGCACCAGCGCGGCCAGTTGGAAGCCCGACGCGCGCGGCACTCTCACCGAGATGACCGTGCCGTCGGAGGAAACGGGCGGCAACACCGCGTGCACCCGGATGCCCCGGCCGAGTCGCACGTCGACGGCGGGCGTGGCCTCGTCGATGTGCCGCCCTCCTCGCGCGATGAGCCGCACGGCCAGTGCGCGGACCTCGGCCTCGTCGGCGGACCACGCCGGCTCGTGCTCAGGACCAGCACCCCGGTCGATCCAGAGCCCGCGTTCGCCGTTCACGAAGAGGTCGGTCACGGGGCCGGATGATGCGAAGGGCGCCAACGGTCCGAGGTCGTCGAGGTCGCCCGCACCGGCCGAATCAGTGGACGAATCCCCTCCGGACGGCCCGTGGCCCGTGGTCGGCAGGATGCCCGATACCGCCGCGGTGACCCCAGCCGCGGCGTGTGCGCGAGGCGACGCCGCGGTCGATGACGCATGGGCCAGCGCGCCGCGTGGCTGCGGCTGAGGTCGTTCCCATGAGGGAGTGGCGACGAAGGGGATGGACATGCGCCGAGCGTACGAAGACGCGTGCCGCACGCGGCATCCGCTCGGGCCGTGGTGGGGATCGAGCCTCCTCCACGCCCTTGTGGAGGAGAACTCGAGCCGTTCGCGCTAGTCGAGCAGCGCCGTTAACGAAAGGGGGCGGCACCCATTGGGGGGAACAGGTGCCGCCTCGGCAGCGCAAGGATTGGGGGGAATCGCGAGCGCTGCAGGCCACGAAACGAGTGTTCGGGCGGTATTCAGTGTAGGGCTTCCGAAAGGATGCGCAAGCATTTTTTGTCCTCATTTGTGCGGACGTACAGTTTTCTCTGCGCAAAGGCACAGTAACCGCTCTCACGGCTGCTCGGAAGAGCATGCGACCCGGTGTGACCGACCTGTTACAGCCCGGTCCGAGCCGGGCGGTATGGTGCTGGTGGGGCAGGCGACCCAACCGATGCACGCAATCGCGAAGGAGCGACCGGAGAACCATGACCGTTCAGATCGACCACGCACTCGAGGAGATCAGGCGCTTCCGCCCGAGCCCTGAATTCGCCGCCCAAGCCATCGCCGATGCCCGTCTCTACCAGGAGGCCGACGAGGATCGGCTCGCGTTCTGGGCGCATCAGGCCCGCGAACTCCTCCAATGGGAGAAGCCCTTCACCCGCACGCTCGACTGGTCGAACCCGCCGTTCGCGAAGTGGTTCGACGACGGCGAGCTGAACGTCGCCGTCAACTGCCTCGACCGGCACGTCGACGCCGGCAACGGCGACCGGGTGGCCCTCCACTGGGAGGGTGAGCCCGGCGACAGCCGGGACGTCACCTACGCGCAGCTCACCGACGAGGTGAAGCGAGCGGCCAACGTCCTCACCGACCTCGGCGTGGGCGAGGGCGACCGCGTCGCCATCTACCTGCCGATGATCCCAGAAGCCGTCGTCGCGATGCTGGCGGTGGCTCGCATCGGTGCGGTGCACTCGGTGGTGTTCGGCGGATTCAGCGCCGACAGCCTCGCCTCGCGCATCGACGACGCCGAGGCATCCCTCGTCATCACCGCCGACGGGGGCTACCGCAAGGGCAAGGTGTTCCCGCTCAAGCCCGTCGTCGACGAGGCACTGGCGAAGGCCGAAGGCGGCACGGTGCGCAACGTCCTCGTCGTCCGTCGCGGGGAGAACGACGTCGAATGGGATGCCTCACGCGACCACTGGTGGCACGAGACGGTGACCGAAGCCTCGGGCCAGCACGAGGCGCGCGCGTTCGGCGCGGAGCATCCGCTCTTCATCCTCTACACCTCGGGCACCACCGGGAAGCCGAAGGGCATCCTGCACACCTCGGGCGGCTACCTCACGCAGACGGCGTTCACCCATAGGAACGTCTTCGACCTGCACCCCGAGACCGACGTGTACTGGTGCACGGCCGACGTCGGCTGGATCACCGGGCACTCCTACGTCGTCTACGGTCCGCTCGCGAACGGCGCCACCCAGGTGCTGTACGAGGGCACGCCCGACACCCCCCATCCCGGCCGCTGGTGGGAGATCGTCGAGAAGTACAAGGTCTCCATCCTCTACACGGCGCCCACGGCCATCCGCTCGTTCATGAAGCTGGGGCGGCAGATCCCCCACGGGTTCAACCTGCGCTCGCTGCGTCTGCTCGGATCGGTCGGCGAGCCGATCAACCCCGAGGCGTGGATCTGGTACCGGCACGTGATCGGCGGCGGCTCCATTCCCGTCGTCGACACGTGGTGGCAGACCGAGACCGGCGCGATCATGATCTCGGCCCTGCCCGGCATCACCGACCTGAAGCCG
Organism: Agromyces sp. 3263; assembly: GCF_031456545.1. Classification (NCBI taxonomy): domain Bacteria; kingdom Bacillati; phylum Actinomycetota; class Actinomycetes; order Micrococcales; family Microbacteriaceae; genus Agromyces; species Agromyces sp. 3263. Next base: position 496,599 of record NZ_JAVDUV010000001.1, read on the forward strand.
GGCAGCGCGCAGGTGGCGATCCCCGGCATCTCCATCGACATCCTGAGCGACGACGGCACACCCGTCGAGGGCGAGGGCGGCGGACTCCTCGTCGTCACCGAGCCGTGGCCGTCGATGCTGCGCGGCATCTGGGGCGATCCCGAGCGGTTCAAGGAGACCTACTGGGAGAAGTTCGGCGACAAGTACTTCGCCGGCGACGGCGCCCGCCGCGACGAGGACGGCGACATCTGGCTGCTCGGCCGGGTGGACGACGTCATGAACGTGTCGGGCCACCGCCTGTCGACGGCCGAGATCGAGTCGTCGCTCGTCGCGCACCCGTGGACGGCCGAGGCCGCCGTCGTCGGGGCAGCCGACGAGACGACCGGACAGGCCGTCGTGGCCTTCGTCATCCTCAAGGCCAGCCAGGTCGAGCACGTCACCGACGTCAGCGAGGCCGCCGAGGAGCTGCGCCGCCACGTCGCCACGCAGATCGGCGCGATCGCCCGTCCCCGACAGGTCTTCATCGTCAACGAACTGCCGAAGACGCGGTCGGGCAAGATCATGCGGCGTCTCCTGCGCGACCTCGCGGAGGGTCGTCAGGTGGGCGACACCACGACGCTCGCAGACACGTCCGTCATGACGGCGATCACCGAGCAGGTCAAGTAGCAGAACGACGGATGCCGCGGCGGGATCACTCCCGACGCGGCATCCGTCGACTTCGTCACCGTGCGCGTCGTGCCCGGCGTGTGCTGCGCTGCACTGGTTGCTACGCGAATTCCACGATCAGCTCGATCTCGACCGGCGCGTCGAGGGGCAGTACCGCCACGCCGACCGCCGAACGCGCGTGGCGGCCGGCCTCGCCGAACACCTCGCCGAGCAGCTCGGAGGCGCCGTTGACGACCCCCGGCTGGCCCGTGAACGACGGGTCGGAGGCGACGAAGCCGACGAGCTTCACGATGCGGATGACGCGGTCGAGCGACCCGATCTCGGCGCGCACGGCGGCGAGCGCGTTCAGGATGCATGTTCGGGCATACGCCTTCGCATCGTCGGCGGGAACGAGCCCGTGCCCGTCACCGACCTTGCCGGTGGCAGGGAGGCTGCCCGCGACGAAGGGCAGCTGGCCCGAGGTGTAGACGTACGAGCCGCTGGACACCGCGGGCACGTATGCCGCCACGGGCGGAGCGACCTCGGGGAGCTCGATGCCGAGCTCGGCGAGACGCGCTTGGACGGCGGCCATCAGGCCTCGCCCTCGAACTGCTTGGCGGCTTGGGCCGCCGCAGCGGCGCCGGCGGACGCCGCGGACGACGACTCGCCGCCGACCGGGCGCTTGAGGTACGCGACGAGCCCGCCCTCGGGACCCTGCACGACCTGCACGAGCTCCCAGCCCTCGGAGCCCCAGTTGTTCAGGATCGCCGCGGTGTTGTGGATGAGCAGCGGGGTGGTGATGTACTCCCAGGCCGGCATGCGGGGTTCCTCGTCTCTCGTCTGCGACTGCGATGTGGTCGATCGGCTCGTGGTTCTCCCACCGATGGGAACGGCCGATCTCGCGGAGCGCGGCGTGTCGGCGCACGGCAATGCAGCGCCGCCCGCATAGCGGGTTTTGCCAGCCTTCTCCGTTAAGCTCCACTATATGTCTGCCCAAAAACGTACGATGAGCGACGTCGGCGCCGGAGTCCTCGGATTCCTCGGCCTGAGCGCTCTCGCCGGCATCCTCGTGACGGCAGCCGTGACTCCCGCCCTCGCGGTGACCGGCATGGCCGCGAACAACGGCATCTCCATGTTCGAGAACCTTCCGGGATACCTGAACATCGAGGAACTGTCCCAGAAGACGGACATCTACGCCACGCAGCCCGACGGATCGCAGGCTCTGCTCGCCTCGTTCTTCGACGAGAACCGCGAGGAGGTCCCGTATGACGCGATCAGCCAGTACGTGAAGGACGCCGCGGTCGCCGGCGAGGACCCCCGCTTCTACGAGCACGGCGGCATCGACATCCAGGGCACCATCCGTGGTGCGGTGAGCACGTATGTCCTGAACAAGGACGTGCAGGGCGGCTCGTCGATCACCCAGCAGTACGTGAAGAACGTGCTCATCAACAACGGTGTGCGGGAAGCGAAGACCGAGGAGGAGAAGGAAGCCGCCTACGAGGCGGCGACCGAGACCTCCCCCGAGCGCAAGCTCAAGGAGATGCGCTACGCGATCGCCCTCGAGAAGAAGTTCTCGAAGGACCAGATCCTGCAGGGATACCTGAACATCGCGGCGTTCGGCGGCCGGGTCTACGGGATCGAGTCGGCGTCGCAGTACTACTTCAACAAGCACGCCATCGACCTGTCGCTGCCCGAGGCGGCGAGCCTCATCGCCATCGTGAACCACCCCGAGAAGTTCCGACTCGACTATCCCGAGAGTGAGACCAACGGCGCAGCAACGGTCGTCGACGGACAGCCCGTGCCGTACGCCGACAACAAGGAGCGGCGGGACTACATCCTCGGCGAGATGCTGAAGCTGAAGAAGATCACCCAGGAGGACCACGACGCCGCGGTGGCGACGCCAGTGACGCCGGAGATCACCGAGCCGAGCACCGGCTGCCAGACGGCACAGGGCAGTGCGTACTTCTGCGACTACGTCGCCTGGATCATCAAGAACCAGTACGACGACCCGAACACGCCCGATGTCAACGAGGGCACGCGCATGCTGCAGCAGGATGGCCTGCAGATCTACACCACGCTCGATCTCGAGATGCAGAACAAGGCCGAGACCGCCATCGCCGAGAACGTGCCCTTCTCCGACGCCCGATTCGACGTCGGGTCGGTCGCAGTCACGGTGCAGCCGGGAACCGGCAAGATCCTCGCGATGGCCCAGAACAAGAAGTACTCCAATGACCCCGACGTCATCGCGACGAGCCCCGACTACACCTCGGTGAACTACAGCACCGACTATGAGTACGGCGGGTCCAGTGGCCTCCAGCCCGGCTCCACCTACAAGGTCTTCACCTTGGCGGAGTGGCTGAACGAGGGCCACTCGCTCAAGGAGACGTTCAACGGGTCTCGCCGCACGTTCACCTCCTTCACTGACAGCTGCACGGGCAACTGGAGCGGCAGCTACAATCCCCGCAACGATGACGGGCGCATCGCGAACAACGCCATCAACGCAACGGCGTGGTCCGTGAACACCAGCTTCATGGCTATGGCCCAGCAGCTGGATCTCTGCAAGATCAAGCAGACCGCCCAAGCGTTCGGAGTCCATCGGGCGGACGGGACGGACCTTCAGATGAATCCGTCCGATGTGCTGGGCACGCAGGAGATCGCCCCAGTGACCATGGCCGCGGCGTTCGCAGGGATCGCGAACAACGGCATGACGTGCACGCCGATCGCGATCGACAAGATCGTGAAGGCCGATGGCACGGAAGTCGCCCCTCCGGTCTCGACGTGCTCACAGTCGGTCACGCCCGAGGTAGCCCATAGCATGGCGTACGCCATGCAGCAGACGTTCGCGAGCGGCGGCACCGCGACGGCCTCCGATCCCGGCACCGGCATCCCCCACATCGGGAAGACCGGTACGACCGACGGCGCGAAGGACACCTGGATGATCGGCGCGAGCACGAAGGCCGCGACGGCCGTCTGGGTCGGCAACGTGGTCGGCGATGCCAACCTCCGCGAGCTGGACTTCGACAGCGGCGCTGCAGCGACGGCGCGTCACCGCATCTGGCCGATGATCATGGAACTCGCCGACAACAAGTACGGCGGCGATGCATTCCCCGAGCCGGAGCAGAGCGCCTTCAAGGAGGTCCTGGTCGACGTGCCGCAAGTCGCAGGGCTCTCGCTCGACGCCGCGAAGCAGGCGATCGAAGCCGCCGGGTTCGTCTTCGAGGACGGCGGGCAGCAGGACTCGAGCCTTCCGGCCGGCCAGGTCTCGGGAACCGACCCGGCAGGGCAGGCGGGCAAGGGATCGACGATCCGCGTCTTTACGAGCAACGGCCAGGGCGCGACCGTGCCCGACCTCACGGGCATGAACGCCCTGCAGGCGAAGGCGGCGCTCGACGCGGCCGGCCTGCGCATGAAGGGCGGCGGCGGGAACCCGACCGGCACGGTCACGAGCCAGAGTCCGGCGCCCAACAGCCCGGTGAAGCGCGGTGACGAGGTCACCGTGACCTTCAGCGACGGCGGTACGGGCGGCAACGGCGGCGGAACCCCGGGCCAGGGTTGACCGGCGCCGCGCCTCGGCTCGCTGCGCGGATCGCACTCGCGATCGGCGCAGCGGGCGCTGCCGCGCTCGCCTGGGGTTCGCTCGTCGAGCGCACCAGGTGGACCCTTCGACAGGTCGAGGTGCCGGTGCTGCCGGCCGGCGCGGAGCCCATCACGGTCCTGCATCTCTCCGACCTGCACATGGCGCCCTGGCAGCGTGACAAGCAGGCCTGGGTGGCGTCACTCGCCCAGCTGCGGCCCGACCTGATCGTCGACACGGGCGACAACCTCGGGCACGAGCGCGGCCTCGACGGCATCCGTCGCGCGTTCGACGTGTTCGCCGGCATCCCGGGTGTCTTCGTCAACGGGTCCAACGACTACTTCGGCCCCCAGCTGAAGAACCCGTTCATGTACTTCGGTGGCCCGTCGGGACGTTCCAGGCGATCGAAGCGGCTCGACACCGACGCGCTCCACGCGTACTTCGCCGAGCTCGGGTGGCAGGACCTCGACAACACCGCCGCGAGCCTCGACCTGCGCGGGACGCACTTCGAGTTCTTCGGGGTGGACGACCCCCACCGCGGCTGGGACCGGCTCGACCTCATCACCGCGGCGATCGACGAGCTTCGTGCCGAGGACCCGCTCGGCGACGAGACCTGGCCCGACGCGGCATCCGCCCGTGCGCGCCGCTCGACCGTGACCGTCGGCGTGACGCACGCGCCCTACCAGCGGGTGCTGAACTCGTTCGTGAACCATGGCGCACAGCTGGTCCTCGCCGGCCACACGCACGGCGGGCAGGTCTGCATGCCCGGCATCGGGGCGCTCGTCACGAACTGCGACATCCCCAGGCAGCAGGCGAAGGGCCTCAGCACCTGGCGCCACGGCCTGCGCTCCGCGTTCCTGAACGTCTCGGCGGGCCTCGGCACGTCGATCTACGCACCGGTCCGATTCGCCTGCCCGCCCGAGGCGACGGTGCTGCGACTGGTTCCCGCGGCCTGAATCGGCCGACGGATGCCGCGACCGAGCGTGGTCGGTCGTCCCGGTTTTATCCGCTATCCTTGTGGAGGCCCGCGAGGGCCGACCGGGGTGTGGCGCAGCTTGGTAGCGCGCGTCGTTCGGGACGACGAGGTCGCAGGTTCAAATCCTGTCACCCCGACCAACTCTCATCGCAGATCCCGACGAAATCCCCCCTCCATCGGAGGGGGGATTTCGCGTTCCTCCGCCACACGGACACCCCCATGCCGTTGCGTTTCGAGCCGGTTACATGTGGGTGTCGATCTGCGCAACTCCCCGCCTCCAGCGCGACCCGCCGTTATATCGTGACGGCAGAGGATCAGCGTGGTTCCCGTCCGGAAACCTCGAACCTGGAGCCGCCGCGCATGACCTCTCCTGATCTCACCCACACCCTCGACGGACCCGACCTCGCCGCGGCCTCGTCCACCGACGGGCCCGATCTGGTCGTGCTGCACAGCCTCCGGGCGCCCGACGGGACGACGAAGTACGTCGACCACATGGTCGATGGCGCCAGCGACCACGTGTCCATCAAGTTCTTCTCGTGGCGCACCGCGCTGACCGGCTCCTACGACGTGTTCCACGTGCACTGGCCAGAGCTGCTCATCAGGGACCGGAAGCCCGCCCGCCGCCTGCTCAAGCGCCGGATGCTCGATGCGCTGATCCTCCGCGCCAGGCTGACCGGCACGCCCATCGTCTGGACGGCGCACAACGTCGATCCGCACGAGCAGGGTTCTCCTGCCGAATCGCGGTCGCTCCGTCGACTGCGTCATGCGATCACGTTGGCCATCCGCCTGAATCCGACGACGGAGCTGCCCGCTGGGATGGATGCCGTCACGATCCCGCACGGGCACTACAAGGACCAGTTCGCGAAGTACCCGCATCGCGACGCGGTGCCGGGCCGGGTGCTGTACTTCGGCATCATCCGGCCGTACAAGGGCGTCGACGTGCTCATGGACGCATTCCGCGAGATCGGCGATCCGACGCTCCAGCTGCGGATCGTCGGCGACCCCCACGCGGGCCAGGCGGAGATCGTCGAGGCCGCGATGGCCGGCGACGAGCGGATCACGGCCCTCCTCCGCTTCGTCAGCGACGAAGAGCTCGTCGACGAGATCACCTCGTCGTCGCTGGTCGTGCTGCCCTACCGGGAGAAGATGCACAATTCGGGCGTCGTCCTCGTGGCCCTCTCGCTCGGCCGCCCGGTGCTGGTCCCGGCCTCGCCCACGAACCGGGCGCTTCGCGACGAGGTCGGCGAGGAGTGGATCATCCAGTACGAGGGAGGGCTCACGCCCGAGATCCTCACGAGTGCGCTGCAGGACGTGGCCTCGCGATCGCACACCTCCGAACCGGCCCTGAGCGATCGCGACTGGAAGCACGTCGGCGAGCTCCACCACCGTGCCTACGTGCAGGCTCGCGAGTCGCGCCGCACGCGGGTGCGCTGAGACGGGTCGGCATGTCGCCGAGCCTGGGCGCATCCGCCTCCCGCGGCGCCGCAGTGACGCTCAGCGGGCAACTGGTCCGCGTGCTGATCCAGCTGTGCGGGATCGTCATCCTCGCGCGCCTGCTGACCCCGGCCGACTACGGCCTCGTCGCAATGGTGACGGCCATCGTGGGCGTCGCGGAGATCTTCCGCGACTTCGGGCTGTCCGCCGCGGCCGTGCAGGCGAAGACGCTCTCCCTGCACCAGCGCGACAACCTGTTCTGGACGAACACCGCGATCGGCCTGGTGCTGTCGCTGACCGTCCTCGCGACATCGGGACTCATCGCGGGCCTCTACGACGATCCGCGACTGCAGAGCATCACCGCAGTGCTCTCGGTGACGTTCCTCCTCAACGGCATCTCGACGCAGTACCGGGCCGACCTCAATCGCAACCTCTCGTTCTTCCGGCTGTCGCTCGCCGAGATCGGCGGGCAGGCGGCGGGCGTCGCCAGCGGCATCGTGCTGGCGGTGCTGGGGTTCGGGTACTGGGCGCTCGTCGCGCAGCAGGTCGTGCAGGCGGGGCTCACCGTCGTGCTGCTCGTGGCCTTCGCGCGCTGGATCCCTGGCTGGATCCATCGCGGGGAGTCGATCCGTTCCTTCATCGGCTTCGGGGCGAGCCTCTTCGGCTCCCAGCTGCTCGGATATGCCGCCCGGAACGCCGACAGCGTCGTCATCGGCGCCCGGTTCGGGCCGGTCGACCTCGGCCTGTACAACCGGGCGTTCCAGCTGATGATGCTGCCGCTGCTGCAGATCAACGCTCCGTCCACGCGCGTCGCGCTCCCGGTGCTGTCCCGGCTCCAGGACCAGCGGGAGCGGTTCGCGGCCTTCATCAGCTTCGGCCAGGTGGCGATGCTCACGATCATCGGGGTCGCGTTCGCGTACCTCGGCGCGCAGGCCGGTTCGGTCATCGCCGTCGCCCTGGGCGACCAATGGGTGGATGCGACGCCGATCTTCCAGATCCTGCTCGTCGCCGGCTTCTTCCAGGCCGCGAACTACGCGGCGTACTGGGTGTTCCTCGCCAAGGGCCTCGCGCGCTCCAACTTCCTGTACGCGCTCGCGACGCGTCCCGCGATGGTCGTGCTCATCGTCATCGGGTCGGCGTGGGGCGTCTACGGCGTCGCGATCGCCTACACCGTGTCGCTGGCGCTGTCCTGGCCGGTCGCGTTGATCTGGATCTCCAAGGTGTCGGATGCCCCGGCCGGGCAGTTGTTCCGAAACGGGCTGCGGTCGCTCGTCGTCTTCGGCATCGCCGCGGGCGTGTCGTTCGCGTCGACCGTCGCGTTGCCCGAGGACGCCTACGTCATCCGTCTGGCGGTCGGACTGGCGGCGCTGGTCGTCTCGATCTCCCTGCTCGCGCTCGTGTGGCCGACCTTCCGCCGAGATCTCATCGCACTCGCCGGCGCCCGCCGGTACTTCGCGCGTACGCGAGGCGCGGGCCCGGATGCCGCCACACAAGGAGGAGAATCATGATTCGTCGCGCTGTCCGCAAGATCCGGCGAACATTCGATGAGGCGGTGCTCGCCACCGGTCTCGGCGCGCGCAGCGATCGGAGGAACGTCGCCCGGTGGGCGGAAGGACGGGGCGGCGACGCGGCAGGTCCGCACGTCGTCATCACGGCACCGGGCGGTGGAAACATCGGAGACCAGGCGCTGTTCGAGGCATTTGTGGAGTCCACCTCGGGCCCTGTCGTCGCCGTCACGAGCTCGGCCGACAGCGTGGAGGTGCCGGCGGCGCTGGCCGAACGCGTCGTCGTGCTCGTGCTCCCCGAGCTCGTGTACGGCCGAGGCACGGCACGCCGACCGGAGCTGGAACGGTTCGCACGAACGGTCGCCGGGGCGGCCAGCCTCTCGGTCATCGGGGCCGACATCATGGATGGCCGGTACAGCCTCCGCGCATCCGTGAACCGGTCGAACGTGGCGGCAGCGGTCGCCGCGCTGGGCATCGACACGCGGATCGTCGGGTTCAGCTGGAACGGCAGCGCCCGGGTGGCCGCCCGTCGGGCGCTCGTGTCGGCGAGCACGAACGGCGTGGTCCCGATGCTGCGGGATCCGGTCTCCGCACGCCGCGCCGCAGCCGACGGCGTCCGGAACATCCGCGAGACGGCCGACATCGTGTTCGCCGCAGACACCGTCGACACGTCATCGACCTCCTTCGTGGCCGGCGTCACGAAGCCGATCGCGCTCGTGAACGTCAGCGGCCTGATCTCCCGCACCTTCAGCCAGGACGACGAGTTCGCGCTGATCATCGGGCACCTTCGCACGACCGGGCACCACGTGATCCTCCTCCCCCACGTGTCCAGGCCGAAAGGCGACGACCTCCTCGCATGCCAGTCGGTGTACGAGCGGGTCGGCGCCGAGGACGTGACGTTCGTCCGCGAGCTTCTCACTCCGGCGCAGATCCGCGGTCTGACCTCCATCGCCTCGATCACGATCACGGGCCGCATGCACCTCGCCATCATGACGTTGTGGAACGCCAAGCCGGCCATCACGCTCGCGACCCAGGGCAAGGTGGAGGGCTTGATGGCGCTCATCGGCGCGCCCGAACTGTGCGTCGTTCCCCGTGCGGGATTCGGCGCCGACGTCGTGGCCGCGATCGACGCGACGATCCGTGCGGACTCCCCGGCGAGGCGCTCCATCGCCGATGCGCTGCCCCGCGTGAAAGAGCTCGCCCGGCGGAACCTCGAAGGACTGCGCACCGGACACGCGGTCGTCGAGGAGGTGAGGTGACGTGGCAGGCACGGCGCGAGGTGCGCTCGCGAGTTCCATCGGCGGCATGGCCCTGTGGGGACCCCGTTCGCGTCGACGCATCCTGTCGGCCTTCGGCGTCCGGATGGCGCGCTCGGTGCGCGTCTATCCGTACATCAAGTTCCTCGGCGGCGTGGACCACCTCGTCGTGGGTGAGCGCGTGTTCCTCAACGCCAACGTCCTGATCGGGTCGGGCGCGCCCATCACCATCGGCGACGGCGTGTCGATCGGGCCGAGCGTGCAGCTGCTCCCCACGAGCCATGAGATCGGCCCGTCGAACGCACGTGCGGGCTCGAACGTCTCGGCGCCGATCGTCGTCGGCGACGGCAGCTGGATCGGGGCGGGTGTCACGGTGCTCGGCGGCGTGACGATCGGTCGAGGCGCGGTGATCGCGGCAGGCGCCGTCGTCAGCAAGGACTGCGAGGCCGATTCCGTCTACGGCGGTGTCCCCGCCCGACTCATCCGGAGGATCGAATGAGCGACTCGAGACCCGAGGACGCCTCCGCGGTGGATGCCACCATCATCGTTCCGGCGTTCAACGTCGAGGACTACCTCGAGACGGCGCTGCGGCGGCTGGTCGAGCAGACGCATCCGTCATTCGAGGTCGTCGTCATCGACGATGCGTCGACGGATGCCACGGGGACGATCGGTCGCGAGTTCGCCGGTTCGCATCCTCGCGTCCGGTACCTGCAGCAGTCCCTGAACGAGGGCGTCGCCGCCGCCCGCGAGCGAGGCGTGCGCGAGGCTCGGGGCGAGTTCGTCTGGTTCGTGGACGCCGACGACGACTGGCCCGCCGATGCGCTGGCGACCCTCGTCGCCGCTGCCCGCCGGCACCGTGCCGACGTGGTCTGCGCGGGAGCGGAGTACCTACTCGTCGACGGGACGCGGAAGCCGGTCGGCGCCCTCGGCGCTCCGAGGGAGCTCGGCGCCAGGTCGGCGTTCCTCGGGTTCCTCCGCGGCGACCTCACCGGGCATCTCTGGAACAAGCTGTTCCGGCGTGACCTGCTCGGCACGATCGACTTCACCCGCTCGCGCCAGCATTCCGACCAGGCGATGGTGGCCCAGGCCATCGCGCATGCGGGCGTCGTCGCGCTGATCGACGTGGACGTCTACACGTACAAGCTGAGGCAGGGGTCGATCATCCGATCGGGCAGCCGTCGCGCGGAGTCGCTGGCGACGGTCTCGTCGGTGGTGCGCGCCACGGCGGCAAGCCTGGACCCTGCGCTCCTCGAGAGCCCGGACTTCCGCTACTACACGGCGCGCTTCGACGTGCTCTCCCGGATGAAGGACGCCGCGTCACCGGCGTACGGAACCGACGAGTCCGGACGCCTCGTCCGTGAGATCAGGAAGTCGCTCACGGCGCCGGTGCTCTGGTCGACGGTGCGCAAACGGGACTTCAAGCGGTTCGCCCTCCTGACCGCCGCACGCGTGAGCATGCCGGCGTTCCGGGTCGGGATCCGTCGCGGAGGTGCATGACGGTGGCGCGGATCGCGAGGGCACGCCTGGCGTGCAGCCAGTGTTTACACAGCCGACTCACGCCGGTAAGACCGCGTCACTACCGTGAGAACTGCAATCACTGCCGGACCCGGGGGGCGACTTCGATGGGGACTCGGCAGACCCGATGGAGTGGCCAGGCACCCGGCCTGTGCAGTCGGGGCGGCTGTCTCCCCGTGATTGGACGAGACGATGAGCTCAAAGACTCCCCAACCCATCTACGAACGCGGGAACATCGGCCGGAAGGCCTGGGTCGACTTCGCCAAGGGCGTCGCGATCCTGATGGTCGTGTACTACCACTCGGCCCTCTACCTCTCACACGTCGGCGTCGGCGGAACGGTGGGCGTGCTGAAGGCGGTCGGCGAGCTCTACGCGATGCCGGTGTTCTTCCTCATCGCCGGCCTGATGAACTTCCGGACCTCCACCTGGACGTTCGGCCAGACCTGGCGTCGGCGACTGTGGCCGATCCTCTACATCTACATCCTCTGGTCGGTCATCCGTGCGGTGTTCTACCTGGTGGTCCCCGGAATCAACGGGGAGCTCGGAGAGCTCTCGGCGACGAGTCCCCTGAGCCTCGCGCTCATCCTGGTCTGGCCGAGCAGCAGCTACTGGTTCATGTACGCGCTGTTCCTCTTCACCCTCCTGGCGTGGCTGCTGCGACGCGTTCCACGCTGGCTGCAGGTGGGCGCGCTCGCGCTGGTGTCGACGCTCGTGACGACCGGGCTCCTCTCCGCGCAGAACATCGGATGGAATCGCATCCTGGCGCTCGCGGTCTTCTTCGTGGCGGGGACGGTGTACGCGAAGCAGGTCAACGCGCTGATCGACCGGGCGGGGTCGGTGGCACTGCTCGGAGCGATCCTCGCGTTCGTGGTCTCGTGCGGTGCGCTCGTCGTCCTGCACCTGCGGTTCGTCCCGCTCGTGGTGCTGGCCGGCCAGGTATCGGCGGTCGCGGTCGGGATCTTCGCCTCGAAGTACCTCGTCCGATTGCGACCATTGCGGTTCGTCAGCCCGCTCGGCAAGCAGAGCCTGCAGATCTACCTGTTCCACCTGTACATCATCGTGCCGGTCACGGGCCTGATCGGACTCCTCTACCCGGATTGGCCACGACCGGTCAACGTCGTGGTGCAGTTCGCGCTCGTCGCGTTCACCGTCCTCATGTCGCTGCTGCTCGCTCGCCTCACGCAACGTGCTCGCTGGCTGCTGGTCCCGCCGTCGCTGCCCCGCGCATCGGCTCGTTCCACCGACCCATCTGGCGACGTCCGCAAGGCGGCGCGCGACCTGACGTGAGTCGCGGAATCCGACCGGGTCGTGCGTCGGCCTCCCGCCGGGAAGGGGCGACGCATGCCTAGGACACTCGAACTGGCCCCGACCACCGAGCGACGGCTGCTGCTCGCGGCGTCGACGGGCGGCCACCTCGCCCAACTGGTGCGGCTGGCGCCGGGGCTCGGCGCGTCCGACGAGTCCCTCTGGGTCACGTTCGACTCGCTGCAGGAGAAGTCGCTGCTCGCGGGCCGGAACGTGCTCCACGTGCCGTACGTCGGGCCGCGCGACTACGTCGCGCTCTATGCGGCGTGGCGGCGCATCTCATCCGAACTCAAGGGCCAGCGCTTCGACGCGGCGGTGAGCACAGGCTCCGCGCTCGCGCTCGCCGCCCTCCCGGCCGCTCGCCTGGCCGGCATGCCGGCCCTGTACATCGAGAGCGTCTCCCGAGTCGACGGACCATCGCTCTCCGGGCGGGTCCTCGCGATGTCGCGGCTCGCCGAGATGCGGACCCAGCACGCGACCTGGTCGAACGGGCGTTGGAAGGTGCATCCGAGCGTCCTGAACGACTACGTGAGCGGCCGGCGGGCGATCGACACGCGGCGCCCGCTGAAGATCTTCATCACGCTCGGCACCATCAAGGGTTTCGCGTTCGATGCGCTCGTCGACCGCATCCTCGACCTGGGCATCGCGAATGAGGACACGGTGTGGCAGTTGGGGAGCACACCGCCCCGACGCGACCTCCCCGGAACGGTGCGGTCCTTCGTCGACGCGGCCGAGTTCGAGGCCTATGCGCTGGACGCGGACGTCGTCATCACCCACGCCGGAGTGGGAACGATCCTCGGGCTCATCGACCTCGGGATCTACCCGCTCGCGGTGGTGCGACGAAAGCGCCGCGGCGAGCACGTGGACGATCACCAGCAGCAGATCGCCGGCATGCTCAACGATCTCGACATCGGCAGGGGCGCCGAGGTCGATGACCTGGACCGCGGCGTCATCGAGTCGGCCGCCCGCCGATGGACCAGCGTCCGCGACCGGACCGTGACCGCAGAACGCTCCGACGCGAGCCGCACGAGTGGAGAACGAGCATGAGCCAGGCGCAGATCTTCGTCCCGGGTGTCGGGCAGTACGAGAACATCGGCGACATCATCCTGCGTCGCCAGCTCATCGCGTGGCTGCGGCCGCTCGGCCGGCTCCACGTCTACGTGGGTCCATCGCCCGCCGGCTACGCGACCGCGCTCGGCGTCGGGGACGATGACGTCGTCTACCGCTCGTTCGGAGCCTGGTATCGCGCCGGACTTCGATCGGCCGCCCGGGGGGACGGGTCGTACGTGTTCAAGCCCGGCGAGATCCAGCTCACTCTCGTCGGCATGAAGGAACACCTGAGCATGCTCCCCATGGCCGGCCTGATGCGGGCACGGGGCGGGCGAGTAGCCAGGATCGGCGCCGGCTCACGGAACTTCGCACCCCTGCCGAGGCTCCTGATCACCCCGTCGATCATGCTCTCCCAGTTGACGGCATGGCGGGACGTGAAGACCGTCGAGTACCTCGGACGCGGCGAGCTCATGCCCGACCTCGCCTTCGCCGAGGGTCCCGACGACTTCGACCACTCGGGCACGAGGGACACCATCGTCGTGTCGATGCGCGTCGACCGCCCCCTCCCCACGACGGAGTGGATCAGGGGCATCCGCTCGTTCGCCGACGCGAACGGCCTGCGCATCGTCGTCGCCACCCAGGTGCTCCCGGACAGCCCTCGATCGATCTGGCTCGCCGATCGACTCGGTGCGGAGCTGCAGGACTGGGACGGGACGGATCACGAGGGCCAGGAGCTCGCGCTGCGGGAGACGTATCGCAGGACGGCGCTCGCGGTCAGCGACCGCATGCACGTGCTCATCGCCGCGTACACCGAGGGCGCGGTTCCGATCGCACTCCTCGTCGACCGGTCGGACAAGATCGACCGGCACTTCCAGGCGGCCGGCATCCAGGACGTGTCGGTGGCCACCGACGGCATGGATGCGGCCGGCATCGAGGAGCGTCTCGGCGACGTCCTCTCCCGCCGGGCGGAGATGATGGCGGCGCTGGCCACGGCCAAGGCCGACCTGGAGACGGTGCGCAGCGAGCTCGCCCGTCTCCTGACCGACGACCGGACGCCCGTCCTGGCGGAGGCGCGCTGATGACCGGGGACCGCAGCTCCACGATCCTCGGGCACGACCTGGTGGCGTGGCACGTCGGTCGGCGCGGCGAGGTGGCCGGCGGCATGACCCAGGTCGTCAACGCCTACACCGCCTGGGATTTCGAGTCCTTCGACATCCGCGTGATCCCGTCGCGCGACGGGAGCCGCGGCCTCAGGGCGTACCTGCTCTTCCTGCGCGCCGTCGTGGCGGTGCGGAGGCTTCGAGACCCCGAGCGGAACCTCGTCGTGGTGCACCTCTCGCAGGGGGGCTCCTTCGTGCGCGAAGGCTATCTGCTCCGCCTGGCCAGCCGCCGCGGCTTCGCCACGATCGCCCACCTCCACGGAAGCAGCTTCGTCGACTACGCGAACGCGACTCCCGAACGCGTCGGCCCGGTGCTTCACGCCGCCTCGCGGGTCTTCGTGCTGAGCGAGGCGACCCGCGCCGCCGTCGCCGGCTTCATCCCGGAGGAACGGATCGAGATCGTACCCAACGCGGTGGCGTCCGCACCCGCCGCGGAGAAGCATCCGCGGATCGTCTTCGGCGGCAAGGTGTCGACGAGGAAGGGCGTCGACGTCCTCGTCGACGCCTGGCGGGCGCTCGAGCCCGACGGCACCTGGCACCTCGAGATCGCGGGTCCGGTCGCCGAACCCGAGCTCGTGCCGGGCGACCTCCCGCATGCCACCGTGTTCGGCTCGCTCCCGCACGCCGAGCTCCTCGCCCTGCTCGACTCGGCGGCGGTCGCCGTGCTGCCGTCGCGTGACGAGGCCATGCCGATGTTCATCCTCGAGGCGATGGCCCGGGATGCCTGCGTGATCGCCACCGACGTCGGCGGCATTCCCGCGGTGCTCGGCGACGGAGCCGGGATCCTCGTCCCCGCCGGTGACGTCGAGGCCCTGCGCAGGGCGCTCGCCAGCGTGATGACCTCGGAGCCGACGCGGCGCCGCGTGGTCGAACGCGCACAGCGGACGTTCGCCGAGCACTACTCGGCCTCGGCGCTCTACCCCCGACTCGAGCGGCTGTGGCGTGACGCCCTCGACCGCTGAGGCCGCTGAGCCCGTTGCGGCAACCGGGGCCGCCCGCCCCCGGACCGCCGCGAGGCGCCTACGCCGTGCCGTCGGCGCGGCGGCCATCACCATCGGGGCGCTCGTCGTCGCGTTCATCCTGGTCGGGCTTCCCCTGTACGTCTTCCCTGCGGTCGATGCGGTGCCGGCCCAGGCCGACGTGGCCTACGTGATCGGCCCGCCGACGCCCGCGCGGATCGCGCTCGCGCGCGAGCTCATCGAGACGGGCGCGGCCGACGAGATGCTGATCTCGGTCCCCGGCGACGCCCTCGCCGAGGGCACGCCGTCGCGTGGCCGTTTCAGCGCGTGCAACCTTCCGGGGGGCGACGTGCTGTGCCGGGCGCCCGACCCCGCCACCACGCAGGGCGAGGCGCGGCTCCTCGCCGAGACGGCACAGGAGCAGGGCTGGGACAGTGCCATCGTCATCACGATGACGCCGCACGTATCGCGTGCTCGCATGATCATCGACCGGTGCTTCGACGGTGAGCTGACCATGCGGGCCGTCTCCGACCAGCCGTCGGGACTGGGCGGCTGGGTGCACCAGTACCTCTACCAGAGCGGCGCGTTCATCAAGGCCCTGGCCGCACCCGGCTGCTGATCGGCCCTGCGCCGCTGAGCAGGCCGGTTCCCGGGGCGGCGGAACCGGTCATCAGGAAGCGCAGCACGGACACGCAGTTGACGAGCTCATAGACGATACCGGCGACCAGCGCCGTCAGGATCACGGTGAGGACGAAGCCGACGAGCGAGGGAACCCCCGCACCGATGAAGAGGAGCGCGAAGCCCAGCACGAGCGGCTGGTGCACGAGGTAGACGACGAGTGACGAGTCGACCAGCCAGTCGACGATGCGCGACCGCTCGCGGAAGACCCGCGTCGCCACCTTGAACGCGAGCGCGGCCCAGACGAGCCCGGCGACGGGCCAGAGCACGGCCTGGGTCACGAGCGCCGCAGGCGCATCGGATGCCCCGGCCAGCGCCATGCCGATGAAGTACGCCGCAGTGACGAGGCCGAGGACGAGCAAGGGCGTCCTGCCGAGCCGCATGAACCGCTCCAGGTACGCGGGGCGGAAGGCGAGGACGAGACCGGTGAGGAAGGCCGGTGCATAGATGACGAGATTGCGGGAGACGAGGTTCGAGAGCAGGCCCGCGATGCCACCGGCCGTCCACACCGCGAGGCCGAGGACGACGATCGCCGACGACGCGGCGAGGTAGGCGAGGAGGCCGAACCGCCAGCCCGCCAGGCGGCCGGTGATCGTGGCCGTCGCTCGAGCGACGTGCCGGCGGATGGGCGGCACGAAGAGCAGCGCGAGCACGCCCGAGTAGAGGAGCAGCACGACCAGGAACCAGAGGTGCATCGTCCAGTAGGAGCCGGGATGCGACCACTGCGCGACCATGAAGTCCCAGATCGAGCGACCACCGGCGCCTCGCGATGCCGCGATGATGGCCCACTGGATGGGGCTGAGCACCGCGATGCCGAAGAGGAGCGGGATCCCGAGTCGCTGCAGTCGTCCGGCGTACCAGCGACGGGGACCCCGCCTGCGGACGACCATGAGCGCGAAGAAGCCGGCCACGATGAAGAACGTGGGCATCCGCCAGATGTGGAGGAACTCGGCGAAGGCGATGAGGAGTGGCGAGGGGGCGTCAGCGCCGACGAGCCAGGGCAGCCCCGAGAACGCGAGCGCCGAGTGGTAGGGGATGCCGAGCACCATGAGCGACGCCCGGAGCCCGTCGAGGTAGTGCAGCCGGGGCGGCGATGCGGCGGTCACGATCGGCCGCGCTCACTCGACGAGCGCCGCACGTCGAACCGCCGTCTGCCTCGGGATCGCGGCCGATCGAGGAAGGCGGAGTTCGGGGAAGCGGGCGCTGTCACGGAAGGAGGCGATCATGCCGGCCGCCGCGAAGACGAACGGGTAGGAGGGTGCCGACACGAACACCGGTGCCGCCACGGACTCGATCAGGAGCACCAGCAGCCAGCCGATGCCCGTCACCCGCAGCCATTTGACCAGCGTCGGTTCGGCGGCCGAGGTCGGCCTGCAGAGGGAGACGAAGATCGCGACGATCCCCGCGGCGAAGAACGCGGCGCCGAGCCATCCGCTCTCGCCCAGGATGGCAGGCCATTGCGTGTCGTTCAGGAACATCCCGGCGTCCCCGCGCCCCAGCCCGTAGATGTGGGTGAACCCGAGCTCCACGTACTCGGGCGAATACGTCGAGCCGGCCGTGTAGCTGCCGTACCTGCCGAAGCCCGCACCGAGCGGGAAGTAGTGAGCGGCGACCGACAGGGAGCCGAGCGTCAGTGCCGAGCGCGCCGAATCCTGCACGACGTAGACCTCGAAGTCGCCGGCGATCAGCTCGTAGAGCGGCGGCACGATCACGACCCCGATGAGGGGCACCACGCAGATCACGGCGACCCACATGACGGGGCGTCCGTATCGCAGCAGGAGGAGGCCCGCCGTCGCCCCCAGGCCGATGATCGTCTTGACCTGGAACGTGAGCACCGCGAGCCCGCCGGTGACGAGCAGCAGGATCGCGTTCCCCACGGATGCCCGCACGATGAGCCCGTAGGAGATGAGCGCGATGGCCAGCACCGCGCAGAATCGGCTGAAGGCCGCCGGATGCTGGAAGGGTCCGCTCAGCGCCGGCACCCCCATGACCGCGGTGACCGGTGCGTCTCCGGAGATCAGCGACGACCAGACTCCGGGTGCGACGAGGTTGATCACGCCGGTCAAGGCGAAGAAGATGACCGCGACCGCTCCGATCTTGGCGAGGAGCTGGAGGTCGCGCACGGTCCACCGCAGCTGGGCGAGCGCGAAGGCGAAGATCAGGCCCTTCAGGATGAGGAGCATCGCCTCGCTCATCGTGCCGAAGGCGACGCGGTTGGCGACGCCGCTGAGCACGCCCATGGCGATGAAGAGGCCGAACCACGGCAAGCCCGGGAGGTACACGAGACGCCGGTCGGTCACGAACCGCCACGTGCTGAAGCTCGCGAATGCGAGGAGCACGACCGCTTCGTCCGCGTAGCTGCCCGCAGCCCCGAGCGCCGATTGGATCGGGCTGGTCAAGACGATGGTCACCACGGCCAGCAGCGCGAACAGCTTCGGGAGGAACACCGCCACGACGAGCAGGACGAGCCCCGCGACCACCGCGAACGGGATCACGGGGTCGATCCAGCCGAGCGCCGCGATCACCGCCGCGGCACCCACCCCGGCGACGGACCATGCCGTCGTGCGGACACCCGGCGACAGCCAGGACGATGCATCGGTTCTCACGTTCACTCCCCCAGGGGGTTCACCGTCGCGTCTCGCTCAGGCCCGCGCGTCGGGGCCGGACGTGGGGACGTCGTCGAACACCACGCCGAACAGGGTGCTGTCGACGCCGCGCACGTTCGCCTCCGCGTTGCGGAGCCGCGACGCACGGGTCCTCCCGGCCCGCACCACCATCACGAATCCGGTCGCGACGGCCGCGAGCTCACTGGCGTCGGCCACGTCTCCCGCCGATCCGGCATCGAGGATCACGATGTCGCACTGCTTCGACAGTGCACGCACGAGCTCGTGCATCCGGGCGGATCCCAGCAGTTCGCTGGACCCGGCGCCCACCTTGCCGGCGGGGAGCACGTCGAGCCCGGGCGCGACGGTGGCCAGCTCGACGGCCGCGACCGGCGCCGAGCCCATGAGCACGGCATCGAGCCCGCCCTCGGCCGAGATGCCGAAGAGCGATGCGAGCCGCGGGGCGCGCAGGTTGGCATCGACGAGCGTCACCCGCGTGCCGTCCTCGGCGAGCGCGAGCGCGACGCTCGCGGCGACCGTGGTCTTGCCCTCCCGGCCCGCAGGGGAAGTGAAGGCGACCACGGGCTGCGGTCCGGCCAGCAGGTGCTTGAGCTGGAGGCGGACGAGCCGGACGGCTTCACCGAATCCCTTGCGCTCCATGGCCGTCACGATGGACGCGCGTGCCCGGCCTCGCACGCGTGGGATGGTGCCGAGCACGTTCGCACCCGTCGCCCTCCTGAGGTCCCGGCCGTTGCGCACGCGGGTGTTCGAGACCTCGCGGAGCACGACGAGCAGCAGCGCGAGCACGAGCCCGGCGGCGAACGCGATGGCGACGACGACGATCGGAGGCAGGCTGCTCGGATCCTCCGGCGGCTCGGCCTGCTGCACGACGCGCCCGGCGATCGTGCCGGGGACGCCGACGCCGGCGGCCGGATCGCTGATGACCGCCACGAAGTTCGCTGCGAGGGCGTCGGCGAGGGCCGCCGCACTCGCGGCGTCCTCGCCCTCCGCGGTGATCGTGAGGATGGCGGTCCCCTCCACCGGCGTCGCGCTGATGTCCTCGGCGAGCTCGACCGGCGTGCTGTCGAGCGCCAGCTGGTCGATCGTGGGCTGGAGCACGAGCGGGGTGGAGACCAGCGCCGTGTAGGTGCCCATCTGCTGGATGACCAGGTTGTTGCCCTGCACCTGTTCCTGCGGGGCGGCCGTGACCGTCACCGCACTCAGCATCACCTTGCTCTCGGCGGTGTACGTCGGCGCGCTGGTCGACGCGACGAGCCAGCCGATGACGGACGCGGCGAGCACCGTGACGACGATGAGGACCCAGTTCCTGCCGATCGTGCGCACGACCTCGGTGAATTCCACTCCTCGGCCTCCGTTCGGCTCGGTGGGTCGAAACTCGTCGTTCGCGCTCCCGCGACCCGCGACCGCCGATGATGCGGTCGTGAGGAGGAGCGAGGACGGTTCGATCAGGGTGCTGGTTCCCGCGTGATTCTGGGACGTTACGGACATGGCGTTCGCCTTTCTACAGGTGCTCGGCGAGGAACTCGACGAGGCGGGAACGAACTTCGCTGGTCAGCAGCTGGACGCCGTGGGCGGCGTCTGCTCCGATGGTCAACTCGACGGGGATCCCGGCGGCCTCGAGCGCGTCGTGCATCGCCTGGGCCTGCTCGACCGGGACGAGCTCGGCCGACCCGTTCACCAGGAACATCGGCGGGTCGGAGGGATCGACGTTGAGCAGGGCGGACGCGGTCGCCGCCTGCGGGCACTTCGCGGCCGTGGGGTCGGTGCAGCCGAGGTAGTTGAGCGCCATCGCGGCGGCTTCGGGGCTGGGGACGCCGAGTTGGAGCGCCGCCTCGGTCAGGAGCGACACTCCTGAGAGGGACACGACGGCGCCCACCCGGCTGCCCTCGTCGGTCGGCCCGGTGCCGGAGGTCGCGTAGGTCTGCGCGAGGATGGCCCCGGCCGAGCTGCCGAGCAGGCCGATCTTCGCCGGATCGAGGCCGAATCGCTCGACCTGTTCGGGCGCCCGGAGCCAATCCACGGCATGGGCGACGTCGTCGAGCTGGCTGGGGAAGACGTAGTCGGGCGCAAGCCGGTAGTCGATCGAGATGCCGGCCATGCCGCTGTGCGCCATGAGCTCGCAGAGTGCGCGCATGCCCCCGCCGACGCGGTCCCCCTCGGTGAAGCCCCCGCCGTGCAACAGGATGACGGCGGCGACGGGCGCCTCCGTCACCGGCAGGCAGGCATCGGCCATGAGCGTGGCGTCGCCGTCGCTCCAGTACGGGAGCGCCTCGACGATCTCGATGTCGGCGCTGCGGGCGGGTGTCGGTGCCCGTTCCTGGCCGGCTGCACTCGCGCATCCCGCGAACGTCACCGTGAAGGCGGCCGCGACGAGGCTCGCCACGACACGTGACGGGGTCCGCCGGCGGGCGGGAGTCCTCGTCCCGGGCGGTGCCGAGGCGTCTGCGAAGCGCGTGGATCGGGTCATTGGTTCCTTACCGGTCGGGCCCGGGATCTCGTCCCGGTCAGCCTGTGCGCGGAGGAAGCCACACTGCTCCAAGGCACCCCTCTGGGTGCCCCTCCATCTTCACCCGGTCGGGTTGAGCCCACGTGACGAGTATGTAAATTCCGGCTACGCGATCTAGTACTGCGCCCGCCCGCCTCTCTACATTGATGAGCAATCGAGGGGGAGAAACTCTTGACTCAAGCCATTCAGACCGAGATGGCGAGGAGTTCGAGGGGGACGCGGTCGGCGAGCTGGGAACAGCGCTACGGCCGGATGCTCGTCTCCACCGATCTTCTTGTCATCACCGTGTGCGTCTTCGGCGCACTGCTGCTCGGTGGGGTACCGAGGCAGTTCGCGACCGCGGAGTTCGTCGGCATACCGGCCGCCGTGGTGTTCGGCGTGCTGGTGATCGTCACGTGGTCGCTCGCGCTGTCGATCGTGGGCAGCCGTTCGCCGCGGGTCGTGGGTTCGGGTGCACTCGAATACCGTCGGGTGCTGCACATCACCATCCTCATGGTGTGCGCGCTCGGCCTCCTCGTCTACGTGCTCGCGTTCGACGGCCTCCGCGGCTTCCTGCTCCTCGCGCTTCCCCTCGGCCTCGTCGGCCTGCTCGCGAGCCGATGGACCTGGCGCCAGTGGCTCGCACGTCGTCGTCGCGCTGGCCAGATGTCGAGCCGCGTGCTGCTCGTCGGATCTCAGGACTCGATCGCGGCGACCGCGCGCGACCTCGCCCGGTCGCCGCAGGCGGGCCTCCGCGTCGTGGGCGCCTGCACGTCGAACGGCCTCGTCGCCGGGGTGATCCCCGGTACGGACATCCCCGTCTCGGGCTCGCTCGATCGGCTGAACGAGGCCCTCGAGGCCGTCGACGCCGACACGGTCGTGATCACCAGCTCGAACGAGCTGTCGCGCGAGCGCGTCCGGGAGCTGAGCTGGTCGCTCGAGCCGGGCCGGCAGCACCTCATCGTCGCGCCGAGCCTCACGGACATCGGCGGTCCGCGACTGCACACCAGGCCGGTCGCGGGGCTCCCCCTCATCCACGTCGAGACGCCGCGGTACGACGGAGGCAAGCTCCACGCCAAGCGCGTGTTCGACTTCGTCGGCTCCGGGCTGCTGATCGCCGTGCTGTCGCCGGTGCTCATCGGCATCGCCATGGTCATCCGCTTGAGCACGCCCGGCACGGTCATCTTCCGGCAGAAGCGCATCGGACTCCGCGGTGAGGAGTTCGAGATGCTGAAGTTCCGCTCCATGTACGAGGACGCCGAGGATCGTCTCGCCGAACTGGCGCGCCATGAGGGCGAGGCGGGCAACTCGATCATGTTCAAGATGCGGGACGACCCGCGGGTGACCCCGATCGGGAAGATCCTCCGGCGTTACAGCCTCGACGAACTGCCGCAGTTGTTCAACGTGTTCTTCGGCAGCATGTCGATCGTCGGGCCGCGGCCACCGCTGCCCCGAGAGGTCGAGCAGTACGCCGAGCACGTGCACCGGCGATTCCTGGTCAAGCCGGGCATCACCGGCCTGTGGCAGGTCAGCGGGCGCTCCAACCTCGACTGGGACGAGACCGTGCGACTCGACCTGTTCTACGTCGAGAACTGGACCACGACGGGCGACCTGATCATCCTCTGGAAGACGCTCCGCGCGGTCGTCGCCAGCGACGGCGCCTACTGACCCCTCCGCGCCCGCGGGGCTGGGTGCAGAACTGGACCCTCGCATCCGGAGCCGATTCGAGTACCATGAGCCTCACCACCGGCCGATCGTGGGCCGGTTGGGCAATCTCTTGGACTCGAGGAGGAGCCAGGGTGGATCCCATCGCCATCACCATCGTCGCCGTCGTCGCCGCCTGGGTCGCCGTGGCCGTGATCGTCGCACTGCTGATCGGTCGCGTCGTGCGCCGTGCCGACGCCCAGGAGGGCGGCGTGCGTGAGCCCGGCCTGGCCGCGGCCTCGCCGAACGCGAACGGACACGACCGCGGTCCCGTCCTGCACTGACGCCACGAAGGGTCAGCGGCGCACGCCCACGGTCTCTCCAACGACGCCGGTCGACGCCGTCTGCGTCCTCGCCAGGTCGTACGCGGCGCGCAGCGACGCCGACATCGCATCGTGGCTCGAACTGCGCACCACCTCACGACCTGCCCGCACGACCTCGTGCCGATAGGACTCGTCGTCGAAGAACGCGTCGACCGACGCCGCCATCTCCGCGTCGGTGCCGCCGGCGAGCGCGTAGCCGAGCGACGCCATGCTGGGGATGCTCCGAGCGAGCACCGGGACGTCGAGGGCGGCTGCTTCGATCGTCGAGACCGGACCGCCCTCCCATGCCGCCGTGTGCAGGTACAGCGCCGCCCTGCGCAGCCAGGCCTGGACCTCCTCGGGAGGCAGCCAACCGGTGACCTGCACCCCGGCCGACTGGAGCTCCGTGCGACTGGCAGCGTCGCCGTCGCCGATCCACACGAACGTGCCGCGGTGGGCGAGCCGCGCGACCGCGGCGAAGCGCTCGGGCGCCTTCTGCGGTGACAGGCGGCCGACCATCACCACGATGTCGCGGTCGGCTGCAGCACGTGTGACGTGGGCGAACGGCGTCGGGTTGTGGGCGACCTCGACCGGGTTGCGGCGATTGAGTCGCAGGCTCAGCTCCGCCTCCCGCGGGCTCACTGCCACGATGACCTGCCGGCGCCGGGCGAGCAGGCGCTCGATCGCCTCGTACGACCAGCGCTCGGGCGCCGAGACATCCGTTCGCTCCAGGGCGTAGCAGTGCGGCGAGTAGACGATGCCGGGCCCCGAACCGAGCACCGCGCGCGCGGCTCCGCCGACGCTCGAGTGCAGGTGGATCACGTCGGGCGACTCCTCGCGCACCTTCTGCCGCATGCGCGAGAAGAACCCGACCAGACCACCGCGGTAGCCCTCATGCGCGATCGCATCGGGCAGCCCATGGGTTCCCTGACCATCACGGGCTCGCGAGAAGAGGGAGTGCTCCGCCTCGGGCACCCCTCTGACGTAGTTGACGATGGCGCTCTGGACTCCTCCGCCGAGCGCTTCGGTCACGTGCAGCACGCGCATGGCGGGGCCTCAGGCGAGCGCGACGGGGGCGAGGTCGGCTGCACGCTTCACAGCCCACCGACGGTTCTCCTCGAGATCCTCGATCGTGATCTCGTCGGCTTCGCGCACGAGCGCCAGCCCCGCGCGATCGACGTAGGCCGCCAGGTCGTCCTGGTGGCCGTCGACGTGCTCGCCGTGCGCGGCGCGTCGTGGCACGACGATCGGCCGCTTCCCGAGGCTCAGTGCGGTGAGGATGGAGCCCGTGCCCGCGTGGGAGATGACGAGATCCGCCTCGGCGATCTCCTCCTTCAGCCGCTCGGCGGGGAGGCTCCGCACCGTCTCGATTCCCAGGTCGGAGACATCCGACGGCCCGACCTGCCAGAGCACCGACCACTCGGGCGGGAGCACGGCGTGCAGTCGCCGGATGAGGCGCTCGAACCCGTAGTGGGCGTTGCCGCCCACGCTCACGACGACCCGCGGCGTGGAGCCGGTCTCGGGCACCACCGGAACGACCTCGAAGCCCTCGAAGACCGAGATGGCGTAGGCCCAGCGGTCGTTCTCGGCGAACGGGTACTGCACGTATCGCTTCACGCCCGGCACGCGATCGAGGAGCCGGCCGGTGGCCGACAGCTCTCGGACCCGGGTTCCGCTCTCGATGTACGAGAACGGCACCCGCGCGACCTTCGCCGCGAGCATGGCCGAGATCGCCATCTGCGCTCCGGTGCTGTAGACCCGTGCGACCTGCTCGGCACGGAACCGCGGACGCAGGGCGTGGAAGTCGTTGAGGATGCCGAGGTAGTCGCGCGGTGCGCGGTTCGGCAGGGTGATGACGCGCTCCCCGGCGAGGAGCGAGGCGCTCTGGGCCGTGGCATCCGTCACCCAGACGACGTCGTCGCCCTGGGCGATTCGAGGCCGCAGCAGGTGCAGCTGCGTCAGATGGCCGCCGCTCGTCGCCACCAACATCGTCGTCATGTCGTCCCCTTCGCATGGTGCGTGATGTTCGACGACGACGTTGTCGATGTGTTCCGGTGTCCCCCATCCTGCGATCGGCCGATGGGCGGCACAAGCGAGGGTTGCCCGGTTTAACCTGTTCTTAATCCGCCCTTCTCATTCGGTGTCATCGACGGCGTCCCCCGCCCGTGCGGTAGTCGGGCGTGGCGAAGACGACGCGATCCGACCAGGGTTCCGAGAACCGCCGCACGAACGTGAACTCCGACGGGAGCTCGCCCGGCACGTCACCCTCGATGGTCTGGGCGGCCCCGCCGCGCATCGAGGTGACGATCCCGACATGGTCGATCTCCGCGTCCCCACCCGGGCTGTAGAAGACGAGGGATCCGGGCTCGGGGCGGACGTGCGTCCGCCCGGCGATGCGGTGGTGCGCGAACAGTTCGTGCGGCGACGCGATCGTCGGAAGCCCATGGTCACGCAGGAGCCACGAGGCGAAGAGCGCGCTCCAGCCGAAGGCGCTGGGCGCCATCCACGGGCTGCCGTCCAGCCGCATCCCGGCCGCTCCCTCGGCCTCCGCGATCACCCTCGCAACTGCGGAACCGCCGGCCGCAGCCACGGCGACGTCGGGAGACGCAGCCAGGCGTGAACCGGTGCGGACCGCATCGGCCACGATCGGCACGGCGAGCGCCGCCGCGCCGAGTGCCAGCACCGTCCGTCGGCTGACCCCGGGAGGCGCCGCCGCCCCCTCGGATCGCGCGGCCGCCCTGTCGGGTCCCGCCGTCGCCGGCATCCATCCCCCGCGTCGAACATCCATCGTGTACACCCCGATCTGTCGTGCCGGTCAGCCTGTCGTGCGGGTCACCGCAGGTCGTACGACCGCGGGTCCGCCTCCTCCACGGTGCGGGCGATCCGGTGGCCGGTGTGCCACACCGTCACCCAGTCGAACTTGTCGGCGACGCGATAGATCTGCATGTCCGTCCGGAACCCCTGGGAGTCCGGCCGCAGCAGCACGCGCGGCACACGCCGCAGGCCGTTCACGAAGGGCACGCTCTGCACCCGGTCGGACTGGCCCTGGTTGACATAGGTCTCGACCCAGCCGTGCTCGATCGACGTGGACAGGCGCATCTTGAAGACGACGTCCGTCCACCTCCCGCGGTTGTACGGACCTGAGAGGAACGGCCACGGGTCGCCGGCGTTGAGCTCGTTGCCGCGGATCGCGAACTCGTCGATCGGCTGCTTGACGTCATCGCGGTTCGCGTGGATGACGAATGGCGAACCCTGCAGGTACGGCGGCCCGTAGAGCTGGAACAGGGCGATGTACGCGGTGCCCGCCGGGCCGTCCGGGTTGGCGGGGTCGTTCGCCGGGTAGACCGAGGGGAAACTCGCCGAGGGCATGTAGGCGAAACCCACGCAGAACTCGTCGCCCTCCCTGAGGTTCTGCCGGCTCGACGACTGGAACCGGACGGTGCCCGACGTCTGGTCGGGATCGCTCTTCGCGCGATTGGGCACCGCGGCCTTGATCACCCGGCGGCGGCTGCCGTGGATCGGGTCGTCCTCGAGCCTCGCGTACGCCGAGCCGATCGTCGCGTAGTGGCTGGACTTCCACTGCGAGAAGGTGCCGCCGTACTGGGCCGCCCAGGCCAGGTCGGACCGCCACCCGCCCGTGACGGCATCGGCCTCGGGACGCGGCGTGTTGGCGGTGATCACGCCCACATATGGAGCGACGATCTCGACGCCGTCGACGGTGGCCCGCGCGGTGATCCAGAACGCGCAGTCGCTCGGCCGGGGGGTGACCCCGTCCACCAGCTTTTTCGTCGTGTCCCAGCGGTACACATACGCACCGCCCGACGCGGTGGCCGCGCGGGTGCCGTATTGCGGCGGCCCGATGATGATGCGGACGTTCGACACCTTCGTCCCGCCGGTCACCTCGGCGGAGACCACGACCGTGCCGGTGACCCGTCGTCCCTCAGTCGGTGCGGTGATGCGAATACTGGGCACGTTGCCTCCCCCGAAGCGTTGGTTCCCATTCCCCCGCGAGGCCGAGACCTCGTCCGCCCCCCTCGGCGAACTCCCCATGCCGGCGCGGCGACACGAACCGGTCGTCGCACGACCGTGAGAACTCGGACGGTAGGGTTCGTCCTCGTCTGGCCCCCCAGTTGGGCTGGTTCGATGCTGTCTCATGTGCGGTGGCGACGTCAATACTCGCTGCCGAAGTCCCGTTACGGGCGGGTTAACTTCGGGCCGTGCCCGGTGAGTCGGCCGCGCCCGCGGAATACGCTGGCGGAAGCGGTTACCCGCACTCGCCGGCGAGCGTTCCGGGCGTGGACATGGGAAGGGGCAGCACGAACATGACTCACGAGCAGGGGGGCCGCGAGGGCGGCGGCTGGTCTCGACGCCAGCTCCTCATCGGGTCGGCGGCGGGGGTCCTCGCCGCGGGCGGGGGCTGGTCGACGGCGGCGCAGGCCGCGTCGCCCATTCCGACTCTTCCCGGCGAGATCAGCCGCACGGCGACGCGCTACACGCGCGACGCGAAGCTGCCCTACGAGTGCATCGACGTCTCGATCTCGGGGGATGTGGCGCGGCTGTTCGTGCCGCACACCGCCGTGCCGAAGTCCAAGACGGCCGTCGGCGTGCTGTGGGTGTTCCACTCGAACGGCAGCACGCATACGTCCCTCGACGGCGCGCACCTCTACAGCGGCGAGCTGGCCGCCGAGCGGGGCGCGGTGGTGATCTGCCCCGACTACGGCGGCAGCCTGTGGACCACGGAGGCGGCGATCCAGTACCAGAAGAACGCCACGGCATACGTGACCGCCGTCTGGAAGGTCGGCCTGAGCTTCCTTCGCGCCAACTCGGGCGGCGGGCCACTCATGACGTACAGCTACGGGACGAAGCTCATCCCGGCGCTTCGCGGCATGTACCTCGCGAACGCGGCCTACGACATGGAGGACCTGTACGACCGCGACGACCGCGTGCGCACGACCTACAAGTTCGACCGTGCCGCGGCCGTTGCCACGAATCCGGCGCGCCTTCCGCAGTCCTCGTGGACCGGCGCCCGACTGAAGACCCTGGTCTCGGCGGCGGACCCCCTGGTGCCCCCCGCCGCCCACGGCGTCGCGCTCGCCGACATGGCCCGCCCCGTGGCGGCCGAGGTGATCGTGCAGTGGCACCCCTACGGACACACGGTTCCGGGCTGGAGTTCGAAGGACATGATCACCACCTTCGAGGGCTGGTACTGACCCGCGCCGCGGCGGGTCGAGCGCACCGGGCGGTGCGGTCGACCCGTCTTCGCGCGCGCCCGAACGACGAGATCACAGGGTTCGTCGGGAAGTCACCGACTTGTAACCGCGCGGAAACAAGCGCCCGCAGGGCGCTTGCTAGAACTGGGACAGGGCTGGTGGGGCATCCAACGGTGGCCCCACTCTGACGAGAGGCGACTACGTGAGAGTTTCAGTGATCGGATGCGGATACCTCGGTGCCGTGCACGCTGCGAGCATGGCCGAACTCGGCCACGAGGTGGTGGGAATCGACGTCGACGAGGCGAAGATCGCGCGGCTCGCCGTGGGTGAAGCGCCGTTCTTCGAGCCGGGACTCCCCGAACTGCTCCGCTCCGCAGTCGCCTCAGGGCGTCTCACGTTCTCGACCGACATGGCGGATGCCGCGGGCGCGACGGTGCACTTCATCGCCGTCGGCACGCCGCAGCTGAAGGGCTCGTACTCGGCGGACCTCAGCTACGTCGACGCGGCCGTCGAGGGCATCCTCGAGCACGCGGCATCCGGCGACCTCATCGTCGGGAAGTCGACGGTGCCGGTCGGCACGGCGGAACGCCTCGCGGGCCTCATCGCCGACAGCGGCACGGGTGCGACGCTCGCCTGGAACCCCGAGTTCCTCCGGGAGGGGTTCGCCGTGAAGGACACCATCAGTCCCGATCGCCTCGTGTACGGGGTGCCGACGGACCCCGATGCGGCCGCGACGGCCGAGCGCATGCTCTCGGAGGTGTACGCGACGGCGCTCGCCGCGGACACCCCCCTGATCGTCACGGACTACGCGACCGCCGAACTCGTCAAGGTGTCGGCGAACGCGTTCCTCGCCACGAAGATCTCGTTCATCAACGCCATGGCCGAGATCGCCGAGGTCACGGGCGCCGACGTCACCCAGCTCGCCGACGCGATCGGGTTCGACGCGCGCATCGGCCGCAAGTTCCTGGGCGCGGGAGTGGGATTCGGCGGCGGCTGCCTTCCGAAGGACATCCGCGCCTTCACGGCGCGCGCCGAGGAGATCGGACGCGGCGAATCGGTCGCCTTCCTCAAGGAGGTCGACGCGATCAACCTGCGGCGCCGGCACCGGGTCGTGGAGCTCGCGGTCGATGCGCTGGGCGGCGAGCCGCTCGGCAAGAAGGTGGCGGTGCTGGGCCTCGCGTTCAAGCCGTTCTCGGACGACATCCGGGATTCCCCCGCCATCGACGTGGCGGTGCGCCTGCGCGGTCTCGGCGCCGACGTGGTCGCGATCGACCCCGAGGCCATCGAGAACTCGAAGCGGCTGCACCCGCAGCTCGAGTTCAGCGACGACCTGAGCGCGGTCCTCGACGGCGCGGACCTCGTCGTGCTCGTGACGGAGTGGAACGAGTACCGCCACCTGGACCCGGTCTGGGCCGGCGAGCTCGTGGGCGTACGGTCCGTGATCGACGGACGGAACTGCCTCGACGCCAAGGCCTGGCGCGAGGCCGGGTGGACGTACAAGGGGCTCGGCCGGCCCTGAGCGGCTCGGCCGGCCCTGAGCGGCTCGGTCGGCCCTGAGACCAGACGCGCGGATGCCCCGGGGTGCTTCACCCCGGGGCATCCGCGCGCCGCGGCATCCGCCTCACTCGTGCGTCGTGAGCACCTGCGAGACGGGGCGACGGGGCGAGCGAGCCACCCGGAAGCCCGCTTCCGGCGGGTAGCCGATCGCGATCATGCAGATCACGTCCTCGCTGTCGGGGATGCCCGCCGCCTGGCGCAGCGCGTCGGTGCGGTCGTTCGTCATCGACCAGTTGAGCATGCACGAGCTCACGCCGAGGCCGTGCAGCGCCCAGACGAGGGTCATCGCGAAGAGGCCGCCGTCGATCCAGCGCTGGTTGCGCTCTGCGGCCCCGGCGAAGAGACCGCGCTCGACGGTGACCACGAGGACGCTGCGCACCTGGTCGCGGAAGCCGCCGTTGCCGTTCTGGTGGGCGAGGATGCGGGCGGCGTCCTCCGCGCCGCTGAAGGCGTGCACCCGACCGGCCTGCCGGTTGCACACGGACGGCGTGTAGGTCGCTAGGCGCACGGCCTCCTCGATCGTGGCGGGCTCGACGGGGCGGGTCTCGTCGAAGTCGCGCACGCTGTGCCTGGTGGCGAAGAACCGGTCGAGTTCGACGGCGCCGAAGAGCGGCGCCGGCAGGGCCGGCGGGCTCACGTCGTCATCCACCGCGCCGCCGTCGTTCCAGGTGAGCAGGGCCCCCTTGGCGTCCTCGGCGAAGCGCAGGTACGCGGCATCCGCCTGCTGCGCGCCGGCGACGGGGATGAGCATCGACAGTCGGTGCTCCACCGCCGCCCCGAACGGCTGCTTGGGGCGGCGCAGGCTCAGCCCCTTCTCCACCCGGTGGTAGTCCTTCGTGAGCTGCGCCTCGAGGTTGACGCCCGAGACGACCGGCGTCACCGCATCGTCCACGGGCGCAGCCGAGTCGCGGTACCTGCGGTAGTCGCGCAGGAACTCCGAGTACATCAGCCAGCCCCGCTTCGCGCGCCGGACCGGGCCCCGCAGCGGTTTCTTGATGGTGTCGAACATGAGGACTCCCCCTTTCCTTCGGTTCACGGATCACACGACGTGGGCGTCACGGGCGCCCGCGATCACCTCGTCGATGACCACGAGCGTGTCGCGCCATCCTCCGACCGCCCGGCACGGCACCCCGGTCGCGATGACCGGGAAGTCGTTGCCGTCGGGGTCGAGGCGGTCGCCGACGAAGAGCATCGACGACGCAGGGATGCCCGTCGCGTCGATGAGCTTGCGGATGCCGTACGCCTTGTCGACGCCCTTGCGGGTGATGTCGATCGAGGTCGAACCGCCCGAGCGCACTTCGAGGTCGGGCAGGTCGGCCTGCACGGCCGAGCGGAGGGCGGCCTTCTTCGCGCCGACGGGATCCCACTGCCGCTTGGCGTCGACGGGTGCGGCCTGACCGAGCGCCGAGAAGGTGACCTGGGATCCGCGGTGCTCGATCCGCGGTCCCCACGCGGGGCCCCCGTCGAAGCCGAGCTCAGCCGACCGCCGCTCGAGCGAGGACGACGCCCGGCCCGCCTCGTCGGCGGTGAGGTCCTCGGCGTACAGCTGGCGCCAGTCGCCGTCGGCGAAGCGCAGGTACCGCGTGCCGCACGTCGGCATGAGGTGCAGCCGCCCGAGGTCCGCGCCGTGCACGTCGAGGGCGTCGATGACCTGCCTGCGGAACTGCGAGAAGTCACCGCCCGAGATGATGCACACCTCGGTGTGCTCGAGCAGCCGCGTGAGCGCTGCCGCCATCGCGGGCTCGATGCGACTCTTCGACGGCGCCAGCGTGTCGTCGAGGTCGAACGCGATGAGCTCCGGGCGGTTCATGGCAGCGTGGCGGCGACCGACTTCAGCCAGAGGGCCAGGTCGGGACCGAGGTCCTCGCGATCCAGCGCGAGCTGCATCACGGACTTGAGGTAGTCGAGGCGGTCGCCGGTGTCGTACCGGCGGCCGCGGAACACGACGCCGTAGACGCCGCCTGCGATCGACTCGTCGGCCGCGAGCACCTGCAGCGCGTCGGTCAGCTGGATCTCACCGCCCTTGCCCGGTGGGGTCTGCTCCAGCACGTCGAAGACCTCGGGCCGCAGCACGTAGCGCCCGATGACGGCGAGGTTGGAGGGCGCGTCGGCGGCGGCAGGCTTCTCGACGAGGCCCGTCACCCTGACGACGTCGGCCTCGTCCGTCGGCTCGACCGCGGCGGCGCCGTACATGTGGATCTGGTCGGGGTCGACCTCCATGAGGGCGATCACCGTCGCGCCCCGCTCGGTGCTCTCGTCGATCATCTTGGTGAGCAGCACGTCGCGCTCGTCGATCAGGTCGTCGCCGAGCAGCACCGCGAAGGTCTCGTCGCCGACGTGCTTGCGCGCCCGGAGCACGGCGTGCCCCAACCCGAGCGGGTCGCCCTGCCGCACGAAGTGGATGTCCGCCAGGCTGCTCGAGTGCATGACCCGGTCGAGCTTCGTCTGGTCGCCCTTCTGCTCCAGCGTCTGCTCGAGCTCGGTGACCCGGTCGAAGTGGTTGGCGAGGGCGTTCTTGTTGCGGCCGATGATCACGAGGATGTCGTCGATCCCGGCGGCGACGGCCTCCTCCACCACGTACTGGATCGCCGGCTTGTCGACGACCGGAAGCATCTCCTTCGGCATCGCTTTCGTGGCCGGCAGGAACCTGGTGCCGAGGCCTGCGGCAGGAATGACGGCTTTCATCGGTGTTCTCCCCATGTCGCGACTGTAACCAGCCCGCATGAAGCTGGGATTACGAACGCGGGTCATTCTCGTGCCTCGCGTACCCTGACTGCATGCACACGAGTCGGATGCCGCGGCGAGTCGAGGCGGCCGCGCGATGGCTGTTCCCGGCCTACCTCGTGGTCCTCGCGCTCATCGTGTTCCTGCCCGCGCGCGAGGCCGGGCGGCTCACGGGCGTCATCGGATGGCTCGCGGTCCAGGTCGGAACGCTCGGCATCCCCGTCGAGCCCGCCTATGTCGTGCTCGAGTTCACCGCGAATGTCGTGCTGTTCCTGCCGTTCGGGGCGCTCGCGACCATCGCCTCCCCGCGGCTCCGCCCGATGGCCGTCATCGCCATCGGGTTCGCGTCGAGCGTGGTCATCGAGCTGGTGCAGCTCGCGATCCCCTCGCGCTACGCGACCGTCTCGGATGTGATCGCGAACACCCTCGGCACGGCGATCGGATGCCTCATCACCGTCGCGGTGGCGAGGTCGATGACGCCGACCGCGGCCTCCACCGGCCCATCGGCGACACCCCCGGCCGAGGCATCCGCCGCCCCCTGACGACCAACGCTCATCCCCTGGCGCCGCGCGCGACGCTGGCGCTGGCGCCCGGCGCGGCGTCGCCGCGCGCATGGGCGATGGCGTCGGCGGCCCGCACGAGCGCGAGGTGCGAGAGCGCCTGCGGGGTGTTGCCCGCCTGCCGCCCGGTTCGGGGGTCGGCCTGCTCGGCCAGGAGGCCGACATCGCCGGTGCGGGCGAGCAGGCGATCCATGAGCTCGGTCGCGTCGTCGAGCCGGCCGGAATGGGCGTACTGCTCGACGAGCCAGAACGAGCACGCGAGGAACGCGCTCTCGTCGCCGGGCACGCCGTCGATCTCCATCTCGGTGCGGTACCGGCAGACCAGGCCGCCGCGGATGAGCATCTCCTCGATCCGCGCGACCGTGCCCAGCATCCGCGGATCGTCGTACGCGACATACCCGACCTGGGCGAGCTGCAGCAGGGCGGCGTCGACCTCGGTCGTCCCCTCGAACTGCACGTAGCTGCCGAGCGCCGGGTCGAATCCGCCGCGCTCGATGCGTTCGGCGAGGGCGGCGCGGACGTCGCGCCAGCGGTCGACGGGGCCGGTGCGGCCGTCGTGCTCCACCGCGCACACGGCCCGGTCGAACGCCGCCCAGAGCATGACCCGCGAGTGGGTGAAGTGGCGCTCGGGCCCACGGATCTCCCAGATCCCCGAGTCGGGCCGGTCGAGGTGGCGCTCGGCCTCGGCGAGCAGCGCCAGTTGCAGCGACCACGAGAAGGCGTCGTCGTCTGCCCCCGCGTGCCTCGTGACGTCGAGCGCGATCATCACCTCCCCGAACACGTCGGCCTGGTACTGCTCGGATGCCGCGTTGCCGACGCGCACGGGCACGCTGGCCTCGTACCCGGGCAGGGAGGCGACCTCCCACTCGGGCAGTCGCCGCTCCCCCGCGAGCCCGTACATGATCTGCACGTCGGCGGGATCGCCCGCGATCGCGCGGAGCAGCCACTGCCGCCAGGCCTCCGCCTCGTGCGTGAAGCCGTGGTGGATGAGCGACTCGAGCGTCAGCGCCGCATCCCGCAGCCACACGTAGCGGTAGTCCCAGTTGCGTGCGCCGCCGAAGTCCTCGGGCAGGCTCGTGGTCGCCGCCGCCACGATGCCGCCGGTGTCCTCGTGGGTGAGCAGGCGCAGCACGAGCAGCGAGCGCCGCACCTCCGCGTCGTACGCTCCAGGCTCGATGCAGGCGCTCACCCAGCCGCGCCACCACGACGCGGTGGTGGCGATGGCCGCATCGACGTCGAGGGCCGCGGGCATCGGCAGGTGCGCGGCGAACCAGGCCAGCTGCACGTCGACCGTGTCACCCGCACCCACGTCGAAGGCCGAGCGATGCGCGTGGCCGGTCGCCGTCAGGCGAGGCCCCCGCACCACGAGCGCGTCGGGGCCGGCCACGGCGAGCAGCTCGGGAGCGTCCACGGTGCCGACCTGCCGGACCCACGGCAGGGTGGCCGCGTAGTCGAACCGCACCCGCAGCTCCTGCACCATCGGCACCCGCCCGCTGACGCCGCGCACCCTTCGGATCACGTCGGTGCGTCGCCCGTCACCGTCGGGCGTGGCGTTCCCGAGCGGCATGAGATCGATCACCTCGACGACGCCCTGGGCGGTACTCCAGCGGGTCACGAGCGTGAAGGTGTCGGTCTCGTAGTGTCGCGACGCGACCGCCGCGGCATCCGCCGGTCGAAGCAGCCACGCGCCCTGCTCGACGTCGCCGAGGAGCGCCCCGAAGACCGAGGCCGAATCGAAGCGGGGGGCGCAGAGCCAGTCGATCGACCCGTCGTCGCCGACGAGTGCGGCGGTGCGGCAGTCGCCGATGACGGCGTAGCCCTCGATGGATCGGGGCATGTCAGGGCCGGCCGAGTCCGCGCACCTGCCACCCGGCGGCGCGCCAGGCCGCGGCGTCGAGCACGTTGCGCCCGTCGATGAGGCGGCGTTCGGCGACGAGCCGGCCGGTCTCGACCGGGTCGAGGGCCCGGTACTCGCGCCATTCCGTGACGAGCACGACGAGCTCGGCGCCGCGCAGCGCCTCGCGGGTCGACGTGGTGTACTCGAGCTGCGGATGCCGCGCGCGGGCGTTCTCGACGCCCTCGGGGTCGGTGGCGATCACGTCGGCTCCGAGCCCGCGCAGCTGCACGGCGACGTCGAGCGCCGGCGAGTCGCGCACGTCGTCGGACTCGGGCTTGAACGAGACGCCGAGCACCGCGACCCGCTTGCGGTGCACGGACCCACCGAGCGCGTCGACGGCGAGGTCGACGACGCGCTGGCGCTGCCGCAGGTTGATCGCATCGACCTCGCGGAGGAACGCGAGCGACTCGCCCCGGCCGAGCTCCTCGGCCCGGGCCGTGAACGCGCGGATGTCCTTCGGCAGGCAGCCGCCGCCGAAGCCGACGCCGGCGTTCAGGAACCGGCGCCCGATCCGGGCGTCGTGGCCGATCGCGTCGGCGAGCGCAGTGACGTCGGCGCCCGTCGCGTCGGCGATCTCGGACATCGCGTTGATGAAGCTGATCTTCGTGGCGAGGAAGGCGTTCGCGGCGACCTTCACGAGCTCGGCGGTGGCGTAGTCGGTCACGATTCGTGGGGTGCCCGCCTCGATCGCGGCCCGGTAGACGTGATCGAGGACGGAAGCCGCGTGCTCGTCGCCCACGCCGTAGACGAGCCGGTCGGGCTCGAGGGTGTCCTTCACCGCGTAGCCCTCGCGGAGGAACTCGGGGTTCCAGGCGAGGCTCGCGTGCGGGGCGGCTTCGGCGATGCGGGCGGCGAGGCGCGCTGCGGTGCCCACGGGCACGGTGCTCTTGCCCACCACGAGGGCTCCGTCGGCGAGATGCGGGAGCAGCGACTCGAACGCGGCGTCGACGTGCGAGAGGTCGGCCGCGTGCGAGGCCGCGGCCTGCGGCGTGCCCACGGCGACGAAGTGCACCTCGGCGCCCGCGGCATCCGCCAGGTCGGTGCTGAACCGCAGCCGGCCGGAAGCCGTCGCCGACCGCAGGATCTCGGGCAGCCCCGGCTCGAAGAAGGGCGGGCGGCCCGCGGCGAGCTGTGCGATCTTGCGCTCGTCCAGGTCGATGCCGACGACCTCGTGCCCGAGCTCGGCCATGGCCGAGGCATGCACGGCGCCGAGGTAGCCGCAGCCGATCACCGAGATGCGCATTCAGGGGTTCCTTCCGTCGGGTCAGACCATTCTGATGCATGACGGGGACGCGTCGGTCGAAGGCGCGGCTCAGCCGCACGGGGCATCGTTGAGCGTCACTGTGGTCGGATTGATCATCGGCGTCGTCCGGACCGCGGTGGGGCCGTACGTCTCCGGCGCACCGGTGAAGGTGGCACGGACGAGCGCGGTCTGTCCGTCCTCCATGTCGACCGTGAACTTCTCCGCTGGACGAGCGAGGTCGGTGACCGATGGCCCGGTCGTGGCAGCGAGGCCGGACTCGAGCACCTCCACCGCGGTGGTCGTGGCACCGACGGGACCGTACAGGAAGACCTCCGTGCGATAGAAGCCGTACAGGTTGCTGTTCACGAATTCGGGGAGTCGGACGTCGTCGGGGATGTCGAATGCCAGACGCACTTCGATGGTGAACGTCGGCGCATCGGGCGTGCAGGCATCGGTCGTGACGGTCGCCTCGGTGTGCAGGTAGTAGTCGATCTTCGACGACGAGCGGTCGCGGAAGTACACCCCGGCGACGGTCGCACCCTCGTTGGTCGCGGGCAGGACCCCCTGCAAGCGCGTCCCATCGAAGAGGGCCTGCGTCGCCGGGTCGGCGCTCCACATCATGAGCGTCCCACGATTGGCCGCGTCGACGAGCGCTTGCCCCATCGCCCAGACGTCGTAGTCGGCGGCCATGATGCGCGCGAACACCGCGGATGCCGCGGCGGCGAAGTACGGGTCGGACTGCACCCCCTCCGGGTACCGGAAGTACGCTTCGTTGAGCAGCTTCGAGACCACGTTGTCGCTCGTCAGCTGATCGCCGTCGGGCATGGCCACGGGTCCGGTCACCTCGAGGATCCGGGACAGGGCGATGGGGTCGAGCGAGATGATGTCGTCGGGGGTGACGCCGAACGTCCGCTGCCAGTTGGCCGAGATGATCTGCGCGGCGGTCGGGAAATCCGGCCGGCTCGTCGCCGCGTTGATGTTGTCGAGGAGGATCGAGTCGTACAGCTGCGTGGCGCTCTCGTCGACGGGCAACTCGACCGGGATGGCGGTCGGGAAGTCCCTGCTCGAGACCTGGCGCGCGATGGTGATCGTGCCGTCGTCGACGGACAGGAGCGTCTGCGCCGCCGGACCGCCGCCGAGCGCGGCGGCCTCGGCGTTGTTCAGGAACGCGAGCACGACGTCCTTCTGCCCGTCGATGCCGAGCAGTGCACCGATGCTGGCGAGGGCACCGCTCAGTTGCGGGATCGTCTCCTGCGCCGTGCCGAGCATTCCGTCGAACTGCTCGACGGCCTGGGACACCTGGCCGATCGTCGCATCGAGGTCGAGTGATCGCACGCGCTCGCGCAGGTCGCCGACGACCCGATCAGCGGTCGCGACGATCTCGGTCGCCTGACGCAGCGGGTCCAGGTCGAAGCCACCGGTCGCGGGGTCGCGCCGGAGCCCGAACGTGCCGACCAGGCCGACCGCCGGATCCACGATCTCGGTCGACACCTCGTCGACGCCCTCGGCGGTCACGCGAACCGCTCGGAAGTTCTCCCCCACCACCGGCAGGGACTCGGCGGTGCGCCAGAGCGGCTTCGTCGTCGGTTCCACCGCGCTCGCGGCGTCGTCCGAGAGCTCCTCGGCGATGGGCTCCAGCTGATCCCATCGTCGATCCTCCGCAGCCCGCTGGAGGTCGGAGACGGCGGAACGGGCCGCGACGAGGTCGTCGCGCACCGACATCGCCGCGCTGTACAACCACCAGGCAGCGCATCCGACGCCGACGAGCACGAGCGCCAGGATGGGCCACACGATCGCATGGGCGACCCGGCGACTGCCGCGCCTGGGCTCACCCCGCGCGAGGGTCATGCGTCACCTCCACGCCCGACGCGCCCTTCGGGTCGGGCGGCGGGCGGGCCCACCGCACGGGGGCGGGCCTTCGGTCACGGTACCCCCGTTCCTGTCCCCCTTTAAGAGGACCGTTGAAGATTCCCCCCGAAATGGGGCGCCGATGCCGGTCAGCCGCAGTCGGCCTCCACCATCGTGACGGTGGTCGCGTTGATCATGGGCGTGGTGCGGAGCTCGGTGGGTCCATACGTCCCGGGCACGCCGACGAAGGTGGCGCTGACTGCCGCTTCCTGGCCGTTGTCCGCGTCGACGGTGAACTTCACGACCGGACGGCCGAGGTCGGCCACCGTCGGGTCGACCACGGTGTCGAGCGCCGGAGCGGTCACCGCGGTCGACGCCGCCGACCCACCGACGGGCCCGTAGACGAACACCTCGGTCCGCCAGAAGTCGTAGAGCTGGCTGTACGCGATCTCGGGGGCGTCGGCAGGCACGTCGCGTCGCAGCGACACGTCGACGGTGTACGTCGGCGCCTGTGGGTCGCACGAGTTCGTGGTGACCGTGGCATCCGTGTGCAGGTAGAAGTCGCCCTTCGACGACGAGCGGTCGCGGAAGTACACGCCGAGCACGGTGGCCTCGGCGTTCCCGGTCGGCAGCGTGCCCTGCAGCCGGCTGCCGTCGAGGGCCGACTGCACGGCGGGGTCAGCGCTCCAGAGCATCAGGTGGCCTCCGTCGACTGCGCCCGCGATGGCGTCGAACATCGGCCGGAGCTCGAACCCCCCTTCCAGCAGGCGCTGGAACACGCTCGCCGCCGCCGCCTTGAAGAAGGCGTCCTGCGCTTCGGGCTCGGGATACCGGGAATACGCCTCGTTCAGCAGGATAGGGACGGCGTTCGTCGCGTCGAGCGTGGTGCCGTCGGGCAAGGTGACCGGCCCCGTGACGGCGAGGATGGCGGCGAGCGCCATCGGGTCGGCGAGGACGATCCCGTCGAGCTTCGCGCCCATGTCCCGTTGCCACCACGCGTCGATGATGCCTGCCGAGTAGGGCAGGTCGGGCCGACTCGTCGACGCGTTGATGTTGTCGGTCAGGATGCTGTCGTAGAGCTGCCGGACGGACTCGTCGACGGGGATAGCGAGGTCGACCGTGTTCCTGAAGTCCGTGCTCGCTGGCTGCTGGAGGATCGAGATGCGGCCTTGGTCCGCCGAGACGAGGATCTGTGCGCTCGGCCCGCCGCCCAGGCCAGATGCCTCGGCGCTGTTCATGAATGCCAGGTCGATGGTCTTCGGTGCGTCGACGCCCAGCATCATGCTCGCCACGGCGAGACCCGGCTGCACGGAGGGCAGCGTCGCGCGAGCAGAGTCGAGGAGCGACGAGAATTCGTCGACCGCGTCAGTGACCGGGTCGGCGGTGGCCTCGGTGTCGAGCTCGTGGAGGTTCGCCGCGACCTCGTCGAGGACGGCCTGGGCGGTCGCCGACAGCTTCCGCGCCTCACGGATCACGGAGACGTCGTACGCCCCCGTCACCGGGTCGGCCACGAGGTCGAACTCAGCGACCAGGGACGCGGCCGGCGCGGCCACCTCGGTGGTGAGGGTCTGCGCGCTCTCGGCGAGCACCCGAACGGCATGAAGGTTCTCCCCGAGCAGGGGAACGGACTCCCCGAACTTCCAGAGCGGATCCCCCGTCTCGGACACGGCGCGGTCCGCCGCGGCGGCGGCCGCACCCACGGATGCCAACAGCGCGGCATCGTCGTCGGCCTGGAGCGCGGCCTGGCCGGCAGCGAGGTCGCTCCTGGCGGACTCGAGTTCGGCACGCACGTGGTCGACGTCGTCGAAGAGCTTCCGGCCGGCCAGTCCCCCGACGACAGCCAACGCGAGAACGACGGCGGCGACTGCGATCATGATCGCGAACCCTCGCCCGCGGCGCTGCCCGCGTCGAGGAGCGGTCTGCTCGTCGCCGTGGTCGGGTTGGCGCCGGTCGCTCATCGCGGCCGGCGGATGCCCGTGCGCGCGTGATGCGACCCGGCGGTCGAGCGGATGAACGACACGACTCGGCGTGCCGTGTCGGTGATGTGGTAGTCGCGGGGCAGCGTGGGCGGCCCGAACTCCTCGAAGAGCTCCATCGCCATACGCGCGGCACCGAGGATCTCGTCTCGGACGACCCCTGAGGTGATGATCGCGCCCGCATCGAGTGCCTCGGGCCGCTCGATGCGGTCTCGGAGGGTGATCGCTGGGAACCCGAGGATCGAGGAATCCTCGGCGATGGTGCCGCTGTCCGAGAGCACCAGTCGCGCCGAGCGCTGCAGGCGGTTGTAGTCGTTGAAGCCGAACGGCGCGTGGAGCCTCAACCGATCGCCCCACACGTCCCGCACCGCCTCGAGGCGCTTGCGCGTTCGGGGGTGCGTCGAGACGAGCACCGGAAGGTCGTAGGCCTCACCGAGCTCCTCGAGTGCACCGAATGCCGACGCGAGGCGATCGGCGTCGTCGACGTTCTCCTCGCGATGCAGGCTGACGAGGAAGTACCCGCGCTCCGTCAGGCCGAGCCGGTCGAGCGCGTCGCTCGACCGGATGGCATCGTCGCTCGCGCCGAGGACCTCGCGCATCGGCGAGCCGGTCAGCAGGATTCGCGAGGGGTGGATCCCCTCGGCCAGCAGGTTGCGGCGCGCGTGCTCGGTGTAGACGAGGTTGTAGTCCGACACGTGGTCGACCAGGCGACGATTGGTCTCCTCGGGCACGTTCTCGTCGAAGCAGCGATTGCCGGCCTCCATGTGGAAGACGGGCACGCGCATGCGCTTCGCCATCACCGCCGAGATGCAGCTGTTGGTGTCGCCCAGGACGAGGAATGCGTCTGGCCGGATCTCGCGGATCACGGCCTCGATCTTCGTCAGGATGGAACCCAGCGCTGAGCCGAGGCTCGAGACATCCGCCTCGAGGAAGACATCGGGCCGGCGGAGGCCGAGGTCTTCGAAGAACACCTCGTTGAGCTCGTAGTCGTAGTTCTGGCCGGTGTGCACGAGAGTCTGCTCGGTGAACTCGTCGAGCAACCGGATCGTGGCCGACAGCCGGATGACCTCGGGTCGGGTTCCGACGACCGTCAGCACCTTCAGCCGTGACGCACTCATACGTCCTCCGCGATCGTGTCGGGATGAGCCGGATCGAACAGCTCATTGGTCCAGAATGCCGTGAGAAGGTCATCCGTGCCGGTATTGGTGATCCGGTGGGCCCACATCGTCGGCATGTCGACCGCATGCGGCGCGTCGCCGCTGACCTCGAACTCGAGGATCTGGTCGGTGAAGAGCCGCCGCATGGCGATCGTCGCCGTTCCGGAGATGACGATGAACCGCTCGACCTTGCGGCGATGGAAGTGCTGCCCGCGCGTGATCCCAGGATGCGTCGTCGAGACGGAGGTCTGGCTTTCGCCGCCGTGAGCTCGCACGAGCTCGGCGAACGAGCCGCGCTCGTCGGCGTGGGCCTTCATGGTGAACGACAGTCCCGTGGGGAGGGTGTAGGAGCGGTAGGAGTTGAACAGGTCGCGGTCGAACGTCGACGCGAGCTCGGGGATCTCGCCGTTGCGGTACACCTCGGCGATGCGGGTGAGGTCCGCGAGGAGTTCGCTGACCGTGCGCTCCCTGACGCGTTCGGCGACGAGATCGGCGGACACCGCACCGGTGAGCACGTCCGCGGCATCCTGCGCGTGCAGCAGCGCGAGTGGCCGGTCGACGTCCACCGCGGGCTCCCGACCCTCCGCGATCAAGGTGGCGAACGTGGCGAACACCGAGTTGTAGAACGGTCGTCCATGCTCGCCGAACAGGTTGGGCAGAACGACGTCGCCGAATCGGATGCCGCGGCGAGCGCACGCCCGCTCGATGATGCCGGCGCTGCGTTTCTTCGCCTCCCCGTACGCCGACAGGGTGGGACCGAGGCTCTGGGTCGAATTCGCGAAGACGACGACCGGCGGCGGCTCCTCGGCGGCGAGGAGCGCCTCGGCGAACTGCTCCGCGAGCCGGACGTTCCCGTCGGAGACTTCGG
Organism: Agromyces sp. 3263; assembly: GCF_031456545.1. Taxonomy (NCBI): domain Bacteria; kingdom Bacillati; phylum Actinomycetota; class Actinomycetes; order Micrococcales; family Microbacteriaceae; genus Agromyces; species Agromyces sp. 3263. The sequence goes on from NZ_JAVDUV010000001.1 coordinate 538,790, forward strand.
CCTCGTTGCCGCGGTTCACGCCGGCCAGGTGGATGGCTCGCTGTGCCCCGCTCATGGCGTTCGTGGTGCGCTCGAGATCGAACCGCTCCCCGAGCGCGATCGCCGAAGACCGCCCGCCACCCGCGTGGACGGCCACCCGGGTATGCCAGCCCAGGAACCCGCCTGCGCCGGTGACCGCGAACATCAGCGTGTTTCGTCCTCGAGCCGGCCCGCGGCCTGCAGTTCGGTTCGCACCTCGGGGATCGTGAGGAGCAACTGCTCGATCTCCTCGACGCTCATTCGCGTCACCGTGTGGGAGTCGTAGTCCGCGAACTCCTGTTGGCGCACGTTGCCCTCGTCGAAGTAGAGGCTGTAGTTCAGGTCCCGCCCATCGGCCGCGATGCGGAAGTACTCGCCCATGTCGATCGCCCGCGCGAGCTCCTCACGGCTGGCGAGCGCCTCTGAGACCTTCTCCGCGTGCCGGGTGCCGATGACCTCGACGTCGGGGCGCCGCCCGAAGAGGTTGCAGACGGCCTCGGCGAGGTCCCGGATGGTGCACGCCGGGGCCTTGCGAATGAAGAGGTCGCCCTGCTTGCCGTTGGTGAAGGCGAACTCCACGAGCCCGACCGAATCGTCGAGCGACATCATGAACCGCGTCATGTCGGGGTTCGTCACCGTCAGGGGCTTGCCCGCCTTCAGCTGGGCGATGAACAGCGGGATCACCGAGCCTCGCGAGTACATGACGTTGCCGTAGCGCACGCACGAGACGGTCGTGTTCGCTGTCGGATTGTTGAGCCCGTGCGAGTGGGCGACCTTCTCCATCATCGCCTTCGACATGCCCATCGCATTGACGGGATACACCGCCTTGTCGGTGCTCAGGCAGACGAGCGACCCGACCCCGTTGTACTCGGACGCGCGAACGACGTTCTCGCTGCCGATGACATTCGTGCGAACCGCCTCCATCGGGAAGAACTCGCACGACGGCACCTGTTTCAGCGCGGCGGCGTGGAAGACGTAGTCGACGTCCTTGGTGGCACGCTCGACGCTCTGGTAGTCGCGCACGTCGCCGACGTAGAACCGGAGCCGATCGTCTGCCAGTTCGTACCGCATGAGGTCCTGCTTCGCCTCATCGCGGCTGAGGATGCGAACCTCTGCCACCCCGAGGCCGAGCATGCGCTCCGCCACGGTATGGCCGAACGAACCGGTTCCCCCCGTCACCAGCACCCGTCGAGTTTCGTAGATTCCGTTCAAGCCCGTTTCCCCGCTTCACTGGCCAGTCGGACGCTCTCACGCCTCGATCCGAACCTAGCATCGGCAGGAACGGGGGTGCGTGAGGCAGTCACTGCGGATTCAGATGGCCAAGTCCCTGATCGTGGGCCACTGCGAAAGCATGACACTCCGAAGTCGCTCGCCCACCGATAGCGGCGCCACCTGCCCTAGTAGAGTCGGCTTCGGGCGCATCAGAGGCCGGGGGGCTTTCGCGGCGGCGCCGATGAGTAGGGCAACGGAGCGGGGGCCGGGTTGCGCAACGAGAATCTGATCGCCATCGTGGGTCAGGGATACGTGGGCCTGCCAGTCGCGATGCGCGCGGTGGAGGTCGGGTACTCGGTGGTCGGTATCGATCTTGACGAGCGTCGTGTCGATCACCTTCGGCGCGGCGCATCGTATGTCGATGACGTGCCCAACGACGTACTGCGGCGGACACTTGAGACGGGACGATACCTTCCGACGACCGACTATGACGACGCGACCGGATTCGACGTCGCGGTCATCACCGTCCCGACACCCCTCCGCGAGAACCTCCCCGACCTGACCTTCATCGAATCTGCGGCGCAATCATTGGCGAAGCGGATGAAGCGTGGGGCAACGGTCATCCTCGAGTCGACGACGTATCCGGGTACAACGGAAGAGCTCCTCACGCCGGCTCTCGAGGATGCGACCGGCTACGTCGCCGGTCTGGACTTCCATGTGGGATACAGTCCTGAACGCATCGACCCTGGAAATCCGACTTGGGGGTTCGTCAACACGCCGAAGGTCATCTCCGGAATCAATCCGGCATCGCTCGAGCGAGTAGCTGCGTTCTACGACTCGTTGGTTGATCGAACGGTCGCCGTGGGCACCCCGAAAGAAGCCGAGCTGACCAAGTTGCTCGAGAACACCTTCCGGCACGTGAACATCGCCCTCGTCAACGAGCTTGCGATCTATGCCCACCAGCTCGGCGTCGACATCTGGGAGTCCATCGAGGCGGCGTCGACGAAGCCGTTCGGCTACATGAAGTTCACGCCCGGGCCCGGGGTTGGTGGGCACTGCCTCCCGGTGGATCCGAGCTACCTCTCGTGGGAGGTACAGCGCAAGCTCGGTCAGAACTTCCGATTCGTCGAACTGGCGAACGATGTGAACCGTCGCATGCCGCACCATGTGGTGCAACGAACGATCGAAATGCTGAATGACCGGTCGCTGGCGGTGAGAGGCTCTCGCGTACTGATCCTGGGTATCGCATATAAGCGGAACACGGGCGACATCCGGGAGGCTCCTGCCCTCCGGGTGATCGAGTTGCTCCAGTCACTGGGTGCAGATGTCGTCGCCGTCGACAGTCACGTCGAGCCGCATCGATGGCCGAAGGGTGTCGAACGACAGGAGCTCGATGGAGCACTTCAGGGCGGCGTCGACGCCATCATCTTGGTGACTGATCACGATGATCTGGATCTCACGTTGCTCAGCGACACGGACGGCATACCGATTCTCGACACGAAGAATCGTCTCGACCGCCGGGTCGCGAGTCCTCTCTGAATCGGAAGGCGACCATGCGGGTACTCATCACCGGTGGGGCTGGGTTCATCGGCGCAAACCTGAGCCGGCGCCTCCTCGACGCCGGTGACATCGAGGTACTCGCTTTCGACAACCTCGCGACCGGTTTGCGCTCCAATCTCGACCCGTCGGTGCGATTCATCGAAGGAGACCTTCGCGATCCAGACTCGCTGATCAGGGCCACATCCGGGGTGGATGCGATCGTCCATCTCGGAGCGCTCCCATCGGTTCCGCGATCGCTCAACGATCCCCGCACGACGAATGACGTGAATGTGATCGGAACCCTCAATCTGCTCGAGGCTGCCCGGCACAACGATGTCCCTCACTTGATCGCCGCATCGTCCTCGTCGGTGTATGGCAGCAACCCCGCCATCCCGAAGGTCGAATCACTCGCGACCGTTCCGGTCAGCCCGTACGCAGTGAGCAAGCTTGCGACTGAGGCCTACACCAACGCCTATCAAACGAGCTTCGGTCTCAGCGCGATCGCCTTCCGGTTCTTCAATGTATTCGGCCCGCTCCAACGGGCCGACCACGCCTACGCGGCGGTCATCCCGCGATTCCTCGCTGCCACTCTCAGCGGAAAGCCGCTCACTGTGTACGGCGATGGCACACAGTCCCGCGACTTCACGTCCATACACGCGGTGACCGACGTTCTCGAGAAGACGCTGAGACGCCGCGTCACCTCCCCCACCCCGGTGAACCTCGCGTTCGGTGCGCGCACGAGCTTGAACGAGGTGATCGATATCATCCGGTCGATTCACACTGGCCCCATTCAAGTGGAGTACACGGATTGGCGCACCGGTGACGTACCGCACTCGCAGGCATCCGCCGAACGGCTCCTCGAACTTGTACCTGATGCTCGCCGACCCCAGCTTGCAGCCGCAATCGAGGAAGCGTACGAGTGGTATGCCGCATCGGCCGAAGTGCGGTGAATCCCGATTGAACTCGCCAATGCAGTCGGGTGCTGGCGACGAGCCTGAGGCCCGTGGACGCCGCTCTCGCGGGCTGAGCCTCGGCATTCTGACAGGCGTCGGTTCGCGCGCACTCGTACTGCTGGCGCCGATCCTGACGATTCCGGTCACGCTCGGCTATCTGGGCACCGAACTCTTCGGCTTCTGGATGGTGGTCAGCTCGATTTCCGGGCTCGCCGCGTTCGCGGACTTCGGACTGGGCAACGGCCTCCTCACCAAGTTGCCACCGCTGATCGCCGCGGGCGACGGAGTCCATGCGCGAGCAGTGACGAGCACCGCCTACGCCGTGTTGAGTTGTGTCGCCGGACTTGCATTCGCGCTGGGGTGGGTGGCTGCGTACACGGTGGACTGGGGCGGCCTCTTTCGGTCGAGCGTGCCCGAGGAAATGCTGTCGTTGACCACCGGACTGTGCCTCTCGGCATTTGCAGTCTCGCTGCCGCTTTCACTGGTGCAACGGGTCCAATACGCCTACCAACAGGCGTGGGTGAGCAATCTCTGGCAGGTCGCGGGCGCGATCACGACGATCGCCGGCGTGTACATCGCAGTCGGGGTCGGAGCCGACCCCCTGCTTGTGATCGCGATCGGCGTACTGGTGAACCCGGCGGCGATGCTCCTCAATTCGGTCTGGTACTACTGGGCCCATCCAGATCGCCGGCCGGCCGTCGCTCGCGCATCTCGCTCAGAAGTGGGTGGGCTGGTTCGCCTCGGCGGCGCGTTCTTCGCAATCTCCGTGGTGACCTCCTTGGCGCTCAATGCCGACGCCCTCATCGTCGCCCTGCGAACCGACCTCGAAGCCGTCAGCACGTTCGCGGTGGTGGCGAGACTCTTCTCAGTACTCGGCCTTCTGATCACATTCACCGCACTCCCCCTCTGGCCCGCCAATGGAGATGCGCTGGCACGCGGCGATACCCAGTGGGTGCGACGAACCACCCGGTTGATGTCGTTGATCGTCTCCATCGCGGTCGGCTTGGGAGGCTTCGCCCTGGTGATGCTGAGCGACTGGATCATGGGCATCTGGCTGGGCGGTGCGCTGGTGGTGCCCCCGGCCCTCAGTATCGGTTTCGTCATCTGGTCCGTTCTGCTCGCCATCGCCTCGCCCATGTTCAGCGTGCAGAACAGTGTGGGAGTACTGCGCTATCAACTGATCGCCTGGCCCATCTATCTGGCGCTCAGCGTGCCCCTCAAGCTGTTGACGGTCCCGGTACTGGGCCTGCCAGGGATACCGCTCGTTTCCACGGTCTGCTATGCGTTGTTGCTCCTGCCCGCTGCAGCTCTCGGTTATCGGGCAGCCATCGTACGCGCCAGCCGAACACCACATCCAGAAATCGGGGTGAAGTGATGCGCATCGCCTACGTCGTGCCCGACCCATACCCGACGAACTCCGCAGGCACGCAACGCGTCAACGGCATCATCGTTGCCCTTCGATCTGCGGGACATGAGGTGACCGTCGTGTCTCCGTCGGCACCACCAACCGAGAATGTCGATCGCCCTTGGTCGACGGCGGACGAAGTCGTCTTCCTGTCGGAATCACCGCGTCACCCGGATTCTCGTCTGGGGCGCGGTTGGCACGGATTGACCACAGGGGCGGCGGCCCAGAAGAGGCTTGTCGAGGCAGCACCGCGACCGAACGTTGTCATTCTCTACGGCACCCGGCTGAGCTATCTGATGCGTCTCAGACGGTCCTGCCAACGGCTCGCTGTCCCACTCGTTGTGGACCTCGTTGAATGGTATGATCCGGCGCACCTGCCGGGCGGCCGGTTCGGTCCGTTCAGTGTCGCGAACGCCGCGGCCATGCGATCGGTGGGCAGCGCATCGGGAGCGATCGTCATCAGCTCGTTCCTCGAGGAGCACTATCGGTCCGATGACTTCCCCGTCATTCGTGTGCCCCCGTTGATGCCCGACGAGCCGGGGACCGCGTCCGGCCTCACCGGACGAGGAGGTTCCCTCACACTCAGTTATGTCGGGTTTCCGGGGCGCAAGGATGCAGCGACCTTGCGGAGCTTGTGGGAACTGGACCGATATCTCGGCGACGACATATCGAGAGTGAAGGTTGAAGTCGCTGGCATCACCGCGCAGGGTGCGGCATCGCTGCTCGGCATTCAGGGGCCAAGCCCTGCGCACATGCACTGGCACGGTCGACTGGATCACTCCGCTGCAAGGCAGCTCGTGGCAGGTAGCGATTTCGTCGTGCTGCAGCGACCGGAAGCACGGTACGCCAAAGCCGGATTCCCGACGAAGATCGTCGAGAGCCTCTGGATGGGAACGCCAGTCATGGCCAACAATTCGAGCGACCTCGCCGCTTACCTCGTCGAAGGCTTCAACGCAGCGTCGGTCGAAGACGACAGCCCTGGCGCCTTAGCGAGGACAGTCCGACGCCAGTTGGTTGAGAAATCGTCGTTCGAACGGGCGGCCATACAAGAGGCGGCACGCAGAGACTTCGCGAGCTCCCGGTTCACCGACGTGCTCAGTGCGTTCATGGAGCAGATCCTCGGTGATTCTCGGGACACATCCCGGCGTTAGGTGCCGTCGTGCCCCTCGACGAAGTGGACGATCGCAGGACCTTGGGCGACTGGACTCAACTGACTCAGGACGTACGCCCGAGCCGAACGTCCAAGCTCCAGACGTCGCTCTCGAGACATGCCTCGGACTCGCTCGATCGCCGCAGCGATCCCCTCCACCGTGGATTCCGCGAGCACGAGGTGCTCGGCGAGCCCGTTCGGCAGGCTCGGCAGCCTCGTGCTGATCGTCGGCACACCGAGCGACATGAACTCGAGGAGCTTTGATGGAAAGGAGTACTTCGTGAATGAGTGCCGCAGCTGCCGCGGGTTGACGAGGACATCCAGGCTGCTCAGATGCCGCAGCAGTTGATCTCGGGGAAGCACGCCACCGACGCAGATACGTGGATCCACGGCGGCACGCTCGGCCAACCAATCGTCAAGGCTCCCACGGCCGAAGAGCTCAAGCCTGATGTCGCCACTGGAAGTCGAGATCGCGTTCACAAGGTCGGCGACACCGTACTCGTCACTCAGGCCGCCCCCGTAGCCGACGCGAAACGTCGACTCGGGTTCCTCGTCAGAATCAGGGTCGCCGAGGAGAAGGCTCGTCGAAGCGAAGCCCGGGGTGATGAGACTGGGCACTCCGGGTGCATAGTCGGACGCCAGATGCGGCGTGAGCGCAATCACCCCATCGAATCCGGAACACAGGGACTTCATCAAGCGTCGATCGATTCGCTTCATCCCTGCGACAAGTCTGTTTTCGCCAGCGATGGAGACAGCGGGTGGATCGGTGAGTATCACGCAGATACGGATTCCCATCGTCCGTTTCACGATGCGGGCATAGAGCAGGAACGGCGTATGCGCTCCATGCACGACGACCGAGCGAACCCCTCGGCTCCTGATGAACCTTGTGCCACGGAGCAGGCACTGCACGAAGCGCGTCACGTGCTTGAGTCCGAGAACGTTGATGAACCCGAGTAGGAGACCCGCAGTCCCGTGCTCGTGAAACCTCTTCGACCGAAAGAACACCTTTGGATAGGCGGGGAAGTTCGGCACCGGGGCAGTCGAGAGAAGAGAAACTCGCGCGCCACCCTCTCGAAGCGCCGAGACGACGTTCCACGCAAACGCGTCAGTCTGTGTTGGGAGCACAGGGCTTCGACGAGTGATCTCACGAATGTCCGCGTCATCAACTGTGAATCCGAGCAGGAGTACGGCTGGATCTGCCGTCACGATTGTTCTCCTGACGAGAGAACGCTTCCATATGCGAGGGCGAGTCGATCTACCATGTGATCCAGCGTGTAGTGTTCAGCAATTGCCACCTTCGCTTCCGCACCGAGCTTCCGGCGAAGATCTGGGTCGCCCAACACCCTGAGCGCCTCGGCGAGCTCCGCGGGAGCATGTGGGGCGACGAGAACTCCGCCCCCATGTGCGAGCACCTCGACGTTGCCGCCCACGCGGGTCGCAACCGCTGGCAGCCCCGCGTTCATGGCCTCGAGAAGGGCATACGACAGATTCTCGTGAAGGCTGCCGAGGACGAAGACATCGGCAGCGGCCAGCAGGCGATCCACGTCATCGCGCCGGCCGAGGAGTATGACCTTCGTCTCGTGTTCCGACCGCAGCCACTGTTCGATCACCCAACGATCAGGCCCATCGCCCACGAAGACGAGGATGGTCGGCTGGGCAAAGCGAGCGAGTTCGACCGACGCGAGGATGTCTTCGATCCCCTTGTCAAGCGTCAGACGCCCGACGGCGACGACCAGCATCGTGTCATCCGAAACACCGAGTTCGCATCGAACTTCAGATCGCGCGGCTGGATCGATTCGCGTCGGGGGTACGCCGTTAGCGGTCACCCCCACAAACTTCCGAGCGTACGGTCGGAGCACCGGCTTCGAGATTGCTGCCTCGCACACGGTCGATATGTGCGAGGCGAGTTGCAGCGTCAGCCGCTCCAACACAACTTCGACGAAACGCCGCCTCAGGGTCCGCCGGCCATGCACGAGATCGCTGACGGATCCGTGCACGGAGACGAGCACCCGCGACACTCCGGCGAGGCGGGCAGCGACCACGCCATGGAAGCCCTCGTTCCCCAAGCCGCGCACGTGGGCCATGTCGGGCTTCGCTCGGCGCATCTGTCCGGCCATCCGCAGAATGAGCGAGAGGTTGATCCCGCCGGCTGGACGATCTTGCACGACGCTGATTAGTTCGAATTGGTCGCCGAGGCTCGAGTTCATGAGGTGCGAGTGACCGGTGATGGGTCCTCCGGTTCCAGGCGTTCCGAAGACATGCTGAACTATGCGTGGTTTGCGCGCAACGGCCCGCCGACGCATTCGCCTCATGTGATGTCACCGCGAACGGGTAGGAGACGGTAGCCGCGTGCGTCGAGTGTGGGTCGAACAAAGGCACGAACCAAATAGATCGCGATCAGTGTCACGAAACCGATGGCTGTGTAACGCGACAGCATCAGCTGATTGTTGGCGGGAATGTAGATGGCGGCGATCATCAGTTGGCAGAAGAGGATGAGGCTCAGTGCGTCACGCTCTCGTCTCACCCCCATCCAACACCTAGCCAAGAACCAGCCAAAGATCGCCATGAATACGACCGCGCCCGGGAACGTGACATCAGACGCGATCCAAGGAAAGAAGGTCGACCATACTTGCCCAGCTGGCCACCCCGTTCGTTCCTCTGTGCGGGCCGGATACGACAACTCCATTGGATCATCGCCGCCAAAGTACTGGACTTTGTAACTTGCAAGGGCGGGGACGCTGGCGCCGCCGGAAAACTCGAAGGGCGTCTCGAGACTCTTCGAAAGTCCGATGTAGCCGTTTACGGGATAGTAGAGGGTCACTGCTAGGCCAAGTGCGAACCTCTCTCCGAACATCTGCGAAATCACCGGGTCGGGCGAAAACTGACCTGCTGCGCCGAGTCCTTCAAGCCTGTCTGCCTGGATATTCGACATGAGCACTACAAAACTCACGCCGAGTAGCGCCAACACGGCCCAATATCTCCGGCGCCTGTGTTGCGCTTGACGCCCGGGCGGAGACATACGCGAGGAGGGTGCAAACGAAGGGGTGATAGACCTGCTTGAGAGTCGTTGGGGGTCGAAAGACGCCGCGAGGGCCGCCAGCAGTGCAATCAGTACATCGCCAAATCCCTTGAGTGTGCCGATGTACAAGAAGTACATCAAGTACGCAATGACGCTCAGCACGGCGAGTGCGCGCAGGAACAATCCGAGTGACCGCCAGAACCATACAGTCATCGGAATGAGCACGGCATACAGCGCTCCCGCGAGGACGGTCAACTGGATGGCAAGATTCACTCGACCCGTACGTTCCTGATCCGCATAGACCGCGAACTTGTGGAAGTAACTATCGCCCGGGTTCAGCGCAGCTTCGACGATCGAACCCAGGGATGTAGCGCCGTATTCCGCAAGGGAGGCCGCCGAAAAGGTCAAATACCAGACGCAAGCCAGAAATACTAGCCACTTCTGGGCCGACGATGCCTCTCGCGACGCTGGCGCTCGATAGCTGCGCTTCTGTTTGATGGACAACCTGTAGCCAGCGCCGAATGCGAGACAGGCAGAAGCTATGAACAGTACCTCGAGCGCAAGATTCTCTGCTTGTACGGAATACGGGCCGATCAGGAAGAGGACAAACGTACCAATCACGAAAACGAGGACTACCTTCAGTGGGAAATAGGGGTGCTCCGTGGGCCGGTTCGGTGTTGATCCCCTTGCGGAGACAGGGCTAAGCATCTCGGTTGGCCCAGCTCTTGATCCTTCGGCTGATTCGCGGAGAAGACGTCGTTCCGCCCTGCCTGACGGCCACATCGCCCGAACAGGCGCCCTGCAGCGGTGTGACCGAGAGATTCGGTTGCCGCCAGACACGAGGGCGCCGGGCTCCACTGTGCGGGTCGGTCAATTTGATCCTCCAATGCGGACGCGGTTCGTGGCCGTTCCAGAAAGTGAACGGATGATCTCGCCTGCGGTTGACGCAGCGGAAAGATGTGCCTCGTAATACGCACGACCGAGCGCACCGTGGCGCTGCCATAGACGAGTGCCACCTTGAGCCATTCGAACGATCGCCTCACACAAACCGCTCGCGTCCCCCGGTGTCACGACAACGCCCGCCTCCGCTTCACGAATGAGCCGAGCCCCATCACCCGCGAGGTGTCCGATTATCGGAACGCCGGACGCGAGCAACGTCGCGATCTTGCTAGGGGTCGTGTAATGCAGGAACGGAGTGTCGGCGAGGCTGACGAGTTGAATGTGAGATCGGGCGATGCATTCAGGGATATCGCGTTGCGGCACTCGTCCGAGGAATCGAACGTTCCAGAGTCGTTCTGCAGCTGCCTGCCGCTCGAGCCGTTCACGGCTAATTCCATCTCCGACGAGGAGGATCCGTATCTGCGAGTGCTTCTTGAGAAGTGCTGCCGCTTCCAACAGGGTGTCGAGGCCCTGCACCTCGCCGATCGCGCCCGCGTACATGACGTCGACGAATTCAGGACTTTCATCCGAGAGTTGAAGTTCTCGGCGGAGGTCTGCCGCTGGCCTGAACAGTGACTCATCGGTTGGATTGGGAGCGTAGACGATCTTGGCTGGATCGAGCGCAGGGTGACGCGACAGGATGATGTCGCGCAAACTCCGGGAACTGACCCCGACGATCGTGGCCTTGCGCTCGGTGAAGCGGACGATTCGATTCGCGACGGCCGCTGCCAGATCGCCCAACCATCCAGCCGGAATCATGCCGCTGTCTATGAGCGAATCTGGCCAGAGGTCCTGGACATGCAGGAAATATGGCGTTCTGCCGTTCCGCGTATGGCTGAGCAAGGGAAGCCCGACCGTGACAGGCGAGTTGTAGACCCAGACCGCATCGACGTCTCGGAGAGCCGAGCGACCCGATGCAGTCGCGGACAGCGCAAACGTCGAATAGTTGGCGACACGACCGAGAACAGACGCGCCGTGATTCGGGATCAGGGCGACTCGCGTCACATCGATGGCGCCGTGTTGTTCTCTCGTGCGGCGCCGCACCCGGTACCCGTCGTAGAGCCGACCGTCGGGGTAGTTGGGAAACCCGGTAAGGACGCTCACACTGTGCCCTTGGGTGATGAACTCACGGGCGTATACCCCTGGCAATGAGGCAGGTCCGGGTTCGGGATCGAACCACTGGGCGAGGATGCCGATTCTCATGTTCGCACGCCTCCTCGAGCGAGGATGGTTTCAATGTGCTGCCGCGGGACGGCTGGGAATGTCGAGTCGAACGCGGAGGCCTGTCCCTGACCCATCCACATCATTTCGAGCCGGCGGGTCATTCCCGCAATTTCTGGTACCACACGGCCGAGCTGACGTGCGCAGAAGAGAGACGCACGGCACAACCAGCGCGGCAAGTGGAGGGGTTCGGTCCCGCTGGCGGCTCGCAGCACATCCCCGGCCGACAGGCCTTCCCACGGTTGGAGCATGACCGGACCGAGCGATTCGTTGCTGGTAGAGACCCGGATCACGAAATCGACAAGTCCATCGATGCTGCTCACGACGGTGGGCTGAGACCCATCCCCAGCGACGCTTGCCATGGGTGAACGTGAAATTGTCCTGAGAGTCTCCGTCGTGGACCGACCATGGCCTTGAACACTCGTTGCGCGTATGACGATCGCGTCAGAGTTTTTCGTTGCCCGGCCGGCTGCCAAGAACGCGCGCTCGCCCAGCGCCTTGGACCGCGAGTACGGCGAGAAGGGCAATACCTCCATGGTCTCGTCTAGAACGGCGCGGTTGCCCTGCACCGCGGCGGAACTGATGTGAATCGTGCGCTCGACTCCCGCACGGTCGGCGGCGTGCAGCACGATCGCGGGTACCAACGCGTTGGCGCCATAGAGCTCGTATGTGTGCGGAGCATCAGGCGTGGCGAGGCCAGCGGCATTGACGACGACGTCGGTTGCTTGAAAGGAGGTGACGAGCGCGGCCATCCCGGGATAGTTCACGGCGACGTCCGATATCTCCTCAGCTCGGTCCAGCCTGGGCGCCATCCGCACGCGTGGGCCCGGTATACGGCGAACGTCGAATCCGCGAGCCTCGAGCTGGGTGGCAAGCGCATCGCCGACAAAGCCGGAGGCGCCGACGATGGCCCACCGGGTCGGTCGGAATCGAGGCCGCATCAATGGCGACGCGGGAGGGTCAAGCGAACCTAAAGCCATGTGCGGTCGAGGCTCCGGGCTGTGACCACGGAAGCGCGGCAGCAGAAGGAACGCGGCGCAGAGACCGCCGATGAGAATGAGCCCTGTCCACGCAGGGACCAGTGCCAAGAGGACGAGGCCACCCGCGATGCTTGTCGCGATGCTGAAGAGCGTCACGATCGCTGACACTTGGAGGTGGCTCAGTCCAGTCTCTGTCAATCGCTGATATACGTGCATGCGATGCGACCGCAGCACCGGCTCACCGTTCCGGAGGCGCCGGAACAGGGTGAACGACGTGTCGGCGAGGTACACAGCGAGGGGAGCTATGACTGCCACCGGTTCAGCGCCGTAGAAGATCGCCGCAACGCCGACGGAAGCGATCGACGCGCCAAGCAGATAACTGCCGACATCTCCGAGGAAGAGGCCCGGTCTTGTCAGGTTCCATGGCAGAAAAGCAGCGAAGACAGCTGATATCACTAGCCCAAGGAAAGTGAGCCACGGCATCGCAGTCAGGACTCCGATGAACGAATAGGAGATCCCGACGACTGCACCGTGCAGGCCAGAAATGCCGTTCACGCCATCCATGAAGTTGGCCACATTGACGTACGACATGATGGCGACCGCGAAGAACAGCACCGCCCCCCACGACTGCCCCGTCAGGGCACCGAGCGGCACCGCAACGACGAGACCGACGACAAGTTGCCCCATCGCGCGAACAAGCACCGACAACCCGCGGACGTCTTCCGCGAGCCCGACCAGACTTGCGAGAAACACACCGACAGCGATCACGGCGACCAGGGCTACCGCGATGTCGGATGGACGTGCAATGACCATTGCGGAAGCCGCAAGATATCCGAGCAGCGGTGCGATTCCACCGCCACGCAGCGTTGGCTGTGAATGTGAGGATCGCAGACTCGGGTGATCGACCACAGCGTGTCTCTTCAGGATTGTTCCGAGGAAGAGCGGTGACGCCAAGCTGACCAATCCCGCTACAGCGATCGTCCACCAAACGAACGTGCTCACTTGGGCCCTTGGTGGTCCACGACATGGCCGTCTGCCGAAGCGACCCGAGTCCACAGCTTGGTCTCGCTGCCCCCGGGCACCGAGAAGTCGATCCGAGCACTCACGACGTCCCTTTCGCCACAACGGTCGGCCGAAGAATCGCGATCATCGCGGTGTCGTTGTCGCGCACCTTCCTCGACATCTGGAGGTCCCACTCCGCCTTGTCGAGCGCCGACGGCGGCACCGGGGCGACCCGGGCATGCGAGATCTTCGGATGCCGCGGTCGCGTCGTCTGCTCGGACGCGCCGACGAGCTCTTCGTGCAGCTTCTCCCCTTCACGCAGGCCCGTGAAGACGATGTCCACGTCGCGACCCGACATCTCGATCATCCGCTCGGCGACGTCGAGGATCCGGACGGGCTCCCCCATGTCGAGGATCAGGACCTCACCGGGCGACCCGATGCCTCCGGCCTGGACCACGAGCTGGCAGGCCTCGGGAATCGTCATGAAATAGCGCGTGGCATCCGGATGCGTCACGGTCACCGGGCCGCCCGACCGGATCAGTGCCGCGAAGGTGGGGAGCATGGATCCCCGGCTGCCGATCACGTTGCCGAACCGCACCGAGAGGAATGCGGCATCCGTCTCGATCGCCATCCACGCCGTGAGCTTCTCGGCGACGCGCTTCGAATGACCGAGCACGCTGGTCGGGTTCGCCGCCTTGTCGGTCGAGATGTTGACGAAGGTCCGCACGCCGCAGTCGCGCGCCGCCTCGAGCACGTTGAGGGTGCCGATCACGTTCGTCTTCCACGCCTCGTCGGGATACTGCTCGAGCATCGGCAGGTGCTTGAGCGCCGCCGCGTGGAACACCACCTCAGGGCGACGATCGAGGAACACGTGCCGCAGGGCGTCGGCATCGCGGATGTCGGCGAGCACGACGTCGGGCGTGTCGAGCAGGCCGTGACCGGCGGTCGCGAGCTGCGCGGCCTGGAGGCCGGTCTCGTCGCGATCGAGCATGATGAGCTCGGCCGGACCGAACCCCACGATCTGGCGGCACAGCTCCGCGCCGATGGACCCGCCGGCGCCCGTCACCAGCACCCGCCTGCCCGCCAGGTATCCGGCGATGGTGGCGACCTCGGTATCGACCGCGTGCCGGCCGATGAGGTCCTCGATCGAGACATCCCGCATGTCGGTGAGTCCGGTGCGGCCGGCGAGGATCTCGTCGAGCCGGGGCAGCACCTTCACCTGGAGCCCGAGACGCGTGCCGGCGTCGTTCACGCGACGCAGCAGCGCCGAGTCCGCTCGCGCGATGGCCACCACGACGACCTTCGCCCCGGTCTCTCGCGCGACGACGTCGAGGTCGGCGAGCGTCCCCCGCACCTGCACGGAGCCGTGCCGCACGTTGCGGAACGCCGGATCGTCGTCGAGCAGGCCGACCGGCACGAAGCCGGAGTCGGGGTCGGTCATCATGCGGCGCACGAGTTCGGCGCCGAGGTAGCCGGCACCGTAGATGATGGTGCGCTCGGCGTCGGCGCCGGGGCGGTACTTGTGCTCGACGTAGAGCCGCTTGAGGTATCGCGCGCCGAACATGATGAGGAGCGCGATCGGCAGCGCGATCACCACCGTGCTGCGAGGCACGCCCAACGCGGTGCCGAACAGCCCGACCGGCACGGCGAGCACCACGGCCACGACGAGGACGGCCATGCCGAGGGCACGAACCTCCTCGAATGTGCCGTAGGTGTATCGGCCCTGGTAGAGGGTGAAACTCCATCCGACCGCGAGTTGCAGCGCCGCAGCCAGGGCGGCGAGCACCAGCATCGGCCCCACCGCGATGGCCGACACGTTGTACTCGTACCGCAGCGCCTCCGCGACGACCACTGCCAAGACCCACGCGAACGCATCGATCGCGTACTGGGCCCCGAACCGCACCGGCAGATTCCGACTCGTGCGCTCGACGGCGGCCGCCCCCCGCTCGTCCGTCACTGCCATGAGCCACCCCCGTCGCTCGTGCAAGCACTTCCCCCGCCCACAACCAAACCATGCCATCGCCCCCCTGCGCCAGCCCCACGCTGCCAGGCGTGACGTTCGCCCGGAGGCACCCGCCCGGATCGCCGGCGACGAGGGAGCCATCGGCCAGTGCGACGTCCACGAGCTGGACGCCATCGCATCCGTTGACGTCGAGCACCGCGAGTCGATAGACGCCAGCGCCACCGCCGAGGGCCGCGGTCCCGGGCACGTCGACCGGCGCCGACCAGGTGGACCCGACGTCGGCCGTCACGTGCACGGAGCCGCTCTCGCACAGCACTGCGGCCGAGCCGTCGTCGAGTGGAGCGACCTGCACGACGCTGGGGCACGGTGCGGGCCGATCCCCGGCCGGGCTGTGGACCACCGACCGGTCAGCCGGATCGACGAACCACGACGTCCCGAGCTCGCCCGGAGCCGCCTCCCACTCCGCGCCGCCGACGAACGACCACGCGTACGACGGCGCGCAGCCCTGCGGCGACAGACCGATCAGCGAGATGAACGCATCGTCGCCGGCGGTGATGTGCTGCACGGCAGCGACGTCACCGGCGGGGAACGATTGCCACGTCGCACCGCCGTCACCGGTGACCTCCACCGTCGACGGCTCGGGACACGACGATGCCGAAGCGCGAACGGCCGACGACGCATCGAGTGCGGCGATCGCACGGTCGGGCGTCAGCACGGGCGCGGTGGTCGGCGGTGCGGCCGTCGGCGTTGCGGATGGCGTCGCACGGGGCGTCGCCGTGGCGGGCGCCTCCGCACCCGGCGTCGACCCCGCACCGTCGACCGTTCGGTTCTGCATGACCGCGAGCGCGCTGAGCACGAGCACCACCGCGGCGAGGAGGCCCAGCCCGATCGCGGTCCGCACCCGTGCCCCGCCCCGCTGGCGGGCCGCTCCGCGTCGCGCTGCCATGGAGCCGATCCCTAGATCCGCCCGGCTGCGCGGTGGAGCAGGGCGGCGACGGCGTTCACGGCCGGCACGAGTTGCGCCGCCGACGTTTCGTACGCGGCGGCGCCCTGACGGAAGGGGTCGATCACGTCGGCGTCATCGGGAACGGCAAGTGGTTCGGCGATGCCCCGCTGTGCCCCCACCGCCGCGACCGCGGCACCCAGCACGACGTCGACGGCGTCGCGATCGCGGAGGCCGTCGGTCGCAGCCAGCGCCTGGTCGAGGTCGGCATCGGTGACGGATGCCGCGAGCGCGGCGAACTCGCGCAGGGTGAACGTCGACCGCGTGGCCGCAGGCACGAGTTCCACGATCGCACGCCGGTGCTCGCGGGCGAGCGCCAGCACCAGGTCGGCGTCGCGGACCGATGCCGCATCCAGCCGCCTGGCGACGTGGGCGGCGGCATCCGTCACCCCGAGTCGTTCGGCGATCGCCCGCGCGTCGCGGTCCATCGGCTCGCCGACCCAGGCGATGGTGCCGGCGCTCCCCACCGAGACGTCCACCCCGTCGAGACCGATCCGCAGCAACTGCTCGGCCATCGGCGACCGGCAGATGTTGCCCGAGCAGACGAGGAGGATGCGAAAGGTCATCCGCGGGAACGACCCGATCGATCGAGCGCGTCACCGACGTCGAACTCGTCGCCGTCGTGCGTGACGCCGTACGTGTACGCGCCGTAACTGTAACTGTCGGGCCCCTTGGTCGGCAGCATGGTCACGATGATGCCGAGCAGTCGGCTGCCGATGGACTCCAGCGCGCGCACCGCACCGGCGAGCTCCTGCTTCTTCGTCGAACCCGAAGCGGCCACCAGGATCGCGCCCCCGGCGAGCTTCGAGACGACCGCCGCATCCGTCACCAGCAGCAGCGGAGGCGAGTCGATGAGCACGTAGTCGAACTGCGACGTGAGCGTTTCGAGGAGGCGGGCCATCGCGCCGGACCCGAGCAGCTCGCTGGGGTTCGGGGGGATCCGACCTGCCGGCAGGACGTACAAGTGCCCGCGCCCCCACTTCTGCAGCACCTCGACGATCTCGGCGCGGCCGATGAGCACGTCGGTGAGCCCGACGCCGCCCTCGATGCCCAGGTACTCGGCGAGCTTCGGCATCCGCAGGTCGCCGTCGACGAGGGCGACCTTCGCACCGGTCTCCGCCAGTGAGATCGCGAGATTCGCCGTGGTCGTGGACTTTCCCTCACCCGGTCCTGCGCTCGAGATCACGAAGCTCCGCGGGCTGCCGTCGATGTTCACGAACTGCAGGTTCGTCCGGAGGCTGCGGAAGGACTCCGCACGTGGATTGCGAGGATCGGAGTGCACGATCAGCGGTCGCTTCTTCGCACCGGGGTCGAGCGCGATGCCCCCGAGCAGCGGCGTGTCGGTGACCTGGGCGATATCGTGCAGCGAGTGGATGCGCGTGTCCAGCACGGTGCGCAGCACCGCGATGCCGATACCGATCGCGAGCCCGATCAGCGCGCCGAGGACGAGGTTGAGGAACACGTTCGGGCTGGACGCGACCGCCGGTACGGTCGCCGGCTGGATGGTCTCGATCTTCACGAGGCTGGGTGAGTCGCCCTCGGGCTTCTCGAGGTCGTTGACCACGACGTCGGCGAGGTTGGCTCCCGTGGCATTGGCGATCGCGGCCGCGCGCTCGGGATCGCTGTCGGTCACCGTGATGTCGATCAGCACCGTGTTCAGCGGTGAACTCGCGACGACCTGCGCCGCGAGCTCCGCCGTCGTGCTGTCGAGCTGGAGCTCCTCGATGACGCGGTCCAGCACGATCGCGCTGTCGACGACGTCGACGTAGCTCGTCACGGCCTGCCGGGCGAAGGTCGTGCCCTGCACGAGGTCGCCGGTCACCGCGGCATCGCCTGATCGGACGGAGACGTAGAGCTCGGTGCTCGCCTGGTACTTCGGGGTCACGATCAGCGAATACGCTGCGGCGAGGCCGACTCCGGCGAGGAGGCAGACGACGATCAGGATCCAGTTCTTGTGCAGCACGCGTACGTAGTCGTGAAACTCCACGAGCACTTCCCCTCATCGGCGACGATGACCCCCGACTGCTCCGCCGCCACTCCGGCGCAGGCCCAGTCTGTGGTCAGTCTTCCACAACGGGGAAAGCGCCCTCGGCATTTGCACGGGCGGATGGCGCGGTGCGCTCGAACCCCCGCTCAGACCACCGAGGTCGCGCCCGCGGCATCCGCTCGATCGCGACCGCTCGCCCGGCGCAGCAGTCGTTCGAGCGGCCCGCGCCCGAGGTACCGGCGCCAGAGCCACGCGAACACCATCGACCCGACGATGAGGCCGATGAGCAGCGACCACGAGTCGTCGGTCGGCACGCCGTCCTCCACGCGGATCGCGAGCGAGATGACGACGAGATGGATCGTGTAGATGCTGAGCGGCATCGACCCCATCGCGGTCACCGGTGAGAGGACTGCGCCGGCCACTCGGCGCACCGCAGGCCGGGCGAGCGCCGTGAGGGTGAGCAGCGCCGCCACGACGAGGGCGCCGACGCCGACGTTGCCGAGGGTCTCGAGGGAGGCGCGGAGCGGCACCGACCAGCCCGCCTCGCCCACGAGCTCGGGCGGGGGCAGCCGCGAGGCGATCGGCAGGAACACGGATGCCGCGAGCGCGCCGACGAGCGCCGTCACCCCGATGACTCGGGGCGAGGTCAGGTCCATGCGCGCCAGCGCCAGGCCGATGAGCATCACCGGCACCCAGACGATGACGGGATAGGCGCCGCCCACCACCCAGTCGGAGAGGAAGCGGAACGGCGTCTGCCGCACCGCCTCGGCGAGCGCCGTCCGCGTGCCGAGCTCGGCGAGCGCCGGCGTCACGGTGAGCAGCCCGATGCCGAGCGCGAGCGCTCCTCGCGGTGGCAGGAACAGCAGCGGCAGCATGAGCAGGAATGCGACGCCGTAGACGTCGAGGATGATGTAGACGAGCGGATGCAGCGTGGCCCAGATCAGCATGCCGAGGGCGATGAGGATCACCGCCCGCACCGCGATCTGCCGGCGCAGCTCCCCGCGGTCCTCGGCGATGGGGCGCGTGCCTCCCGAGATGAAGCCCAGCCCGATGCCCGCCGTCAGGGCGAAGAGCAGTCGGGGGCGCTCGTCGGCGATCGCGAGGAGCGCGGCCGCGTCGACGGATGCCACGGCGGGTGCCACGTGCGCCACGAACATGCCGATCAGCGCGAACCCCCGGGCGGCGTCGACCCCGTCCACTCGGTTGAGGCGCGCGCGGCCGCTCATGCGCCGGTCAGTGGCGGCCGTTGAGCACGCCGCCGCTCTCCTCCAGGTAGCAGACGCCGCAGAGCGACTCGTAGGTCACGTCCTCGCCGTCGATCGCGACCTGGTCGCCGTCGAACACGAACACCCCGCCGATGCGGCGGGCGTTGAAGATCGCCTTGCGGCCGCAGCGGCAGATCGTCTTCAGCTCCTCGAGGCTGTGCGAGACCTCGAGCAGTCGGCGGCTCCCGGGGAACGCCGTCGTCTGGAAGTCGGTACGGATGCCGTAGGCGAGCACCGGGATCGAGTCCATGAGGGCGATGCGCAGCAGGTCGTCGACCTGCTCCGCCGCGAGGAACTGCGCCTCGTCGACGAGCAGGCAGCTCACGTCGCGACCGTGCGCCTCGATCACGCGAGTGCGGTGCTGCTGGAACCGGTCGAGCACGTCGTCTTCGGGCCCGATCGTGAAGTCCACCTCGCGCACCACGCCGAGCCGCGACACGATGCTGCGATCGCCCTTCGTGTCGACCGAGGGCTTGGCCAACAGCACCCGGTGCCCGCGCTCCTCGTAGTTGAACGCCGCCTGGAGCAACGCCGTCGACTTGCCGGAGTTCATCGCCCCATAGCGGAAGTACAGTTTCGCCATCTACTCGAGCAGCCCGTCCTCCGCCGCGCGGCGGATCAACTCCGATTTGCGGCTCGCCGGACGCCCGGCGCGCGCATACTTCTCGCGCACTCGGCGCAGGTAGGTCTTCGCGGTCTCATAGCCGACGTCCATCCGGTCGGCGACCTCTGCGGTGCTGTAGCCCTGCGCATAGAGGCGGAGCGCCCGCTCCTCGGCGGCGCTGAGATGCGCCGCGCCCGCGTCATCGACGGCCGGCTTCGCGGCGGCATCCGCTGCACGCCCGCCGTCGGCCGATGCGGGCCGTCGGTGACCGCGGTCACCCCGGATGACGCTCCGGGCGAGTTCGACGAGCTGCTCCGCAGGAAGGGTCTTCGAGGCGAACGCGGCAGCGCCGGCCGCGATGCAGCGATCGCGTGACGCGTCGTCGTCGACACCGCTCACCACGACGACCTTGGCGCCGGCCGCGAGGCAGGCGCGGATGCGCGACTCGATCGAGACGGTGTCGCCGAGCTGCAGGTCCATGAGCACGAGGTCGACGGGGAACTCGGGGTCGCGGATGAGGTCCATCCATGCCGTCGCCCGCACGACGACCTCGAAGTCGGGCGCGTGGTCGGTGAACCACGTCGCCAGGCTGTCGACGATCAGCCCGTGGTCGTCGAGCAGCGCCAGTCGCACCCGCGTGGTGGGCGCATCCGCACCGTGGCCCAGCGGCGTGCCGGCCTCAGCCGGGAACATGACTCAACTCCACCCTGACATTCTCGCGCGTCACGAGCGCTTCCGCTCGCATCGACACCGCACGGGCGACGGCGATGAACCGGTCGAGCTCACGCCGCGACGGCGGCGTCGCGCCGTTCGCCGAGGTGATGACGAGGCGACGGCGCGACACCTCGAGCTCGATCGACATTCGGATGCCCGCAGAGCGGCTCCCTTCGCTGAGCCACGTGAGCAGCGCCGTCAACGCCGAGCGCTGGTCGTCGGCAAGATCGTCGGATGCCCCGGTGGGGTCGTCGACCGACACGGGAATGCCGCGCGACAGCCGGATCGTGGCGGCGAGGTCGTCGAGCCACGTCGACTCGATGCCGGCCTTGAGCGCGCGCCGCAGGGCCTCGGCGAGCTCCCTTGCCCGGTCGGCGTCGGCGACCGAGATGCGATCCGCGGTCATCACTCCGGCGAGGAAGGGCAGCACCTCGCGGCCGAGCACCGAGACGCGGCTCTGCTGCACCGACCGCGCGATGCCCGCCCGCAGCTCGCTGTCGCGCTGGAGTGCGGCGCGGTTCGCCTCCCGCTGCCAGGCGAGCGTCACGGCGACGATCGCCCACGAGTAGCCTGCCGCCGCCGCGGTCAGCGCGAGCACAGAGGCCGACTCCACGGCGACGAGTGTCACGACGGGCGCGGCGATCACGGTGGTCGCCGGCGACCCGATGATGAGGATCGAGAGCACCGCCGTGGCGACCACGCCGCTGAACAGCAGCGAGACCCAGGTGCAGAACGGCGCCAGCGACAGGATGAGCATGCCGACGACGACCGGGCCGAAGTCGTCGTAGAGGAACCGGTTGGCACCGATGGTCGACAGGTACTCGGCGATGGCGCCGCCGAGAGCGAGCGCCACGACCAGCCACAGCGATTCCGTGCGGAACGGCGCCCGGCCCGGAGCCGCGAGCACGGCTGCGCACCCGCCGGCGGTGGCGACGAGCGCGATGGCGAGGAATGCCGCCCACGGCGAGCCGACCTCCGACCAGTGCGCGACGGTCAGCACGACGGACGTCGTGACGGTGAGCCCCGCGCCGACCACGACGAGCGGGGCGGCCGTGATGCCGCCGATCGGGTCCGCCTCCTGCTGCGTGAGTCGCATCCGGCTCATTCGCCGCCCTCGGGGACGGCGAGCACCACGGTGGTGCCGACGTTCCTCGTGGACCAGAGGCGGACGTTGCCGCCCTCCTGCTCGACCCTGGCGCGGATCGATGTGCGGAGGCCGATGCGGTCCTCGGGCACCTCCGCCTCATCGAATCCGACCCCGCTGTCCATGACGGCGACCGTCACCTCGCCGCCGCCGAGGCCGATGGCCAGCTCCGCCTCCGTGACGCCCGCGTGCCGCGCGACATTGATGAGGCACTGGGCGACCGCCGCGTCGAGGGCGGCCAGCCGCGCCGGACCCAGGAGGCCCAGCACCGCGAAGTCGCCGGTGACGTGCAGGTCGAGCCCCGCGTTCGCCGCCGACACGAGCGCCTGCTCGAGCGATGGTGCGGTCACCCCGGATCGGCCGGCTCCGTCGGTTGCAGGGTCGCCGCCGGCACACGCCCGCCCCGCGTCGTCTGCCGACGCCGCACCGTGGTCGACGGCCCAGTCGCGGCCGACGATGAGTCCGAGGTCCTGCCGGATGCCATCGCGCAGGCGATCATCGACCGGCCCCGAGCCCGCGGACGCGATCGCGACCAGGTGACTGAGCGCCGTGTCGTGCAGTCGCGCCGTCGCCCGGAGCTCGTAGTCATGGCGAATGGCGAGCTCTCGGGTCTGCTGGCTCGCGCGGTGCAGCCCGGTCTCGCGGCGCGCGTCCCATCGCCGGCTGATCCCGTCGAAGCTGCGCGCGACCACGACGATGCCCAGGGCCGCGACGGCGGCCACGTTCGGAACCCAGTCGGCCCCGTCGACCGCCGCGCCGAGGAACGCGGCGGCCTCGCCGAGCCCGTATCCGAGCACGGCCCACGTGATGCCGAGCACGGAACCGACGCCCGCGCCGCCGACGAGGACGAGCGCCACGCGGGGCAGGGCGAGGATCACGTTGTTCGTCGACTCGAAGCGGTACTCGGGGGCCATCACGAGTACCGCGAGGGCCAGGACGACAGCGGTACCCGTGATGAGGTACAGCAGGGTCGTGGTCACCGTCGGCACGCGTGCGACCACCACGAGCAGCGCCGCCATCACGCCCAGCAGGACGGCGCTCGACCAGCCGGCGATCTCGCCACCGGTCGTCGCGCTCAGGACGCCGATGGCGATGCCGACCCCCAGGCACACCCATGCCGCGCAGTGCCCGGCGTGTGCGAGCGCCCGACTCAGGGAATCTCGCGCCAGGTGCGCGGGCAACCCAAGGGTCATGGTGGTCCTTCGCTCGCGGCCGCCGTCGATCGGGTTCGAGGCGGTCTCAAGCGGATTATCGCAGGCGCGGGCAGCCCTCCGCAGTCACCGAGCCCGTCGTTCGAGCGGCGGCGCAGTGCTGCGGCGGCTCACAGGGTGCGCGTTCTGCCTCAGAAGAGGGCGTCGGGGGCGGGCGGGAGGCTGAGCGCGTCGGGCAGCCGCGATGGCCCGCGTGCGGCCGGCACGGACACGCCCCGGTCGGCCAGTGCCGCCGATCGCACGCCGCCGGTGACCGGGTCCTCGCGCCCGCGCTCGAGGCCGTGAGCCCTGATCAGGGGCCGCATCCGTTCGCCGAGCCACCGACGGTAGGCCTTCGGCGCGTACGTGTTGTTGCCGTAGTACATGGAGCGGTACCGCGGCACGAGCTCGGGATGCTCCTGCTCCAGCCACTGCATGAACCACGGCTTCACCCCTGGTTTCAGGTGCAGCGCGGTGTAGAGCACGCTCGACGCACCGGCGGCCTTGGCCTGCCGCAGCGCCTCGTCGAGGTGCGCCCGTGTATCGGTGAGGTACGGCAGGATCGGCATCATGAAGACGGCGCAGTCGAGGCCCGCCTCGCGCACCGCGGTCACGGTGGCGAGCCGCGCCTTCGTGCTGGGCGTCCCAGGCTCCACAGACTGCTGGAGCTCGTGGTCGTAGACGGCGATCGACATGGCGAGGTCGACCGGAACCCGCTTCGCGGCCTCGACCAGCTGCGGCAGGTCGCGCCGCAGCAGCGTTCCCTTCGTCAGGATGCTGAACGGCGTGTCGCTCTCGGTGAGCGCGTCGATGATGCCGGGCATGAGGGCGTAACGCCCTTCAGCTCGCTGGTAGGGGTCGGTGTTGGTGCCGAGGGCCACGGGTTCGTGCCGCCATGAGGGTTTGGCGAGTTCGGGTCGCAGCACGTCGGCGACGTTCACCTTGACGATGATCTGACGATCGAAGTCGTCTCCGGCGTCGAGGTCGAGGTAGGTGTGCGTGGGGCGGGCGAAGCAGTTGTGGCTCACCACGCCGTTCGCCATGAAGTCCCCGGTGGTGGTCGTGATGTCCATCAGTTCGACCTCTTCGTCGAGGGCGTCGATCGATACCACGCGGAGATCAGCATTCGTCTTGACGGCGACCCCGGCGATGGCCAGTTTTCTCGTGATCGCCGGCTGGGCGACAGAGAAGAACGCGTTCCTCACCGGGAGGCCACCAGTCACCCGGATGTTCACGACTCCGTTCGGGCGTGCCGGTTCGCGTACGAACGTGAGATCGAATGCAGCCAACGCCCGTTCGATGGCGGTCAGCACGGCCTCGTCCTTGTTGGAGATCCGCAGAATTCCGCGACTGCATGATCCCTCTGCATCGAAGACTCCCCCGAGGTAGCCAGCCGCCCATTCGTCACTCGGCTCGTCGGGCCATGCGATCAGCCCGGTGATCGCCTCGTACGCATCACGGCGTGCTGTTCGGATTCCAGACATCGCCCGACGGTTCTCGCGGGGCCCCGAGAACTCGAATCGATTGGTCGCGACGCCGAACTGCTCGCGATACGTGCGCGTACGCGCCAGCGCCTCACGGTCGGCGAGCGCCAGCCGGAACTGGTTGACGTTGTTCACGCCGCCGTTCGCCCTCCGGTACGTTCGCTCGAACATGAGCCCGTCTCCCCGGATCATGCCCGTCAGGTAGCCGGACGCATACGCATCGGAGAGGACGGAGATCTGCGAGCGGAGTCCGGCGCGGCCGAAGCCCTGCAATGAGTTGCCCGTCGTCAGGTAGGGCCGCTGCCCAGGGCCGCTCATGGCGCCGGTCACGTGCTTCCAGCCGCGATCCGTCAGGAACCGGTGGTCGCCGCTCGCGACGATCTCCGAGCCGTCGGCGAGGACCACGCGGTACGCGGGCTTCCGGGTCGACCACTTCGCCACCACCTTCGCCGGCGCATACCGTCGATAGCGCCCACCAGCTCGCGTCCCGAGCACCTCGTCGCCGACCTCGACCGACCAGAGCGGCTTTTCACGACCGTCGCTCATCGTGATCTGCGTCTCGGGGTCGATGCAGTACGTGCACGCATGCGAGCAGCCCCGGTAGGGATTGATCGTCCAGCCGAAGGGCATCATCGACTGGCCCGGCACCTTGTTGAGCGCCGACTTCGCGAGCACCTCGTGGAACGTGATGCCGGCGAACTCGGGCGTCTGCACCGACCGCACGAGGTTGTTCAGCTTCGCCAGCCCCGGTAGGGCGTCGCCCTGCTCGACCCCGAGTTCCTGCCCGCTCCACCGCATGATGCTATTCGAACACATGTTCGAATCCGAGGCAAGCGGATGCCGCGGCGCGTCCCCGTCTCGCACAGGGCGCGCCGCGGCATGCTGCTCGTCAGCTCACGACCGCAGCACAGCCTCGCCGACCAGGCGCCCCGCGTCCAGCTGGAGCCGTTCGGCCGCCCAGCGCCGGCGCAGCCATCGGTCGTGGCTGGCGATCACCACCGCGCCGGGGTACGAGCCGAGGGCCGCCTCCAGGTCGGTGGCGAGCCCGAGCGACAGGTGGTTCGTCGGCTCGTCGAGGAGGAACACGTGCGGCGGCCGCGCGATGACGAGGGCGAGCGCGAGCCGGCGCTGCTGCCCCACGGAGAGCGCGCCGACCGGGCGGTCCGCGTCCCGCGCCGCGATGAGCCCGAGGCTCGTCAGCGGCACCTGCTCGGCCCGGCGGGCGCCGAGCACCCGCTCGTACAGGCGCCGCGGCGAGGCATCCGGATCGGCGAACCGCACGTCCTGCTCGAGGAGTTGCACGCGCAGCCCCCTCCGCCGTTGCACCGTGCCGGCGTCGACCGACTGCGTACCCGCGAGAACGCCGAGCAGCGTCGACTTGCCGGCGCCGATGGCGCCCGTCACCAGCAGGCGGGTCAGCGGCGCCACCTGCAGCGATCCCACCTCCAGCCGGCCGGCGACCGACACGCCCGACAGCTGCAGCAGCAACCCCGACGGCTCCTCGAGCGCGTGCGAGCCCGACGGGATGCCGGCGAACTCGAGCAGCGCCGGCGGCTTGCGCACCTGGTCGCGCTCCAGCGTGACGAGCCGCTGCTCGACGTTGCGCACCCGACGGGACACCGTCTGCTCGACGTTGGCGCGCTTGAACTTCGTGATGAACTTGTCGTTGTCGGTGGCCGCGCGCCCGTGCGAGACGTTGCGCGCGGTGTCCGTCGCCGCCAGCCGCAGCCGGCGCAGCTCCTCCTGCTCGTCGTCGTACTGTCGCTCCCAGCGTTCGCGCTCCTCCGCCTTCACCGACAGGTACTCGCTGAAGCCGCCGCCGAAGACGGTGCCGCCGGATGCCGCGAGCACCTCGTCGCGCGACGCGCCGGCTGTGGCTCCCGAGGCCGCGAGCTGCAGCGCGCCTGCGCGTCCCGGGTCGAGGTCCAGCAACGCCGTCGCCACGCGATCGAGGAACTCACGGTCGTGGCTCGCGAAGAGCACCGGCCCGCGCCAGGCGCGGAGTCGGTCCTCGAGGTAGGTGGCGGCGTCGTCGTCGAGGTGGTTGGTCGGCTCGTCGAGCAGGAGCGCGTCGGGTGACGAGAGCAGCAGCGCGGCGAGGGCGAACCTGCTGCGCTGGCCGCCGGAGACCTCGTCGATCCGGCGATCGAGGCTGATGCCGGAGACACCGAGTCCGTCGAGGACTTCGTCGCGACGCGCCTCGACCGACCAGACGTCGGCACGTTCGGCGGCGTCGAGCGCGGCCGAGTAGCGGGCGGATGCCGCGGCGGCCCCCGCATCGGTGACGCCGGGGTCGGCGAGCGCGGCGGCGGCGTCGTCGAGCTCGCGTTCCATGGTCCGCACCTCGGCGAGGGCGGCCTCGATCACGTCGCGCAGGCGCTGCTCGGGGCGGAACGGGAGCTCCTGGCGGAGCAGCCCGGTGCGCACGGGCCGGGTGAGCCGCCCCGAGACGTCGGCCTCGTCGAGCGCAGCGGATGCGGCATCCGATCGCTCGTCGACGCCGGCGATGAGCCGGAGCAGCGTGGACTTGCCGACGCCGTTCTCGCCGATCAGGCCGAGTCGCTGCCCCGGTGCGACGGCGAAGCCGAGGTCGGTGAAGACGCGCCGGCCGCCGTAGGACGCCGAGAGCCCGTCGGCGTGCAGGTGGAGGGAGTGTGAGAGGTGTACAGCCATGCGGAACGTCCGTTCGCGAAGGCTCCCGGGTCGGCGCGCGACGCCGCCGATGGCGGACGCGAGCAGACGATGCACCGACCGGCGCGCACACGGCACGAGGGCGCGGGCGTCGACCCGGGAGCGGAGAGAGGATCCCGCCGGGCATTCGCCGTCACGAAGGGTGCGCGCGCGACACTGTCGCGATCAGCTCAGCATGCACACCCGGTGTCTACGGCGCCTCAGGCGCGGGACGATGGGATGTGCTCACTTCATAGCGGGGTCGACGATAACAGACCCCGCCTGCACATGGCAAGCGGGATTCGCAGCGCGACTAGGCGGTGAGGTCGAGCACCTTCGCGGTCTCGGCGAGCGATGCCTCGGCGGCCGCAGGATCGCTCGAGAGCTTCGTGCCGTAGCTCGGGATCATCTCGCGCAGCTTCGGCTCCCACGCCTCCATGCGCGCGGGGAAGCACCGCGACAGCACGTCGAGCATGATGGGCGCGGCGGTGGAGGCGCCCGGCGACGCGCCGAGCAGGCCGGCGATCGTCCCGTCGGCGCCGGTGATGATCTCGGTGCCGAACTGCAGGATGCCGCCCTGCTTCGGGTCCTTCTTCATCACCTGCACGCGCTGTCCGGCGGTGATGAGCTCCCAGTCGGCGTCCTTCGCCGTGGGCATGAACTCGCGCAGCGCGGCCATCTTCTTCGAGCGGGAGGCGAGCAGCTCGGAGACGAGGTACTTCACGAGGTCGAAGTTCTTGAGCCCGACCTGGAGCATGGGCCCGAGGTTGTGCAGGCGGATCGAGAACGGCAGGTCGAACCAGGTGCTCGTCTTCAGGAACTTGGGCGTAAAGCCGGCGTAGGGGCCGAACAGCAGGGCCGTCTCGCCGTCGACGACGCGGGTGTCGAGGTGCGGGACCGACATGGGCGGCGCGCCCACGGCCGCCTTGCCGTAGACCTTGGCCTGGTGCTGGGCGACGACCTTCGGGTTCGTGGTGCGCAGGAACTGGCCCGAGATCGGGAAGCCCCCGAAGCCCTTGATCTCCTCGATGCCCGAGTGCTGCAGCAGGGCGAGGGCGCCGCCGCCGGCGCCCACGAACACGAACCTCGCGTTCACGACCTTGGGCGTCTGGCCGACGGTGTGCCGCACGCGCAGCTTCCACGTTCCGTCCTTCTGGCGCTTGAGCCAGGTGACCTGGTGATTGGTCTGGATGGATGCGCCGCGGCGCGAGATGTCCTCGAAGAGGAACTTCGTGAGGGCGCCGAAGTCGACGTCGGTGCCGGCGGCGATGCGTGTCGCGGCCACCTTCTGCTTCGGGTTGCGCTTCTTGGCGAGGAGCGGGGTCCACTCGGCGATGCGCTCGAGGTCCTCCGTGAACTCCATGTCGGGGAAGAGCGGCTGGTCCTTCAGCGCCTCGACCCGGCGGCGGAGGTAGTCGATGTTCGCCGCGCCCTTCACGAACGTCATGTGCGGCGTGGAGTTGATGAAGTTGTGCGGCTCGGGCAGCGCGCCGGTGGAGACCAGGTGCGCCCAGTACTGGCGGCTGATCTGGAACTGCTCGTTGATCGACACGGCCTTGCTCGCGTCGACGGTTCCGTCGGCGCCCTCGGGCATGTAGTTCAGCTCGCAGAGCGCGGCGTGG
This sequence comes from Agromyces sp. 3263, assembly GCF_031456545.1. Taxonomy (NCBI): domain Bacteria; kingdom Bacillati; phylum Actinomycetota; class Actinomycetes; order Micrococcales; family Microbacteriaceae; genus Agromyces; species Agromyces sp. 3263. The sequence continues at coordinate 567,874 of NZ_JAVDUV010000001.1, forward strand.
CCGGTGCCGGCGTTGTTCCACGCGTTCGAGGACTCCTGCGCGACCTCGCCGAGCCGCTCGTAGACGCGGATGCTCCAGTCGGGCTCCAACTGGGAGATCAGGGAGCCGAGCGTCGCGCTCATGATGCCCCCGCCGATCAGCACGACGTCGACGGTTTCCTCTGAATTCACGGATTCCAGTCTAGGTGCGCTGCGAAGGTGCTCCTGACCGGGTGACATCCCCGGCCCCGAGGGCGCGGGTCACTCCAGCTCGCCGCCGTCGAGCTGCGGCATGCCGGCGTCGTCGAGCGGCCAGAACGGGTTGTGCGCGAACTCCCACAGGTTGCCGTCGGGGTCCCGGCCGTAGCCGCTGTAGCCGCCCCATTCGGTCGCCTCGGCGGGCTTGGAGATCTCCCCGCCCGCCGCCAGCCACTCGTCGAGCGCCACGTCGACGTCGTCGCGGCTGTCGAAGTTGATCGAGAGCGACACCCCACGGAACCCTGGCGCCGACGGCGCGTCGGCCTCGGTCGCGATGCCGGCGTCGACCGCGAGCTCGGGACTCGTCCAGAGGGCGATGATCGGCCCGGGCGTGCGGAAGAACGTGATGCCGTCGGCGGAGTGCGTCGACTGACGCCATCCGAGGCGACGGTAGAACGCCGTGGCCGCGTCGACGTCGTAGACGCCGAGGGTCACGAGGGAGAAGCGCTGGGGAATGGCCATGGCGCCGACGCTACTCCCCGACCGGCGGCATCCGTCGGCGCGCGGCTCAGAGCGCCGCGACGCCGCCCATGATCAGCCCGATGCCGGCGGTGATGAGCGCGGCCGTCAACGAGACGACCCCGACCCAGAGCAGCACGATGAGCCGGTTCGGTCGCTGCGGATCGGTGCCGAGCACGGAGAGGAAGAACCCGGCCGGCATGAGGATCGCGGCGATCGGCACGCCGAGCCGGGCGAGCTGCATCCAGAACCCGTCGAGTGCGGCAGAGGAGATCACCGAGAGGATCACTATCGAGAGCACGAGCAGCACGGCCGCGTGGGCGTGGCCGGCCCGGTAGAAGTTGCCCTGCAGGCGGTTGGCCGGAACGTGGCCGCGCACCACGCGGGTGAGGAAGTAGCCGCCGCTCTCGACGGTGACGAGGGCGAGCAGCAGGATGCCGATGAGGATGAGGTCGTTGGGGTCCGGCATGTCGTGATCCGTTCTGACTGGTCCATGATTGGATAGTGGCGCTCTCCAATACTAGAGAGTTGAACTATCCAGTGCAAGGAGTCGGCATGCGGATCTCGGAACTCGCCGGCGCCTCGGGGCTGCCCGTGGCGACGATCAAGTTCTACCTGCGCGAGGGCCTCCTCCAACCGGGTCGCTCCACCTCGGCCACGCAGGCCACGTACGACGACGCGCACGTGCGCCGTCTCCGCGTGATCCGCGCCCTGACGGGACCGGTCGGGCTGAGCGTGCAGCAGGCACGCACGATCCTCGAGCTCATCGACGACCCCGGCGACGACCTGTACCAGACGCTCGGCAGCGCGGTGAGCGCATTGCCTCCCGCCGTCGATGCGGCATCCGTCGACGACCCCGACCCGTACCCCCGCGCCCGCGCCGCCCTCGCGGCGCTCGGGCAGGTCTACGATCCTCGGTTCGCGGCGGTCGCCCAGCTGGAGGCCGCACTCGCCGCGACCGAGGCCGCCGGCATGCCGCTGGGCGAGCCGCGCCTGCTCGAGTACGGCCGCCACCTGCGCCAGCTCGCGGAGTTCGACCTCGAGCAGATGCCGCCCGAGCCGCACGCGGCCGTCGAGTACACCGTGCTCGGCACCGCACTCTACGAGCCCGTGCTGCTCGCCCTGCGGCGGCTGGCCCACCAGGACGTCGCGGCGCAGCGCACGCTCGGCGCCGACGAGGCCTGACGCCCGTCGGCCGGGGCCTCAGCGCCGCAGCAACGCGGCCAACGCCGGCAACTGGGCCGGGTCCGCCAGCGCGGAGCCCACCGCGACGGTGCGCACGCCGGCGTCGAGGAATGCCGCGGCGTTCTGGGCGTCCATGCCGCCGGTCGCGACGAAGCGCGCGTCGGGGAACGGGCCGGCCATCGCGCGGAACCATGCGGGTCCGAGCAGCGACGCGGGGAACGCCTTCAGCCACGTCAGCCCGAGCGCCATGGCGGCCTGCACCTCGGTGGGCGTCGCGACGCCGGGCAGGGGCGGGAGTCCGGCCGCGGCCGACGCACGGACGACGTCGGCGTCGAGGCCGGGGCTGACGGTGAAGGCGGCGCCGACGGATGCCGCGAGCTCGACGTGGCGCGTCGACACCACCGTGCCCGCTCCCACGAGCCGGCCCTCGGCGCGGCCGGCCTCCGCGACCGCGGCGAGCGCGTCCACGTCGGCCTCGGACTGGATGGGCAGCTCGACCGCCTCGATGCCGAGGTCCCAGGCCCGGCGGGCGAGCTCGATGCTGCGGTCGACGCCGAGCCCGCGGAAGATCGCCATGAGCGGGCGCCCGGCGAGGATCCCGTCGAACTCGGCGTTCGTGACGTCGGTGCCGGCGCTGCTGGTCATGCTCGGTCCTCTCGTGGGCTCCTGGGGAAGTCAGCGGTGTCGGCGAGCACGAGCACGGCTCGCGCGTGTCCGGCGCCGAGACGCTCCGTGGACGCCGCGCCGTCGAGCCACGCGTGCAAGTACCCGGCCGCGAAGGCGTCGCCCGCCCCGACCGGCTCGACGAGCTCGACGGTGAGCGCCGGAACCTGCACGACGGCGTCCCCGCCGTCGTGGCGCCGGGAGAACTCCGTCGCACCGACCTCGCCGTCCTTCACCACGAGCACGGGCGGCTCGGGCAGCAACGCGCGCACCTGGTCGATGCCTGACACACCCCAGAGCGCCTCGGCCTCGTCGCGCCCCACGAACACGACCGTGGCGCGAGCGGCGAGGTCGTGCAGGCGCCGCGCCGCGGCATCCGTCGACGGCCAGAGCGCCGCGCGATGGTTGACGTCGAAGCTGACCGCGACGCCATGCTCGGCGGCGGCGTCGAACAACGCATCGACGAGCGCGTCGCACGAGCCGGAGAGTGCGGGCGTGATGCCGCTGAGGTGGAGGAGTCGCACCCCGTCGAACGGCAGGGCGGCCACGTCGCGGGGGCCGAGCCGGGAGGCCGCCGATCCGGCGCGGTAGTAGGCGACGCCGCGGCCCGGGTCCTTGACGTACAGGCCGGTCGGCGCGCCGGGATCGACGGTCACCCACCGGGTGTCGACGCCGCGCCCCGCGAGCTGCCGCACGAGCCGGCGGCCGAGCGCGTCGTCGCCCACGGCACCCGCCCAGGCGGCCGCCCGCCCCAGCGCGGCGAGGTGCGAGGCCACGTTCGCCTCGGCGCCGCCCGCGTCGATGTGGAAGTCGCGGGCCGTCTCGAGCGACTCGGCAGAGGACGGCGCGACGAGCGCCATGGTCTCCCCGACGGCGAGGACCTCGGGTGCGGGATTCGCGCGGTCATCGTCGTTCACGTGGTGATCGTCGCCGCTGCGCAGATATGATGCAAGCCGGTTGCAACATGTGCAACATGGGGGAGGGGAATGCGGATGCCGCGTGGAATCGACGACCTCGGCGACGAGGTGCTCGCCGCGAGCGACACCGGGCTCCCCCTGCGGGCCGCCGGTCTCACGGTGCGCGACTTCCTCGCGACCGGACCGACCCTCGAGGAATTCTGGACGCCGGTCACGGTGCTCGACGCCCGGGCATTGCGCCGCAACGCGGACACCATCCAGGCGTGGGCCACGGCGCACGGCATGGAGCTCATGCCGCACGGCAAGACCACCATGGCGCCCGCGCTCTGGCGACTGCAGCTCGACGCGGGTGCGACGGGGCTCACCCTCGCGACGCCCGGGCAGGTGCGCACGGCTCGCGCGTTCGGCATCTCCGCCGTCATGCTCGCCAACGCCCTGGTCGCGCCCGACGCCCTCGCGTTCGTCGCGGGCGAGCTCGACGACCCGGCGTTCGCGTTCGCGTGCTGGGTCGACGCGCCCGACACGGTCCAGGCCATGGAACGCGGCCTCGCGGCATCCGGCATCTCGCCGGCCCGGCCGGTCGACGTGCTCGTCGAGCTCGGCGCCCCGGGGGGCCGCACCGGCGCTCGCTCCCTCGACGCCGCCGAGGCGGTCGCCCGTCGCGTCGCCGCGTCCCCGGTGCTGCGCCTCGCCGGTGTCGCCGGGTACGAGGGCAGCCTCGGGCACGACCGGTCGGCCCGGGCGCTCCGGGCCGTGCGCGACTACCTCGCCGACCTCGTCGAGCTGCACCGGGTCGTGCAGCGCATCGTCGCCGAGGGACCCCTCATCGTGTCGGCGGGCGGCAGCGCGTACCTCGATCTGGTCGCCGAGGCGTTCGGGCCGGCGATCGAGGCGGATGCCGCGGCCGGCCGCGGCACGCGATGGATCCTCCGCTCGGGCGCGTCGCTGCTGCACGACGACGGCTTCTACCACGGCATCTCGCCCCTCGACGAAGGCCGTGCGGCGGCCGGCCGCCCCACCCTCGCATCGGCTATGCGCGGCTACGCGCGCGTCGTCTCGCATCCTGAGCCGGGCCTCGCCCTGCTCGACGGCGGCAAGCGCGACTTCCCCTACGACGAGGGCCTGCCGGTGCCGTTCGGTGTTGCGCCCTCGCTCGGGGCTGAGGAGGAGCCGCTCGCCGGGGCATCCGTCACGGCCGTCAACGACCAGCACGCGTTCCTTCGGTCGGATGCCGCGCTGCCGGTCGCCGTCGGCGACGTGGTGTCGCTCGGCCTCTCGCATCCCTGCACGGCCTTCGACAAGCGCCGCTGGCTGCCCGTGGTGGAGCACGCAGGCAGCACCCGTGTCGTCGACCTCGTGCGCACGTTCTTCTGAGTCCGGCCGATGACGATCCTGATCCGCGAGGTGCGTCCGGTCGACGCCGACGGCTTCGGCGTCGGCGTCGGCGCGCCGGATGCGACCGTCGACGTGGTCGTCGAGGCCGGCCGCATCGCTCGCGTCGAGGCATCCGGAACGACGGCGCGCGCGGACCTCGTCGTCGACGGCGCCGGGCGCCTGCTCATGCCCGGCTTCGTCGACGGGCACGCGCACGCCGACGGGCTCCTGTTCGACGCCGACGTGCAGCTCGGACTGCTTCGGCAGGGCGTCACCACGGTGATCGGCGGGCAGGACGGCGTCTCCTACGCCCCCGGCGACGGCGCCTACGCGGGCGAGTACTTCGCCGCGATCAACGGCCGGCACCCGAGCTACCGGGGTGGCGGGGTCGGCGCCCTGCTCGCCGCCTACGACGGCACGACGCCCCTGAACGCCGGCTACCTGGTGCCGGCGGGCACGGTCCGGCACGAGGTGTGCGGGCGGTCGACGGATGCCGCGTCGACGGCGCAGCTCGGCGAGATGCGCGCGCTCGTGGCCGACGGCCTCGCGGCGGGCGCCCTCGGCCTCTCGACCGGCCTCGACTACGTTCCGGGGGTCTTCGCGCCCACCGCCGAGCTCGCCGCCCTCGCCGAGCCGGTCGCGGCGGCGGGCGGCGTGTACGTCTCGCACCTGCGCGGCGGATACGAGGCCAACTCGCGCGCCGGCACCGACGAGGCGGCCGCGATCGCCCGGCACGCGGGCGTGCCGGTGCACGTGTCGCACTTCCACGCCGAGCCGCCGATCGTGCACGAGCTCCTGCGCGAGCTCGCGGCATCCGGCGTCGACGCGACCTTCGACGCGTATCCCTATACGCGAGGCTGCTCGATCCTCGCGATGCCCATCCTGCCCGCGCAGCTCACCGTGCGGCCGACCACCGAGGTGCTGGCCGTCCTGGCCGACCCCGACGACCGCGCGGCGCTGTTGCGCGACTGGTTCCCGACGATCGTCGACTACCCGAGCCTCGGCCCCGACTGGCCGGGCATGCTCACGCTCGCGCACGTCGCCGCGCCCGAGTATGCCTGGGCGCACGGGCTGACGCTCGCCGAGGCCGCCCGACGCGCAGGCTCCACGCCGGCCGTCTTCGCCCTCGACGTGCTGCTGGCGTCGCGGCTCGAGGTGAACGTGGTCATGGCGGTGCGGGGCGAGCGCTCCCCCGCAGAGCTCGCGTCGATCCTCGCGCACCCGCGGGCGCTCGGCGGCTCCGACGGCATCTTCGTCGGAGCCCACCCGCATCCGAGGGCGCGCGGCTCCTTCGCGCGCTACCTGCGCTCCCTCGTCGTCGACGAGCAGGTGCTCGGCTGGCCGGATGCCGCGGCGCTCGTCTCGACCCGCGCGGTCGACCGGTTCGGGCTCGGCCGCCGTGGGCGCATCCGTCCGGGGTGGATCGCCGACCTCGTGCTCGTCGACCCCGTCCGCGTGCGCGACCGCGCCACCTACGACGCACCCCTCGCGCTCGCGGAGGGCATCGACGACGTCCTCGTCGCCGGCGTGCCCGTGCTCGCGGGCGGCGAACTCACCGGAGCGACGCCCGGCCGCGGCATCCGCAGATCACGTCCGTCGCCGAACCCCGAGGAGGCCTGACATGTCGCAGAGCGTGACCCGCGCCGCCCGCATCATCGACGCCATCGCCGCCGACCCGCGCACCGTTGCCGAGCTCGCCGAGTCGTTCGGGCTGCACCGGTCGACGATGTTCCGCGAGCTGCAGTCGCTCGAGGAGGTCGGCTGGGTGCGCCGCCGAGGCAGCGGACGGTACGCCCTCGGCACCCGCCTCGCCACGCTCTCGCGACAGGCACTCGACTCGCTCGACCTGCGCGACGCCGGTGCCGAGCACGTGCGGCGTCTCCACCGACGCACCGGCAACACCGTGCACCTCGCGGCGCTCATGGACCGCTCGATCGTCTACGTCGACAAGGCCGAGGACGAGTCCGGCGTGCGCATGTACTCGCGCGTCGGCAAGGCCGTGATCCCCTACAGCTCCGCGGTCGGCAAGGCGATCCTCGCGAGCCTCGACGCGGCCGGTCGCGACGCGGTGCTCGGCGGCGTGACCTGGGAGCGCCACACCGAGCACACGATCACCACGCGCGAGCGGCTCGACCGCGAGCTCGCCGTCGTGGCCGAGCGCGGCTGGGCCGTCGACGACCGCGAGTTCGAGCCGTTCGTGAACTGCATCGCCGTGCCCATCCGCAGCTCGCTGGGCGTCGTCGGGGCGATCTCCGTGAGCGCGGTGCGGATGGTCGCCGACCTCGAACGCCTGCAGACGTTCCTGCCCGCGCTGCGGGAGGCCGCCGACGCGATCGCCGACGAGATCGGGTGAGCGGATGCCGCGGGCGGGCGCCTGCGGCATCCGTCACTCACACCGTCGCCGACCCGAAACCGAACCGAACCGCACCACACGCACCACCCGCACCACAACGAACCGAACACCGGAGGAACCATGTCCAAGACCGCCGTCACGCTCTCGAACGCCCCCAAGCCCGCCGGGCCCTACAGCCACGGCGTCGTCGCCAACGGCTTCCTCTACACGGCCGGATTCGGCCCCCAGGACCCGGCGACCGGCCAGGTCGTCGAGGGCGGCGCCGCCGAGCAGACCCGCCAGGTGCTGCGCAACATCGGCGCGGTGCTCGCCGAGTACGGCCTCACCTTCGACGACGTCGTGAAGGTGACGGCGCACCTCGAGGACCTCGCCGACTTCGCCGAGTACAACGTCGCCTACGCCGAGTTCTTCACCGAGCCGTACCCGGTGCGCACGACGGTCGGGTCGCGGCTGGCGGACATCCTCGTCGAGATCGACGTGGTGGCGGCCATTCCCCAGGACTGAGCGGTCGCGTCCGGCGGGGCGGGCGCCGAGCGGGCGGCACGCCCCCAACTCGGCCCGACGTGAACGCATGAGAATCCGGCCGTTGACGGCCCTGGAGGGGTCGTCACCCTGATTCTCATGCGTTTCGCGTCGACCGGCTGCCCAGGGGTCAGGCGATGCCGCCGCCATCGACCACGAGCGCCGACCCGGTGACGTAGCTCGATTCGTCGCTCGCCAGCCAGACGACGGCCGCGGCGACCTCGCGCGGCTCGCCCATGCGCTGCAGCGGGCGGTCGGCGGCCTCGGCGAGGAACGCGTCGGCGTCCTGCGACAACTGGCGGGCCTCGTCGCGGAGCATGCCCGTGTTGACGTCGCCCGGGTTCACCGAGTTGACGCGGATGCCCTGCGGGCCGTGGTCGATCGCGAGCGCGCGGGTCATGTTCACCACCGCGCCCTTCGAGGCGCAGTACGAGATGGCCCGGCCGCCGCCCTTCAGGCCCCAGCCGGAGCCGGTGTTGACGATCGAACCGCCGCCCGCGGCGGCCATGATCGGCACGACGTGCTTGCACATGAGGAAGATCGCGCGCACGTTCACCCCGAACACCCGGTCCCATTCCTCGACCGTGGTCTCGACGGCGGTCGTTCGGCGGATGATGCCGGCGTTGTTGAAGACGACGTCCACGCCGCCGAGCTCGGCGACCGTCGTGGCGACGACCCGCTCGATGTCGGCCTCGCTCGCGACATCCGCCGCGATGGCGATGGCGACCCCGCCGGTCTCCCGGATCTCGGCCGCGACGGCTTCGGCCGCCTCGGCGTTCAGGTCGACGACGGCGACGGATGCCCCCTCCGCGGCGAGCGCGAGGGACGTGGCGCGTCCGATCCCGCCGGCGCCGCCCGTGACGATGGCCTGCTTGTTCTCAAGGCGCATGGCCTTCTCCTTCGTGTTCTGGTGCGTGGACCGGGTAGATGCTGATGGTGCCGGGGCCGGTGATGGCGCGGGCGAACCCGGCGAGCGCCGCATCCACCTCGGCGTCGCCCGTGTCGACGAGCAGGGGGCGCCCGGCGAGGTCGATGAGCTTCTGTTCGGGTGCGACCACGATGAGCGGGTCGTCGCCGAGGGCGCGGAGCACGCGCGCGGAGAGCTGCTGGTTGCCGCGCCCGAGCAGGAAGCCCTGGCCGCCGATCACCGTGACGACCGCCTTGGCGGGCCCGTGGCCCACCTCGTCGAGGAGCTCCGCCTCGGAGGCGTCGGCACGCACGATCCGGCCGTCGAGCACGACGTCGACGCCGAGCGGGGTCTTCGCCACGCCGAGCTCCCGTGCGAGCGCCGCCATCGTGCCGCCCGGCCCGAGCAGGTAGCGCACGCCCGGGCGCATGGCGGATGCCGCACCCCGGGCCGCGCCGACCACGGCCGCCTGCTCGCCGGCGGGCGTCGCCGCCTTGCGCGCCTGCGTGCGACCCCGGCGATGCGGCACGGCCAACTCGCCGAACAGCCGCGGCTCGATGCGGGCATGCCGCATCGCGTCCTCGTCGACGTCGAGCACCTCGAGCTCCCGGACGGGGAAACCGCGGCCGTCATCGGCGGCGAGCCATGCCGCGGCGAGCCCGCCGGACGCCTGCGGGCTCACGCCGAAGACGGGCGAGTACATCTTCACGCCGGCCGGGATCCCGAGGGCTGGCACCTCCGTCGAGACCGAAGCCGCGACGTCGCGGGCGGTGCCGTCGCCGCCGGCGAACAGCACGAGCGAGGCTCCCGCGTCGGCGATGGCCCGCGCGGCGGCCGAGGTGTCGGCGGCGCTCGTCGGGGCGTCCGCGCGGAACACGACCACCGGGTCGAGGCCGGCCTCGCGCACGACGTCCTCGCCCATCCCGCCGGCCGCCGTGAGCACGCGGGCACCCGGCCGGGCCGCGGCCACGACCGCGAGCGCCACGAGTGCGCGCTCCTGCGCCCGTGGTGCCGCGCCGCGCTCGCCGGCGCGCCGCTGCACGGCGGCACCGTCGCTGCCGGCGAGGCCCGCGGGCCCGCCGACACCGGCGATGGGATTGACGACGAGTCCGAGCATGCTCAGGCGACGGTCTCGGCGAAGTACTTCCGACGGTACGCCCGCCAGGTGATGGCCCACCGGTCGGGGTCGTCGAGGTCGTCGTGGTGGGTGTAGTGCACGCTCTGGCGGTGCGGCGCGGTGCGCACCGTCTCGGCCTCCTCGCGGGCTTCGCGGGCGATCTCGGCGAGCACGCCCGCGTACTCGTCGAGCTCGGCCATCGAGTAGGACTCCGTCGGCTCGAGCGTGAACGGCTGCGGCACGACGTAGGGGTGGTGGCTCGTCCAGTAGTGCATGCCGAAGTCGCTCGCGCGCACGCCGATCTCCTCCGACGTGACGCCGGTGTCCTCGAAGAGCTCCTGCCACGAGTACCGCACCTGCTCGATGCGGCGGCGGCCGACCGCGTACGGCGCGGACGCGCCGGGGATCTCGAGCACCTTCTTCATGAGGTAGTTGTTGTTGAGCACCGCGGTCTCGGCGACGGCGCGCAGCCCGGGCGCGCCGAGCGCCATCAGCCAGGCGTAGGCGCGCACGATGTTCGGGATCACGCCGAAGAACGGCCCGACCGCGCCGATCGACCGCTCATCCTGCTCGCGCACGACGAACCGGTCTCCGTCGCGGACGACGCGCGGACCCGGGAGGAAGGGCGCGAGCGCCGCGCTCACCGCGTTCGCGCCGGCACCGGGCCCGCCGCAGCCGTGCGGGGTGCCGAACGTCTTGTGCAGGTTGAAGTGGCAGACGTCGAATCCGGCGTCGCGAGCGCGCGTGATGCCGAGGATGCCGTTCGCGTTGGCCTGGTCGTAGGAGGCGAGCGCCCCGACCGCGTGCGCGGCATCCACCCACTCGCGGATCGCCGGATTGTAGATGCCCGTGTCCTCGGGGTTCGTCACCATGATGGCGGCGGTGCGCGGCGAGAGCGCCTGCCGCAGCGCCGCGAGGTCGGGGTAGCCGTCGGCATCCGGGTGGAGGGTGATCACGTCGTAGCCGGCCGCCTTCGCCGCCGCGGCGTTCGAGGGGTGGCTGAAGATCGTGGTGATGACCTCGCGGCGCTGCGCTCCCTCGCCATTGGCCTCGTGGAACGCGCGGATCATCGCGATGTTCGACCAGATCGCGGCCGAGCCGCCCTGCGTGTGCAGCGACACCTCGTCCATGCCGGAGATCTCGGCGAGCATGCGCTCGGTGGACCAGACGATCTCGAGCACGCCCTGGGTATCGGCCGGGTCCTGCAGCGGGTGCATGGCGGTGAGGGCCGGTGTGCCGACGAGCTGGTCATTCACCTTCGGGGCGTACTTCATGGTGCACGTGCCCTGGCCGATGTCGACGTTGAGGTCGGCGCCGAGGTTCTCCTGCGACAGGCGCAGGTAGTGCTTCAGGACGCGCATCTGCCCGAGCTCGGGAAGGGCGGGCGGCGCGGCACGGCGAAGGCCGGCCGGCAGCGCGGCGACCGCGTCGCCGACGGCCTCACGCACGCCCGGCTCGACGGCCGGCACGAGCACGCCGCGTTCGCCCGGCGTGGAGAGCTCGAAGATGATCGGCTCGTCCCACCGCGCCTGGTGGAAGCGACGGACGGCGGGCTTGGGGGCGACGGGAAGGCTCATGCGCGCTGCTCCTCGAGGATCGGGCCGGACTCGGCGTTGACGGATGCCTCGCTGCGGCGCTCCCGCGGATCGAGTAGCGCGGAGCGCGTGTCGAGGCCCGCTTCGCTCACGAGCCCGGCGAGCGCCGACGCCAGCCGGTCGATGTCGGACTGGCTCGTCATCTCGGTGACGCAGACGAGGAGGCGGTGCTCGCCGACCACCACGCCGGGCTCGATGCCCTGCGTGCGGAGGGCATCGACCACGCCCGTCGCGGTGACGTCGGCGCCCGACACGTCGATCGTGAACTCGCGCAGGTGCGCGGCGTCGTCGCCGAGCGTCACGCCGGGGATCGCGGCGAGCCGGAGCTGCGCATAGCGGGTGCGGGCGAGGAGCACCTCGCCGAGGTCGCGCATGCCCTGTGGCCCCATGAGCGCGAGGTAGACGCCGGCGGCGATGCCCCAGAGGGCGGCAGCCGTGCCGACCCACTCCTTCCCTTCCTCGCGGTGCGCGAACGACGTGCGGTCGTAGGCGACGTCGCCGAATCCGTACTCGCCGGGCACGTCGGTCGTGGCAAGGCCGAAGAGCCGCGAGGGCATCTCCATGATGAACCGCGGGTCGTCCTGGACGGCGATGAAGCCGCCGTGCGCGCCGCCGAACCACTGGTGCAGGCCGAGCGACTGGATGTCGCCGCAGACGATGTCGGCGCCCTGCTCGGCCGGCGGGGTGAGCACGCCGTAGCCGATCGGGTCGGTGCCGACCACGAGCACGGCGCCCACAGCGTGGGCATCGTCGGCGATCTCGCGCAGCCGCGCCTCGAGCGCGCCCGTGTGACTCGGGGTCTCGACCCACACCGCGGCGACGTCGTCGCCGAGCCGTGCCGCCAGACCCGCGACATCCGCGACGCCGTCGACGGTGGGCACGAACTCGAGGTCGAGGTGCACGCGCACGAAGTCGCGCACCTTCGAGAGCTTCGCGGGCGGCACGTCGCTCGCGACGAGGATGCGCCGGCGCCCCGACATCCGCCCGGCCATCGAGAGCGCGGTGGCGGTGGCCTGGTAGCCGTCGTAGGTCGGCACGTTCACGACGTCCATCGCGAGCAGCTCGGCCATGAGCGACTGGTACTGGAACAGCGCCTGGAAGCGGCCGTGGTCCTCGTAGGGTTCGCCGGCGTACGCGGTGAGGAACTCGCTGCGACCGATGACCTCGTCGACGACGGCCGGCACGTAGTGGTGGTAGGTGCCCGCGCCGAGGAAGCTCAGGCGCTGCCTCGTCGACACGTTCTTCGCGAGCAGGCCCTCGACGTGGCGCACGAGGTCCTGCTCGGCGACGAGCGGCTCGGGCAGGTCGAGCGGCCGGTCGAGCCGCAGGTCGGCGGGCACGTCGGCGTAGAACTCGTCGACGGATGCCGCACCGACGGCTGCGAGCATCGCGGCCCTGGACTCGGGCGCGGTGTTCGGGATGTACGGATGGACGAACGGATCGGTCATGGTGCCTCAGTCGGTGGTGTCAGGGTGTCGGACAGGGTGATGAAGGGCGCCGTGTCGGCGCGCGGCGCGGCGAGCACGGCGGCGCCGAACCGGCCAAGGGTGAGCCGGCCCGTCGTGCGGATGCCGGTGAGCAGGTCCTCGGCGCCCGAGGGCACGTCGACCGTGAGCTCGTCGCGCCCGTGGTTGAGCACGAACGTGTAGTCCGTCGTCGCGTCGGAACGGGTGATGGCCTCGAGGTTCGAGTCGATGGGCGACCGAACCGGCAGGCCGGCCGCGGCGAGCACCTCGCGGAACAGGGCGAGCAGGCCCGCCGGCTCGAGTACGGCGCTCAGGTACCAGGCGGCACCCGCGCCGTCGCCAGAGGGGCGGCGGGTCGCAGCGGCGCGGCCGGCGAGCTCGCCGGTGGCGTACCGGGCGCGGACCTCGGTGCCGTCGTGCACCTCGAGCCACTCGCTCCAGACGGCGTTGCCGAACCCGACTCCGTCGAGGTCGACGCGCTCCGCCTGCCCGTCGGCGATCGGCCACGGCTCATCCACCTCGACACCGAGCAGCGACCTGAGCGGCCCGGGTGCGCCGCCGTCGTGCACCGTCTCGGTGGCGTCGACGACGCCCGAGAACGGGCCGACCACGAGCTGGCCGCCCCGGGCGACGAAGGCGGCGAGCGCGGCCGCCTGCGCGGCATCCGCGACGTAGAGGTTCGGAACGACCACGACGTCGTAGCCGTCGAAGGAGCCGGTGGCGCGCACGGTGTCGACGGGGTGGCCGAGGGCGTGCAGCGCCGCATGCCAGGCGCGCGCCTGGGCGAGCCAGTTCAGGCGCTGCGAGGGGAGCGACTCCGTCGCCGACGACCCCCACCAGGAGTCCCAGTCGACGACGAGGGCGACCCGGGAGCGCACGCGGGTGCCTCGAACGGCCGCGAGCCGCTGCAGTTCGGCGCCGAACGCCTTCGTCTCCTGGAAGCTGCGCGACGCCTCGCCGCGGTGTCCGAGCATGGCCGAGTGGAACTTCTCCTGACCGTACCTCGCCTGCCGCCACTGGAAGAACATGGCGCCGTCCGAGCCGTGGGCGATGGCCTGAAGGCTGTCGATTCTCATCCGGCCGGGGGCCTTCGGCACATTCACGTCGCGCCAGCTCACGGCGCTCGCGGCCTGCTCGAGCAGCAGCCACGGCCGCCCGCCCTTGAGCGAGCGCATCAGCCCGTAGTTGAGCGCGGCCGGCACGTGCGCGTCGGGATCGGCGGGGTCGGGGTAGGCGTCGTCGGTCACGAGGTCCTCGGCGGCAGCGAAGTCCCAGTAGTCGAGGTCGCGCAGGAGGCTCATGAAGTTGGTCGTGACCGCGATGTCGGGGGTGACCTCCCGCAGCACGTCGATCTCGAGCTGGAAGAGCTCGAGCAGCGCATCTGACGAGAACCGCTCGAAGTCGAGCAGCTGCGTCGGGTTCACCGGCCCGGTCGCCCGACGCGGCGCCTCGATGTGCTCCCACGCGGTGTACCGCTGCCCCCACACGTTCACGCCCCACGCGTCGTTCAGCCCGTCGAGGTCGCCGTAGCGCGCCTCGAGCCAGCGACGGAAGTGGGCGGATGACTCGGGGCACCAGCAGCGCGACACGTGGTCGCCGTACTCGTTGGACACGTGCCAGAGCGCGAGTCCGGGGTGCTCGCCGTAGCGTTCGGCCATCGCCCGCGTCATCCGTGCCACGTGCTCGCGCCACACGGGTGAGCTCGGGCAGTACGCCTGCCGGGAGCCGAACTCGAGTCGCCGGCCGTCCTCGTCCCACGGCAGCATTTCGGGGTGGCTGCGGATGAGCCACGACGGCGGCGTGGCGGTCGCGGTCGCGAGGTCGATCCTGACCCCGGCCTCCCACAGCACGTCCATCACGCGGTCGAGCCAGCCCCAGTCGTAGGCGCCGGGCTGCGGCTCGAGCTGCGGCCAGGAGAAGACCGGCAGGCTCACGAGATTCACCCCGGCCTCGCGCATGAGGCGCGCATCCTCGAGCCAGACCTCCTCCGACCACTGGTCGGGGTTGTAGTCGCCGCCGTAGGCGAGGGCGTCGAGACGGATGCTTCGGGGGATGTCGCCGGCCACGCCGTCTCCTCTCTGAGCTTGGAATGCTGTACACGACTGTCTGCAGAATGTATTCTGTATACAGACACCGTATGCCGGTTGTCCGAACCGGTCAAGCCCTAGGCTTGCCGCGACGGAGCGGCCCGAAGGACGAGGACAGATGGCGATCGAACGCAAGAACCTTCGCTCGCAGGTTCGCGAGGAGCTGCTCGCGCGGATGCGAGCCGGCGAGGTGCAGCCCGGCGAGGGGATCAACGAGGTGCAGCTCGCTGCAGAACTCGGCGTCAGCCGCACCCCCCTGCGCGAGGCGCTGATCGCCCTCGAGAGCGAGGGCCAGATCGCGAGCGAGAACGGCAAGGGATTCCGGTTCGTCCCGCTGAGCGCCCAGGAGTTCGAGGACCTCGCTCCCGTGATGGCCACGCTGGAGAGCCTCGCCCTCGAGCTGAGCCCGATCGACGAGCTGCGCGCGATCGGCCGACGCCTCTCCGCGCTCGCCGCGGACTTCGACCAGGAGGTCGTGCAGCACGCGCTGGTGGTCTCGAAGGACGACGAATGGCACGGCATCATGCTCTCGGCGTGCCCGAATCAGCGGCTGCTCGACGTGATCGCGAGCGTGCGCGGCGCGTTCCATCGCTACGAGTCCCTCCTTGTGCCGAACGACGTCATGGTCGAGCGGGTCGCCGCCGAGCATGCCGAGATCGCCGAGCGCCTCGCGGCCGGCGACGTGCCCGGGGCGATCGCCGCCCTCAAGGCGAACTGGATGAACGGCATGCGCCGCATCCTCGACAACGCCTCGAGCACCTACTTCACCGCCTGACGGCCCTCGACCGGTCGAGGAGGCGCCCGGCGCCGCTCCTCGACGGCGATCACGCGGACAGGCCGACCGCCAGGTCGATGAACAGTGCCGCCGACCACCCGAACGCGGTCGTGGCCGTGCGCGCCTTCTCACCGGTGATCGGGTTGAAGTACTCGTGCGGGCCGCCGCCGCGGACCACGAGGGCCACTGTCTCCTCGGCGAGGGCGCGCGCGAGCTCGGGATGCCCCGACGCGCGCAGCCCCTCGATGACGAGCGCGTTCGTGTTCACCCAGACCGGGCCGCGCCACATGCGCTCGGGCGAGAAGTCGCGGTCGCCGACGGCCACCGTCGGCACCGACCAGGCCGCTCCGAAACGCCGAGGGTCGTGCAGCGCCGTCAGGAGGCGATCGACGATGTCGCCCGGCAGCCGCCCGGTGAGCAGCGGCATCAGCCCCACAACGGTGTCGCTCGCGACCTCTGCGCCGGCGGCGCGCGCGTGGAACATGCCACGCTCGTCGTCCCAGAGCTCGAGCAGCCGCTCGAGCGTGCGATCGGCGCGGGCACGGTGCGCCGCGGCATCCGCATCGCCGAACCGCTCCGCGAACCGGGCGAGCTCGAGGTCTTGGAGCACGAGGTACGCCCCGAGGTCGGGCGCGGTCGTCGGCAGCGGGCCGTCGAAGATCGGGCTGTCGTCGAGGCCGGAGGAGTACGGATGCCCGTACTCGGGCATGCCGTCGTGGTCGAGGTCGGATGCCGCGAACCACCAGTCCTGCGACCGGCGGATGATCGCCAGCTGCTCCCGTGCCCAGTCGTCGGCAGACTCGACCTCCAGCACCTTCGCGAGCGCCCACGCGGCGAGCGGCGGCTTCGTGAGCGGAACCGGCGCCGCGGGGTCGGCGATCGCCGAGCCGGCGCGACGGAGGTTCTCCCGGTCGGCCCGCGGCAGGTCGTCGCTGCTGGCGAGCACGCCGTGCTCATGCACGACGTCGGGCAGCTGGCCGTCGTCGCCCGCGAACCGGAACGCGAGCTCGAGCTGCTCCCGCGCGAGCCCGGGGTCGCCGTGCCTGAGGCCGACCGCGATGAAGTACGCGTCCCACTGCCAGAGCCCGACGTAGCCGATCTTCGACGGCACGACGGCGCGTGCACGGCCCAGGGCGGGAAGCTCGACGATGTTGGCGCCGAGCACCCACCAGCAGAAGGCGGCCATCGACTGGAGGTCGTCGCGCACCCGGGGGCAGCGCGCGAACCAGTCGAGCCAGAGCGCCTCGCTCTCCGCGAGGTCGGCGGAGTGGGTTCCGGATGCCGCGGCGCCGACGCGGCGGTCGGCGGCCACGCCGAATCGCACCGCCGTCGCGTCCGCGCCGAGCCCGACGTGCGCACGCTCGCCATCGGGGGTCGTCCACTCGATCGTGACCCCGGCCGCGCCAGCCTCTGCGAGGCCGACGGTGAGCGCGGCCGGCCCCGCGAACCCCAGCGTCACGACGCCCCCGCCGAACTCGACGCGATGCGGCAGCACCCGCGTGATCGGCAGGGCCGCACCGTCGGAGCCGCGCACCACCAGCGCGTCGAGCACGCGGCACTCGGCGAGCATCCGCTCGTACTCCGACGTGTGCACGCGCACGCCCTCGCCCTCGCGGAACACGAGGAGGCGCGAGCGCGGCAGCGTAAACGGCGCCTGCACCAGGTCGAGGTGCGTGCCGGCGAGCGCGGCCAGCGCCGCGGCATCCGTCACCGTCATCGGCCGCCCAGTCCCGACGCGGCCATGCTGTTCAGGATGCGCCGCTGCCCGATGACGAACGCGATGAGCATCGGGATCGTCGCCAGCGCCGACGCCGCCATCACGAGCCCGTAATTGATCGACCCGAACTGCCCGCGGAAGCTCGAGAGCAGCAGCGGCACGGTGAACAGGTCTGGCGAGTTCAGCAGCACGAGCGGGAAGAGGAAGCTGTTCCACACGTCGAGCGCGACGATGATGCTGAGGGCGCCGAGGCCCGGCTTGAGGTTCGGCAGGATGATGCTCCAGAACGTGCGCCAGCGTCCGGCGCCGTCGACGAGGGCCGCTTCCTCGAGCTCCTTCGGCAGCGAGAGCACGAACTGCCGCATGAGGAACACCGCGAACGGGTTCACGAGCATCGCCGGCACGATCAGCGACAGGTGGGAGTCGACCCAGCCGAACTGGCTCATCAGCAGGTAGAACGGGATCAGGGTCACCTGCTTCGGGATCATCTGCGTCGCGAGGAACACGATGAAGATCACCCGGCTGCCGCGGAACCGGATGCGCGCGAACGCGTAGCCGGCCATGGACGCCGTGAGCAGGGTGCCGGCGACCGCCAGCACGCAGATGTAGATGCTGTTCAGGTACGCCTGCGCGAACGGCACGGCGTTCCACGCCTCGATGTAGTTGTCGAGCGTCCACGGGGCCGGCCAGAAGCTGCGCGGGTCCTGCAGCAGCTGCGGCAACGTCTTGAACGACGTGATGAGCATCCACGCGAACGGGAACACCATGGCGACGCCCGCCACGATGAGTCCCACGTGCAATGCGGTGGCCCCGGCGCGGCGACGCCCGATGCCCGAGCGCGGCGACGACGCCCGCTCGAGGTCGGGACGGCCGACGAGGGTGGTCTCGATCTCTGCTGCGCTCATGCTGCGTCATCCTCGTAGTGCACGAACTTCTTCTGGGCGCCGAACTGGATCGCGGTGATCACGAGCGTGAGCACGAGCAGGATCACGGATGCCGCGCTCGCCGGCCCGAACTCGAACCGCCCGAAGCCGAGGTCGTAGATGTGGTACACGATCGTGCGAGTGGCGTTGTCGGGTCCCGCGTCGGCGGTGAGCACGTAGACCGTGTCGAACGTCTGCAGCGACGAGATGAAGGCCACGATCGACGAGAAGAAGATGATCGGCGACAGCAGCGGCATCCGGATGCTGCGGAACAGCCGCCAGGCCCCGGCGCCGTCGATGCGGGCCGCCTCGATCACCGAGGGCGAGATGTTCTGCAGGCCCGCGAGGAAGATGATCACGTTGAGGCCGAGCGCCGACCAGATCGACACGATGCACACGGCCAGGAGCGCGAGCTTGGGGTCGCCGAGCCAGTCGGGCGGGGCGATGCCGAAGACCGTCGCGATCGTCTCGCTGAGCACCCCGTCGACGCGGAACATCTGCTGCCAGATCATGGCGACCGCGACCGTCGAGGTGACGACCGGGGCGAAGAAGAGGATCAGGTAGAGCGTGCGGGTCTTGAGCTTCTCGAGCGCGACCGCGATGACGACGGCGAGCCCCAGGCCGATCGGCACGGTCACGACGGCGATGATCAAGGTGTTCACGATCGAGCGGAGCAGGAGCTCGTCCTGCATCTGCGCCGTGAAGTTCTCGAAGCCGACCCAGGTGAGCTCGGTGAGCCCGTCCCACGAGGCGAAGGCGAGCACGAGGCTGGCGACGAACGGCAGCAGCACGAACAGGGCCATGCCGATGACCTGCGGGGCGATGAAGGCGTAGCCCCAGCGGCGGTCGCGCCGCCGCCAGGCGGACTCCCTACGGAGCCCGCCCGGCGCGGATGGTGCGGGAGGCGCGGGCGACGCGACCCGAGTCGCGGTCGCGTCGCCCGTCATGACGGTCATCTCGCCGCTCACTCGCCCGTCTTGGAGGCCACCAGGTCGGCGACCGCATCGAGCGTGCCCTGCGCGTCGGACTTGCCCTCGTAGAGCTTGAGGAACAGGTCGCTCACGTCGGTGGAGAGACCGGGCACGACCGCCTCGGCGGCGTAGTCCTCGAAGCCGATGTCGCGCATGTCGAGGAAGGTCTGGGCGTGGGCGGGGTAGCCGTCCTCGAGCACGACCTCGTCGGCGCCCTTGATCGACGGGACCGCGTTGCCGCCGCCCTGGAGGCGGAACACCTGGCCCTCGGCCGAGAGGAACTCGGTCCAGAACGTGAACGCGGCATCCTTCGCCTTGGACTTGCCGTTGATCGCCAGGTACGAGGTGGCGACGCCGGTCGGCGCGGGCTGTCCGTCGGGCGTGGGCCAGCGGACGATGTCGTAGCTGTCCTGCTCGCCCGCGCTCTCCACGGTGCCGATCGTGTAGCGGCCCTGCGAGAAGAAGCCCGCCTTGTGCGTCACGAACTCGCTGTCGGCGCCGGCGCCCTCGGGCATCGAGTCGGCCACGACGAAGGTGCCGTCCTGGAAGTAGCGACCGAGCGTGTCGACCGCGTCGACCGTGGTCGCGTCGTCGTTGCCGACGAACGCACCGGACTCGTCGTAGGCCGTGCCGCCCTGCGACGAGATCCAGCTGTAGTGCGTGGCCCAGTAGTTCCAGAACATCGAGCCGGTGAGACCCGCCGCGGCGAGCTTGTCGTTCATCTCGAGGTACTTCTCGGTGGTCCACTCGCCGTTCTCGGCGAGGGTGGCCGGGTCCTCGGTGATCCCGGCCGCGGCGAGGGCCTGCGTGTCGTACCAGAGCACGTCGGGGTTCGAGTCGTTCGGGGCGGCGAAGATCTCGCCGTCCTGCTCAGCGGCGCCGAAGAGGCCGGGGAAGAAGTCGTCAGGCTTCGTCTCGCTCGCGTCGGACTCCATGAGCTTCGTCAGCGGGGCGAGCACCTTCGCGTCGACGAACTGGCCGATCTTGTCGTCGCCGATGTAGAAGACGTCGGGTGCGGTGTTGCTCGTGAGCTGGGCGAGCAGCTTGGAGTGGTAGTCGGCGTAGCTCGCGACCGGCTGCAGCTCGACGGTGATGTCGGGGTGCCGCTTCATGAACTCCTCATTGAACTCCTCGAAGCGGGTGAGCTCCTCAGGGGTTCCCCACGTCGACCAGACCACGGTGTTCTCGTCGGATGCACCTCCTCCCCCGCTGCACGCCGCCAGGCCGATCATCATTGCGCTCGCGGCTCCGACCGCGAGCAGGCGCCTCATCTTCGAGTTCGCGCGGGGCATTCCGCACCTCTTTCGTCATTGCAGGGGGGCCGGCCCGGACTCGGGCTCGGGAATTGCGTCCTCCGTATTCTGTATACAAAACTCAGAAAGGTCAAGCGAAGCGCGCGACGGGCGCACGCGGAGCAGGGAGCGCGATCGGCGGGCGCACGAACCGACGTCGGCCCGAGGCGCCCCTCCCCGACGGTGCGAAAGGCATGAGAATCCGCCCGCCGGGGCCCAGAACGTAGCCATGACCCGGATTCTCATGCGTTTCCGAGCGCGGGCCACTTCTTCGTCGACGGACGAGGTTCGGATTCGCGCCGCGGCGCTCAGAGCCCGAGCTGCGCCAGCTCCGCGTCCATGCGGCGGGCGATCTCGGCGTAGCCCTCGTCGTTCGGGTGGATGCCGTCGGCTGCCATCCACTCGGAATGCCCCTCGAGCCAGTGCGACGCGCCCCCGATGTAGTCCGCGCCGACCTCGTCGGCGGCCGCCTCGACCCACCCGATGATCTGCTCGACCGAGTCGGGCCGCTCGTCGGTGTACCAGAACGGCTCGACGACCACGAGCCGCGCCTCGGGCAGCTCATCCGCGAACCGCGCGAGGTCGACCCCGATCGCCTGCTCGATGTCGTCCGCCCGCGACGGCATCGAGAAGTTGTCGTTCAGTCCCATCGTGACGATGACCAGGCTGGGCGCCGGCTCGTGCTCGACGATCTGGTCGACGAGGTCCACGCCCGTGGCGCCCGCGCCGTCCGGCGTCGGCTCCCGGTGGTTCACGAACCCGAGCCCGTCGACGCTGGGATTGAACTCCCACCACCCCCGTTCGGCGGCCACGATCGTCGACCACCGGTGCTCGGGTGAGCTCGCGCCCGTGCCGCGGGTGTACGAGTCGCCGTAGAAGGCGGCGACGAGCTGTCCGGAAGACGGCGACGCCGCCTGCCCGGGCGCCGACGTGGCGGGCACACCGCACGCGGCCAACACCACGACGGATGCCGCCCCGGCGAGCACCGCGACCGCGCGGGCCGCGCGCGGCATCCGTCGCGGCCGCTGCTCGCCACCCTGCTTCATGACCGTGGTTCGGTACCCGCGAGCTTGCGGATGCCGCGGCGCGCCGCCTAGACGGCGACGGGCAGCTTCGCCGCCACCAGCTCCGCGATCTGCACCGCGTTCAGGGCCGCGCCCTTTCGGAGGTTGTCGTTCGAGACGAAGAGCACGAGCCCGGTGCCGTCGGGCGCGCTCTGGTCCTGCCGGATGCGGCCGACGTAGCTCGGGTCGGTGCCGGCGGCCTGGAGCGGCGTGGGCACGTCGGAGAGCGCGACGCCCGGGGCATCCGACAGCAGCTCGGTCGCGCGCTCGGGCGTGATCGGGTTGGCGAACTCGGCGTGGATCGACAGCGAGTGGCCCGTGAAGACGGGGACGCGCACGCAGGTGCCCGCGACGCGCAGGCCCGGCAGCTCGAGGATCTTGCGGCTCTCGTTGCGGAGCTTCTTCTCCTCGTCGGTCTCGAGGTCGCCGTCGTCGACGATCGACCCCGCGAGCGGGATGACGTCGAACGCGATCGTGCGCGGGAACTTCTGCGCCTCGGGGAACTCGACGGCACGGCCGTCGTGCACGAGCTGGATGGCGTCCTGCGCGACGGCGGCACGCGCCTGCTCGAGCAGCTCCTCGCCGCCGGCGAGCCCCGCGCCCGACACGGCCTGGTAGGTCGACACCATGAGTCGCTCGAGGCCGGCCTCGTCGTGCAGCACCTTCAGCACCGGCATGGCGGCCATCGTGGTGCAGTTCGGGTTCGCGATGATGCCCTTGCGTGCCTCGTCGATCGCGTGCGGGTTGACCTCACTGACCACGAGGGGCACGTCGGGGTCCATGCGCCAGCCGCTGGAGTTGTCGATGACCGTGACACCGGCAGCGGCGAAGCGGGGTGCCTGCGCCTTCGAGAGCGTGGCACCGGCGGAGAAGATCGCGATGTCGAGGCCCGTCGGGTCGGCCGTCGAGGCATCCTCGATGACGATGTCCTGGCCCTTCCACGGCAGCGTCGAGCCCGCCGACCGCGCCGAGGCGAAGTAGCGGATCGAGGCGACCGGGAAGTCGCGCTCCTCGAGGAGGCGGCGCACGACGGCGCCGACCTGGCCGGTGGCGCCGACGACGCCGATGTTCACTGCGTTGGTGTTGCCCACGTGCTCTCCTCCATCATCCGTACGGCGAAGCCGACGGGAAGCGTTGTTCCATTGTCCCAGCCTGTGCGACCCCCGTCCGCCGTCAGCGGAACGTTGGCAGGATTCCCCCGCCGCGGGAGTGGATTTCGACGATGTCGTGCCCTGCGGCATCCGTGATCGACGGATGCCGCAGCCGACGACCCGCCGTCAGCGGCCCGTGCCGGCGTGCACGACCGCGTCGTCCTCGCCGTCGAGCTCGAACGCCGTGTGCACGGCACGCGCGGCGGCGTGGACGCTGTCGGCGCGCGTCACGACCGAGATGCGGATCTCGCTCGTGGAGATCATCTCGATGTTGATCCCGGCCTCGTACAGGGCCTCGAAGAGCCGGGCCGACACGCCCGCGGCCGACCGCATCGCGTTGCCCACGAGCGAAAGCTTGCCTATCTGGTCGTCGTACTGCAGCGAGTTGAACCCGACCGCCTCCTGCGAGTTGGACAGCGCGGTGAGCGCCCGCTCGCCGTCGGACTTCGGCAGGGTGAACGAGATGTCGGTGCGCCCGGTCGACGCGGCCGACACGTTCTGCACGATCATGTCGACGTTCGCGTTGGTGTTCGCGACGATCTTGAAGATCTTGGCGGCCACACCGGGCACGTCGGGCACGCCGACGACGGTGATCTTCGCCTCGGTCAGGTCGACCGCGACGCCCGCGATGACGGACTCTTCCACTGCTGCTCCTTCGGGAAGACGCGAGGGGTCGTAGACGATCGTCCCCTCGCTGTTGTTGAACGACGAACGCACGTGCAGGGTGACGCCGTGGCGCCGGGCGAACTCGACCGCCCTGATGTGCAGCACCTTGGCTCCGGATGCCGCGAGCTCGAGCATCTCCTCGCTCGTGATGCGGTCGAGCTTGCGGGCCTTCTTCACGATGCGCGGATCGGACGTGAACACGCCGTCGACATCGGTGTAGATCTCGCAGACGTCGGCGTTCAGCGCCGCGGCGAGCGCGACGGCGGTGGTGTCGCTGCCGCCTCGGCCGAGGGTCGTGATGTCGCGCGACTCGCGGCTGAAGCCCTGGAAGCCGGCGACGATCACGATCGCGCCCTCGTCGAGCGCCTCGCGGAGGCGCACCGGGGTGACGTCGACGATGCGGGCGGCGCCGTGCGTGGCATCCGTGATCATGCCGGCCTGGCTGCCGGTGAAGGAGCGCGCCTCGTGCCCCATGCTCTTGATCGCCATGGCCAGCAGCGCCATCGAGATGCGCTCGCCCGCCGACAGCAGCATGTCGAGCTCGCGCGGCGCCGGGATCGGCGTGACCTCGGTCGCGAGGTCGAGGAGCTCGTCGGTCGTGTCGCCCATGGCGGAGACGGCGACCACCACGTCGTTGCCCGCCTTGCGGGTCTCGACGATGCGCTTGGCGACCCGCTTGATGCTCTCCGCGTCGGCGACGGACGACCCGCCGAACTTCTGCACGATCAAGCTCACGTGGTCTCCCGGGGGTGGTCGCTGGCGCCGGGTATCGTTCGTGCGGCGGCCGGAAGCACCATCATACGGCGGCGCGTATACGGCCCCGGCAATGTGACGGCGGCGGTCGGGCCGCCGATAGAGTGCGGTCATGTCGGAGGCGCTGGAACCGTGGAAGGACTTCAACGTGGCCATGGTCGGGGCCACGGCGGCGCTCGCGGGCCTGCTGATCGTCGCCATGTCGGTCAACATCGGCACGATCATGTCGTCGGCCACACTGCCGGCGCGGGCCGGCGCCTCGGTGGCCACGCTCGTGCTGGCGATCGTCGCCGGGGCGTTCGGCCTCGTTCCCGGCCAGCCGGTCGAGCTCTACGGCGCGGAGGTGCTGGTCGGCGCCGTCGCCGCCGGCGTCTTCCAGGTGCACTCGATGCGGGTGCTCGCCACCAAGGACCGGGTCTCCTCGAAGTGGGGGCGGTTCGCGAAGGCGACGGTCGGCGTGCTGCCGCTCCTCGGGTTCCTCGCCGGCGGGGTCCTCCTGGTGACGGGACCGGCCAGCGCCGGGCTCGCCTTCGTGGCCGTCGGCTCGATACTCGCCGTGATCACGTCCATCCTGTTGGCGTGGGTCGTGCTCGTCGAGGTGCTGCGGTAGTTCAGCCTTCGTGCGGCCGGGGCATGTACCACTCGGTGAACTCGGTGGCGCGGCCGTCGTCGGCCAGCCGGACGATCCACAGGTTGATGTAGTCGCGCTCGGCCGGATACTCGGTGCGGCCCTGCACGACGGCGAACCCGTCGTCCTCGTGGATCACCTTCCAGTCGAACGTCCACGTCCCCGGCTCGTCGAGGTCCTCGAGCCAGCCGGCGACGATCGCCTCGCGGCCGCGCCGCGCGTCCGAGTCGGGACTGGTCAGGTAGACCGCGTCATCGGTGAACAACGCGCCGATCTGCTCGGGGTCGTTCGACTTCCATGCCGCGACGTACTGCGCGACCCATTCCTCACCCTTGGTGGCCATGCGACCCATTCCAGTGGTCGGGTGCGGGTTCGGTCAAGGGCTGGCGGATGCCGCGGCGCGGGCGACGTACGCACCGCCCACCGCACGGGTGCCGTCAGCCGACGACGCGACGACCCTCGAACGCACGACCGAGCGTGACCTCGTCGGCGTACTCGAGGTCGCCGCCCACGGGAAGGCCCGACGCGAGGCGCGTGACGCGGATCTCGAGCGTGGTCAGCAGGCGGCTCAGGTAGGTCGCCGTGGCTTCGCCCTCGAGGTTCGGATCGGTCGCGATGATGACCTCGGTGACCGTGCCGTCGGCGAGCCGTTGCATGAGCTGGCGGATGCGCAGCTCGTCGGGACCGATGCCGTCGATCGGACTGATCGCTCCGCCGAGCACGTGGTAGAGCCCCCGGAACTCGCGGGTTCGCTCGATCGCGACGACGTCCTTCGCCTCCTCGACCACGCAGATCAGCGCGGGGTCGCGCCGCGGGTCGCGGCAGATGGAGC
Organism: Agromyces sp. 3263; assembly: GCF_031456545.1. Lineage (NCBI taxonomy): Bacteria > Bacillati > Actinomycetota > Actinomycetes > Micrococcales > Microbacteriaceae > Agromyces > Agromyces sp. 3263. The sequence goes on from NZ_JAVDUV010000001.1 coordinate 593,527, forward strand.
AGGTGGCCTGCTCGGACACGTTGCCGCAGATCTCGCAGAAGCGCACCTTGTCGCGCACCTCCGTCAGGATCTCGGCGAGCCTCGACACGTCGAAGTGCTCGGTCTGCACGATGTGGAACGCGATGCGCTGCGCCGACTTCGGCCCGATGCCGGGGAGGCGACCGAGTTCGTCGATGAGTTCTTGGACGATGCCCTCGTACACGCGCTACCCCCGTTCCCCGAAGCCGGGGCGCGCGGGCGCCTCGACCTCCTCGAGGAACGTCGCTCCGAGGACCTCGCGCACCACGGCCTCGCCGTAGCGCTGGATTCCGTCGCTCGGCGGGGGTGCCGAAGCCCCGCGCGCCGCGTTGCTCCGGGGGGCACGCCGCGCGGGGGCGGCGTCGGGCACCGCGGGCACCACGGGCTCGAGGTCGATCTCGGGCGGCGGCCCGGGATCGAACGGCGGCTCCTCGTCTTCGGGCGGCGCGTCGGCATCGTCGGGGATGTCGGCGAACGAGTCGGGGGCGGAGCCGGGTCGTTCGGCCACGGCGACGGCGACCGGGGCTACGACGGGCGCCGCGGAGGCGGAGTCCTGGGCCCGCGTCGCTGCGGAGGTGGACGAGGCACCTGCAGCAGCGTTCGTGGCGCCGGCGGGCCGGGGCGCCTCGACCGGGTCGTCGGCCGGGATGGCGACGGTGGCCCACGAGTCGACGGGGCCGTTCGGCGCGGCAGGGGCCGCCGTTACGGCGCTCTGGCGAGCAGCGCTGGCGCGCGAGGCGGGAGCGCCCGACGAGGAGGGAGCGCCGCCCGACGCGGCGGCGGGACCGGCCACGGGCGCCTGGGACCGGCCCTCGGGTGCGGACGATGGAGCAGGGGCGGACGGTGCCGGTGCGGGTGCGGGTGCCGACGGTTCCGGAGCCGACGACGACACGTCGACCGGCGCGTCGCCGCGCGTAGCGCCCTCGACCTTGGCAATGAATTTCACCGTGACGCCCAGCACCTCGTTGATGGCGCTGCGAAGCAGTTCGCTCACGCTCTGGCCCGGCGCCCCGCCGCGGAACCCGGCGACATCCTGCTCGCTCGGGAAGGCGAGCACGAGCACCTCGCCGTCGCGGAACTCGCGCACCTGGGCGGTGAACGCCACCATCCACGCGCTGCGCTTCGTGCGCTGGAGGGACGCGAGCACCTCGGGCCACGCGTCGCGCATCTGCTGCAGCGTGACCGGACCGACGGGTCTCGGGGCGGGGGCGGGCACAGCGGATGCCGCTGCGGCGGGTGCGCCGGAGCCGGCAGGTGCCGCCACCGGCGCGTCGAACGCTGGTGCCGCGGATGCGTCGGTGGCAGGACCCGAGGCCGGCGCTTCCGCCGCCGGACCCCGAGCTGCCGCCTCGTCGCGGTCCGACGACGCAGCCGCCGCCGAAGCCGGCTCGACCCTGGACGTGGGCGGGAACGGCGGAACGCGTGCGGGCGCCGAGGAGACGGCGGGCGGGCGGGCGGGCTCAGCCACGGCGACCGGCGCATCGACCGCAGAGCGGTCGCCCGCAGCATCCGTCACCCCGATGCGACGCTCGAGGCGCTCGACCCGCGCCAGTGCCCCGCGCTCGGAGTCGTCGCTCGACGGCACGAGCACCCGCGCGAGCATCAACTCGAGGTGGAGGCGCGGCGAGGTGGCGCCGGTCATCTCGGTGAGGGTCTGGTTGACCAGGTCGGCGACCCGCGAGAGCTCGGCCGAGCCGAATGCGGCCGCCTGCGCTGCCATGCGCGCGAGCTCGTCGGCCGGGACGCCGCGCAGCACGGCAGCCGCCGTCTCGGGTGACGATGCGGCGACCACGATGAGGTCGCGGAGCCGCTCGAGCAGGTCTTCGACGAACCGCCGCGGGTCCTGGCCGGTCTGCACCACCCGGTCGGCTGCGGCGAAGGCACCCGCCGCATCCTTCGCGCCGATCGCGTCGACGACCTCATCGAGGAGGGCGCCGTGCGTGTAGCCGAGCAGCGCCACCGCGCGCTCGTAGTCGATGGTGGTGCCCTCTGAGCCGGCGATGAGCTGGTCGAGCAGCGACAGCGTGTCTCGCGGCGATCCGCCGCCCGCGCGCACCACGAGGGGCAGGACGCCGGGGGCGACTTCGATGCCCTCCTCGGTGCAGAGCTGCTGCACGTACTCGAGCATCGGCCCGGGCGGCACGAGCCGGAACGGGTAGTGGTGCGTGCGCGAGCGGATGGTGCCGAGCACCTTGTCGGGCTCGGTGGTGGCGAAGATGAACTTCACGTGCTCGGGCGGCTCTTCGACGAGCTTGAGCAGCGCGTTGAAGCCCTGCGGCGTGACCATGTGGGCCTCGTCGAGGATGAAGATCTTGTAGCGGTCGCGGGCCGGCGCGAACACGGCGCGCTCGCGCAGGTCGCGGGCGTCGTCGACGCCGTTGTGGCTGGCCGCATCGATCTCGACGACGTCGAGCGATCCGCTGCCGCCCCGCGCCAGCTCGACACAGCTCGGGCACACGCCGCAGGGCACGTCGGTCGGCCCCTCGGCGCAGTTGAGGCAGCGGGCGAGGATGCGCGCCGAGGTCGTCTTGCCGCAGCCGCGCGGGCCGCTGAAGAGGTAGGCATGATTCACGCGATCGGTGCGGAGCGCGGTCATGAGGGGCTCGGTCACCTGCGACTGGCCGATCATCTCGGCGAACGTCTCAGGCCGGTAGCGGCGATACAGGGCGGTGACCACGCCTCAATCGTAGTTGCCGCGTCTGACACGGCGTCCGGATGCCGCAGGCGTAGCATTCGGGGATCGGAAAGGGGGCGAGATGACGGCGACGACGATGACCCCGGCACAGCTCGCACGGTTCGAAGGCAGGCTGCGCGCCGAACGCGCCGACGCCGAGGAGCGCCTCGCGGAGTTCGACGGCGTCATGAGCGAGGTGCGCACCGCGAGGTCGGATGCCTCGGCCGACGACGAGCACGACCCCGAAGGCCCGACGATGACGCAGGAGTGGTCGCAGCGCACGGCCGTGCTGGCCGACGTGCGTGCCGAGCTCGCCGACGTCGAGCGCGCCCTCGCCCGCATCGCCGACGGCAGCTACGGCGTCTGCGCGAACTGCGGCAAGCGGATCACCGTGGCACGTCTCGACGCACGCCCGACCGCGACGCTCTGCATCGACTGCGCTCGCCGCCACGGCTGACCGCTGGCGCCCACCGCGCGGTGCGCCGGGCGGCGGCCCGTTCTGCCGTCGCGCGGGTGGGCGGCTCCCGCCCGCCGGCGTCCCCTGCCGGACGCGGGCGGGAGCCGCCATGCTCAGCCGCGCGCCCCCCGACGGCGACTGAGCAGCATGAGCGCCCCGGCGAGGAGCACGACGAGCGCGCCCCCGAGCCACGGGGTCGGGTCGAATCCGGTCGAGGCGATGCCCGACGTGGTTCCGGACTGGCCGCTGCCCGGGCCGGCAGCGGGCGGTGCGCCGGCGGCCGGCGTGTAGGCGAATCCGCCCTCGGCGGTCGCGTCGCCGCACGCCTCGGACCCGACGACCGTCACGTCGACCGTCCCGACTCCCGCGGGTGCGACGGCGATGATCGTGGTGTCGTCGACGACCTCGAAGCTCGTCGCGGGCACGTCCCCGAACCACACGGCGGTCGCCCCGGCGAAGCAGTGCCCGGTGATGGTCACCTGGGTGCCGCCCGCTTCCGGTCCCGTGCCCGGTGCGATCCCGTCGATGGTGGTGACGGGCGTGTACTCGAACTCGAGCGGCGGCGAGGCTCCACCGGGGGTGGTGACGACCACGTCGACCGGGCCGGCGGCGTGCGGGGGCGTCACGATCGTGATCGTCGCGTCGTCCACCACGGTGAAGTCCACCTCCTCGCCGTCGACCGTGACGCTGGTCGCGCCGCCGAGATCGGTGCCGGTGATGGTGACCTCGGTGCCGCCGGTCTCAGGACCATCGGCCGGCGAGAGCGCCGTGAGCACCGGGGCGGGCACGTAGGTGAACGGCAGCGCGTTGCTGTCCCCGCCGGGCGTGGTCACCACGACGTCGACCGGACCCGCGGCGTGCGGCGGCGTGGTGAACGTGATCTCGGTGTCGCTCACCTGGGTGAAGGGCACGGATGTCCCATCGATGGTCACCTCGGTCGCACCGGCCAGATCCGTGCCGGTGATCGTCACGGGCGTGCCTCCGGCGACCGGACCCTCATCGGGAGTGAGCGCCGTCAGCACCGGAGCGGGCACGTACGTGAACGGCAGCGCGTTGCTCGGCCCGCCGGGCGTCTCCACGATCACGTCGACCGGACCGGCCGCGTGCGGCGGCGTCACGAACGTGATCTCGGTGTCGCTCACCTGCGTGAACGGCACGGATGCCCCGTCGATCGTCACCTCGGTCGCACCGGCCAGGTCCGTGCCGGTGATCGTCACCGGCGTGCCTCCGGCGACCGGCCCCTCATCAGGCGTCAGCACCGTCAGCACCGGAGCCGGCACGTAGGTGAACGGCAGCGGGTTGCTCGTGCCACCGGGCGTGATGACCACCACGTCCACCGGACCCGCGGCGTGCGGCGGCGTCACGAACGCGATCTCCGTGTCGCTCACCTGCGTGAACGGCACCGAGACGCCGTCGATCGTCACCTCCGTCGCCTCGGCGAGCGCGGTGCCCGTGATCGTCACGATGGTGCCACCGATCGTCGGACCCTCGTCGGGCGTCAGCGCGGTGAGCGCCGGCACATCGAGGTAGGTGAACGGAAGCGGGTTGGTGTCACCTCCGGGCGTGGACACGACCACGTCGACCGGCCCCGCGGCGTGCGGCGGCGTGACGAACGTGACCTCCGTGTCGCTGACCGGGGTGAAGGCGACCGGGACGCCGTCGATCGTCACGTCGGTCGCGCCGGTGAGCCCGCTGCCCGTGATGGTGACGAGCGTGCCGCCCGCCACTGGGCCGACCTCAGGCGTGAGCGAGAGGATGACCGGTCCGGGCAGGTAGGTGAACGCGAGCGGGCCGCTGACACCACCCGGCGTCGTGACGGTCACGTCGACCGGCCCGGGCAGGTGCGGCGGCGTCACGAAGGTGACCTCGGTGGCGCTCACCTGGGTGAACGGAACGGATGCCCCGTCGATCGTCACGGCGGTCGCACCGCCGAGGTTCGTACCCGTGATCGACACGAGCGTGCCACCGGCGGCCGGGCCCTCATCGGGCGTCAGGGCGATCAGGCTGGGCGCCGGCACGTAGGTGAACGGCAGCGCGTTGCTGTCCCCGCCGGGCGTGGTCACCACGACGTCGACCGGACCCGCGGCGTGCGGCGGCGTCGTGAACGTGATCTCGGTGTCGCTCACCTGCGTGAACGGCACGGATGCCCCATCGATCGTCACCTCGGTCGCACCGGCCAGATCCGTGCCCGTGATCGTCACCGGCGTGCCTCCGGCGACCGGACCCTCATCGGGAGTGAGCGCCGTCAGCACCGGAGCCGGCACGAACGTGAACGGCAGCGCGTTGCTCGGCCCGCCGGGCGTCTCCACGATCACGTCGACCGGACCGGCCGCGTGCGGCGGCGTCACCAACGTGATCTCGGTGTCGCTCACCTGCGTGAACGGCACGGATGCCCCGTCGATCGTCACCTCGGTCGCACCGGCCAGGTCCGTGCCCGTGATCGTCACCGGCGTGCCTCCGGCGACCGGCCCCTCATCAGGCGTCAGCACCGTCAGCACCGGAGCCGGCACGAACGTGAACGGCAGTGGCGCCGAGACGCCGGCCGCGGTGGTCACCGTCACGTCGACTGGCCCGGCTGCGTGCGGCGGCGTGGTGAAGGACACCTGGGTGTCGCTCACCTGGGTGAAGGGCACGGAGACGCCGTCGATCGTCACCGCGGTCGGGCCGGCGAGCGCGGTGCCGTCGATGGTGACGAGCGTGCCACCGGCCGTCGGGCCCTCATCGGGTGTCAGCGTGAGGAGGACGGGGGCCACGAGGTTCGGACCCACGAGGGCTCGGGCGAGGTTCAGCTCGAGCAGCCCGGGCACGATGGCCGTCGGCAGGACGCTGAGTCGCAGAGCGGTCTCCTGGAAGACGGCGCCGGCAACCGGCGGCTCTGGCTCCTGCACGTTGGCGAGGAGCGAGACGACCGTGTCGAGCAGGAGGATGGCGGGGTTCAGCGCGTCGATCACCGGGTTCAGCACGTCGTCGGTGAGGGTCGTGAGGAGCGTGCCGAGTGCCCCCGTGTCGGAGTCAATGACCGCGTTGACGATCGGGCCGAGCGCAGCGAGGATCACCGCGTCGGTCAGACCGATGATCGGCACACCCAGTGCGTCGATGGCCACCGCCGCGTTGCCGTCCACGACCTCGAGGAGCGTGCCGTCGACGGTCACGGTCACGAGGGGCGTTCCGAGGACGGGTGCGGTGAGCGTTACCTCGACGGCAACGGCGGCGTTCTCGAGGGCGGTCGTGATCGCCGTGCCGAGGTCGTCGACGAGCCCGTCGATGAGGTCGGCGACCTGGGTGGTCACCTCGGTCAGCACGGCGGCCGAGAGGAGTTCGGTGCTCGGTGGCACGCTGTTGAGCCCACCGACGAGCTGGTCGAGATCGAGCGTGATGGTGCCCGCGGCGAGATCGATGACCACCCCACCGCCCGAGTCGAGTGGCGTCGAGAGGATCGGTGCAACTGCGGCGGCGAGGTCGACGTCGACGGTGGCCGTGGCGCTGCCGATGCCCACGCCGAGGAGCAGGTCGTCGACGGCACCGAGTACCCCGTTGACGAGTGATCCGCCGGGGCCGGCGAGCGCGTCGACGTCGCCTTGAAGCCCGGCGACAGCATCGTTCACCGTCCCCGCGATGCCGGCGATCGCCGGACTGTCGACCTGCACGACCGCGGAGGCGATCTCGTAGTCGCCGACGGGCGTGCCACCGGCCGTCACTTCTGCCTGGGCACTGACGGCGCCCACCTCGAGGTCGAGGTCGGTGATGGTGCCTGCGAACTCGGCACCCAGCAGGTCGGCGAGGTCGAAGCCCAGCGGACCGGGGGCCAGGCCGGGAGCCGGGGTGATGCCGGTGCCGATGGCTCCGGTGTCCGAGATGAGTCCCGAGGCGCCGAGCGACGATCCGTCCGTCTCTGCGTTCGCATACTGGCCGACGACGCCCGCGTCGACGAAGTCGATCGGCAGCTGGATGCCTCCGCCGACATCGACGTTCACGATCCCGAGCGCCGTGAGGTCGAGGTTCTGCGCGTTCGTCTCGGGGGTGACGCCGTCGCTCGTCGCGCTCTCCCCGTCGATGCCGACGACGCCGCTGAGGTCCACGGAGTCGAGCAGCGAGCCCGAGAGGAACTGCCCCTCGGCGTACGACGTGTCGCCCGGAGCAGCCGTCGCCGTCAGCGCACCGCCAGCGGCGAGCACCGCGACGACACTGAGGAACGCGGTGGTACGGAACCGCAACCGCCTGCCGCGGCCCTTGCGATCCCGCTCGATCCGCGCCCAGGCGCGTGTCTGCTGTTCCATCGATCAACCCCCATGTCGACGACTGGCGGGCTCCCCCGAGCCCCCGATGCCAACCTAGGGGCAAGTCCAGTTGTGGACAAGGGTTTCCTGATGAATGACTGAAGGTTACCTTGATGAAACCTCAGGAAGGCCGAGCTCCCGCCGCCGGGACGCCGGTGGCGACGTCCGAAGTCGCCCCGGTCTCGACCTCCGCCTCGACGTCGGGCGCCCCGTGGCCACGGGCCGCGCTGAGCCCCGCGAATCCGCGGATGAACAGCGGACTGCTGCCGAGCACGAGGTAGAGGGCCGCGCACGTCGCCAGCGTCGGCACGAGCCCGACCTGCTCCACCGCGAGCCCGCCGAGCAGCGCGCCGAGCGGCATGGACGCCGCGACGCCCGCGGTGGTGGCCCCGAACACCCGTGCGCGCATGCCGTCGGGCACCTCGCCGTACATGGCCGTGGCCATCATCGGGTTGAGAGCGCCGGCGGCCAGGCCCGAGAGCGCGAGCACCGGCAGGAGCACGGGAAGCGGTGCACCGAGCGCCATCGCCAGGTAGGGCGGCGTGCCGGCCAGCACGAAGCAGGTCGCGAACATCAGGCGCCCCGAGTACCGGTGGCCGAACACCCCGAACAGGGCGGAGCCGGTGAGCGCGCCGGCCGCGAAGCATCCGACCATGAAGCCGAGCACCGCCGGGTCGTGCAGCACCTGCGTCGCATACACCGGCTTCAGCACCGTCATGCCGGCGGCATCGATCGCGTTGGTGAGCGTCACGAGGAGCACGATGGCACGCAGCAGCGGATGCCTCGCGATGAACCGGATGCCCGCGACGAAGCCGCCCTTGGTGGGCTCGTCATCGCCGGCCCCATCGCCGCCGGCGTCATCCGCGGCGGCCGCAGCGACGGCCCGCGGCACGAAGCAGGCGACGAGCACGGCCGAGACGACGAATCCGCCCGCGTCCACGATGAGCGCGGGGACCGGGCCGAGGAGCGCCACCATGGCGCCCGCGACACCCGCGCCGACCATGGTCGACGTGCGCTGCACGGCCGATTGCGCTCCCGCGGCGCGGGCGAGCGGCATCCGTGCCAGCTTCGCGAGATCGGGTACGAGCGCGGTCTTCGCGGTGTCGCCCGGTGGGTCGAGCAGTCCCCCGAGGAAGACCAGCGCGAGGAGCGCCCCGAACGAGAGGCCTACCGTGGCGCTGAGCAACGGGATGGCGATGATGGCGAGCGCGCTCGCGACATCCGCGGCGATGCTCGAGACGCGATAACCGAAGCGGTCGACGAGCACGCCGCCGAACGTGCCGCCGATGATGAGCGGGACCGTGGCGAACACGCCGGCCACGCCCGCGGCGAGGGGCGAGCCGGTCTGGGTCAGCGCGATGATCGGGATGGCGACGAGCGCGATCGCGTTCCCGCCGAGCGAGAAGAACTGGGCCGTGTACAGCGCGAGCAGCGGAACACGCCGCCGTGCCCCGGTCATGACAGCGTCCGCGGGAAGGTGTGCGTGATCCACCGCACCGCCCGGGTTCCCTCGCGGGGCTGCCGGCCGCGCGCCCACCACTTGTCGCGCACCGCCTCGAGGTCGGCGTTGAGCTCGCGGAACTCGTCGAGGGTGAGCTGCGCTCCGCCGTCGCTCGAGTCCGACGCGGCAACCCACTCGGGCTCGAGGTCGAGTTCGGCGTCGAGCGCCTGCAGGAGTTCGCGGTGATAGAGATCGAGCACGGCCCGCCGCATGGCTTCGTCGGCCTCGCGCCGATCGGGATCGTCGAGGAATTCCGCCGACTGGGAGGTCGTCATCTCGTGCGCGGCCTTCCACCAGCGCTCGCGGCCGTCCCGTTCGAGCTCGGGTGCGGGCACGACGAACCCGTGCTTCGCGAGGGTCGCGAGGTGGTAGCTCACCGATCCGGATGCCGCGCCGGTGGCCTGCGCGAGCGCGCCGACCGACTGCGGTCCCTCGACGCGGAGGAGCCCCAGGATGCGCAGCCGCAGGGGGTGCGCGAGCGCGCGCATCGGGCCCGGATCGTGGACCTGGATGACCCGGTCGCGGTGCTCGCCGCTGGGTGCGGCGGGGGCCGCTGCGTCGTCGGATTCGTTCATGCTTCGATGCTAACTCCGCAAGAGTCGTTGCACAATACTTCTTGCATAACTGCGTGCTCGAGTTCGAGGACGCGATCGGGGCGAACGGAGTCCGTCGAACGCCCCGTTCGCGTCCTCAATCGATGCCGGCACCGGCCGCGGTCGGAGGTGGAGGCGGTGGTCAGGCGGTGACGACCGCGAGCGTCTGCCGCGCGATCTCCAGCTCCTCGTCGGTCGGCACGACGAGCACCGCCGTGCGCGAGGCATCCGTCGAGATGCGGCGAGCGCCGCTCCCCCGCTCGCGGTTGCGCTTGGGGTCGAGCTCGACGCCGAAGCCCTCGAGGCCCGCGAGCGACCACTCCCGCACGATGGGCGCGTTCTCGCCGACGCCCGCCGTGAACGCGATGGCGTCGACCCGGCCGAGCTGCGCCGCGTAGGCGCCGACGTACGAGCGGATGCGGTGCGTGTACACCTCGAGCGCGAGGGTCGCCGCCTCGTCGCCCGACTCGGCGGCCGACACGAGGTCGCGCATGTCGCCGTGCCCACCGAGCCCGAGGATGCCGCTGCGCTTGTTGAGCAGGTCGTCGAGCCCGTCGGCGTCGAGCCCGGCCCGGCGCTCGAGGTGCAGCAGGATGGCGGGATCCAGGTCGCCCGAGCGGGTGCCCATGACGAGTCCCTCGAGCGGGGTCATGCCCATGCTCGTCTCCACGGAGCGGCCACCCGAGACGGCGCAGGCGGACGCGCCGTTGCCGAGGTGCAGCACGATGAGCCGCAAGTCCTCGACGGGGCGCCCGAGGAACTCCGCGGTCGCCCTCGACACGAACCGGTGGGACGTGCCGTGGAACCCGTAGCGGCGGATGCGATGCCTGGCCGCCACCTCGCGGTCGATCGCGTAGGTGTAGGCCGCGGGCGGCATGGTCTGGTGGAACGCCGTGTCGAACACGGCGACGTGCGGCACGTCGGGGAACGCCCGCTCGGCCGCGACGATGCCCGCGAGGTTCGCCGGGTTGTGCAGTGGTGCGAGCACCGACAGCTCGTCGATGTTGATCTTCACGAGCTCGGTGATCACCGTCGGCTCGAAGAACCGGGCTCCGCCCTGCACGACCCGGTGCCCCACGGCGATGGGCGGGTGCGCGTCCAGCGACGGGCCGTGCGCGGCGAACGCCTCGAGCATCCACGCGAAGGCGGCGTCGTGGTCGGGCACTGCGACCTCGTCGCGGAACGTCTCGTCAGCGGCATCCGGCCCGACTGCGGCATCCGGCCCGACTGCGGCATCCGACGGAGTCGGCACGACGCTCGACGACGGATGCCGCACCGTGTGCGTCGCCCGGCCGTCGGCCTGTCCGATCCGCTCGATGAGCCCGCTCGCCAGCGGCTCGGCCGCCTCGACGTCGATCAGCTGGTACTTCATCGACGACGAGCCCGAGTTCACGACGAGGACGATGCTCACGAGGCATCCGCCGCCTGGATCGCCGTGATGGCCACGGTGTTCACGATGTCCTGCACCAGCGCACCGCGCGAGAGGTCGTTGATCGGCTTGTTCAGGCCCTGCAGCACCGGGCCGATGGCGACGGCGCCCGACGAGCGCTGCACGGCCTTGTAGGTGTTGTTGCCCGTGTTGAGGTCGGGGAAGATGAACACCGTCGCCCGGCCGGCGACCGTCGACTCGGGCAGCTTCGTGCGGGCCACCGCGGCGTCGGCTGCCGCGTCGTACTGGATCGGCCCCTCGACCGCGAGCTCGGGAGCGCGCTCGCGCACGAGCTCGGTTGCGCGGCGCACCTTGTCGACATCGACGCCCGTGCCCGACTCGCCCGTGGAGTACGACAGCATGGCCACGAGCGGCTCGATGCCGAACTGCGCGGCCGTCGCCGCCGACGAGATCGCGATGTCGGCGAGCTGCTCGGCGGTCGGCATCGGAACGATGGCGCAGTCGCCGTAGACGAGCACCCGGTCGGCGAGCGCCATGAGGAACACGCTCGACACCACGTCGACGCCCGGCTTCGTCTTGATGATCTCGAACGCGGGGCGGATCGTGTGCGCCGTCGTGTGCACGGCGCCCGACACCATGCCGTCGGCGAGCCCCAGCGCGACCATCATGGTGCCGAAGTACGACACGTCCTGCACGATCTCCCGCGCCTGCTCGAGCGTGACGCCCTTGTGCGCGCGGCGGCGCTGGTACTCGTCGGCGAACCGGTAGACGAGCACGTGGTCGTGGTTCGAGAGCACCGTGGCGCGGGAGATGTCGAGGCCGAGCCCGATCGCGCGGGCGCGGATCTCGATCTCCTCGCCGAGGATCGTGAGTTCGGCGACGTCGCGGGCGAGCAGCGTCGCGGCGGCGCGGAGGATGCGATCGTCATACCCCTCGGGCAGGACGATGTGCTTGCGCTCCCGGCGCGCGCGTTCGAGCAGTCCGTACTCGAACATGAGTGGGGTGACGACCTCGGGACGTGCGACGTCGAGCAGGTCGAGCAGCGCGTGCCCGTCGACGTGCTTCTCGAACAGCGAGAGCGCCGTGTCGCGCTTGCGCTGCGATTCTGCGGCGAGACGGCCGCGCGTCTGCGTGATCGCGAGCGCCGTGTCATAGCTGCCGAGCTGCGTGCGGATGATCGGCAGGCCCGCCTTCAGGCCCTCGATGAGACGTTCGACCGCGTCGGAGAGCGGGAAGCCGCCGTTCAGCACGATGCCCGAGATCGACGGGAACGTCGCCGAGGCGTGCGCGGTGAGCACGCCGAGGAGCACCTCGCTGCGGTCGCCCGGGACCACCACGACCGATCCCTCGATGAGGCGCGTGAGCACGTTCTCCATCGACATCGCGGCGACCACGACCCCGAGCGCCTCGCGGTCGAGCAGGTCGGGGTCGCCGGCGTACAGCTCGCCGTCGACGGCGGCCATGATGCTGCGCATCGAGGGCGCGACGAGGAACGGGTCCTCGGGGATGGCCCACACCGCGACGGATGCCGCGGACAGCGTCTCGACGCCAGAGACCGCGTCGACCTCCCATCGCGCGGCGGCACCCACGCGCTGGACGATGACGTCGAGCTGCTCGGGATCGGCGCGGTTCACGACGACGCCGAGCAGCGTCGCGTGCTCGCGACCGAGCTCCTCGATCGCGAGCTCGGTGAGCTGGGCGAGCTCCTCAGGGGTGCGGGCGTCGGCGTGTCCGAGTCGCTCGGAGCGTGCGCGCCCCTCGCCGACGCGGCCGCCGAGCACGAGCAGCACCGGAGCGGCGAGGTTCGCCGCGATGCGGGCGTTGTAGGCGAGCTCCGTCGGACTCCCGACATCCGTGAAGTCGGACCCGAGCACCACGACCGCGTCGCAGCGGTCCTCGACGGCCTTGAAGCGCTGCACGATCGTGGCGAGCGCCGCATCGGGGTCGGCGTGCACCTCGTCGTACGAGACGCCGATCGCGTCCTCGTACTCGAGCGGGACGACGCCCTCGTGGGCGAGCAGCAGGTCGAGCACGTAGTCGCGCTCCTCGGTGGACCGCGAGATCGGACGGAACACCCCCACCCGGGTCGCCCGCCGAGTCAGCGTGTCGAGCGTGCCGAGCGCCACGGTGGACTTGCCGGTGTTGCCCTCGGCGGAGCAGATGTAGATGCGGTGCGCCACGCGCCCCAGCCTATTGGGCAGGCCTCGGCGGACGTCTGGGAATGCGCCGGATGCCGCGTGGCCCTGTTCGCCGGCGAGGTGCCCGCCGCCGCTCGAGCCCGGCCACGGTCAACTCCCCCGGCTCGGCTCGGGTAGACTGTCTCCGGCTCCTCACGTGGCGCCATCCAGGCCAACTCCCCCAGGGCGGAAACGCAGCAAGGGTAACCGGGCTCTGGCGGGTGCGTGAGGAGTCTCAGGAGGATTCGCCTAGTGGCCTATGGCGCACGCTTGGAAAGCGTGTTGGGTGAAAGCCCTCGGGGGTTCGAATCCCCCATCCTCCGCTCACACACGAACGGCCCGGTCTCCTCGCAGATCGGGCCGTTCGCCGTTTCCGGACGGTCGTGTCCTCATTAATGCGGAATAGCGGCGAAGCGCCCCGAAGAACATGATGTGAGAGATGTCAACGGCGGCGATGGACACAAGGAGTGGGGACGCAGGGGGCTCCTCCATCCGGCCGACGGCAGTAAGGGGCGACGGCCTCAGGGTATTCACCCTGAGGCCGCGTCGCACCCTCACCCGGAGCATCGGACTTCCCATCGCCGCGCTCGCACTGCCGGTGCTGGCCGCGGAGCTGTGGCTCCTCGATCCGAGCGGTACGTGGCCGATCGTCGCCTGGACCGGCCTCGTCACGGCCGCCCTGATCACGATCGCCTGGCTCGCCTACCAACGCACCCAGGCCTCGGTCAGTGAGTACGGCATCGTCGAGCGCGGCTTCTTCGGCGGCACCTACACGGTCGCGGCACGCGACATCTCGGGCATCCTCCGCGTGGAGCTGTACCGGCCCAACAGCCTCGACACCACGCACGAGCTCTTCGTCGTCAGCCGGAACGGGCGCGGTGTCTTCCGCATGCGCGGGCGGTTCTGGAACTCGGCCACGATGGACCAGCTGGCCGAGATCCTCGGTACCGAGGAGTCCGTGCGCAGCGAGCCGGTCACGCTCGCCGAGCTGCGGGAGACCGACCCGCACCTCCTCTACTGGTTCGAGCGGCGCTCGCTCACGCGCTGACCTCGTCGGCGTCCGAGCGACGGTCGGTCGCCCGCGGGTCGGTCGCCGGGCGGTCGGTCGTACCGCGGTCGGTCGCGATGCCGAGCAGCGGCGCGTCGGGCCGGCTCGACGGCAGCTCGTGGAATCCGAGCCGGTCGTAGAACGCGCGCGCCGCGGTGTTGGCGGCGTCCATGCCGAGGTGCACGGCCGGCACGCCCCGTGCGGCGAGTGCCTCGCGCAGCGTGTCGATGAGACGTCGGCCGAGTCCCTGCCCCTGCAGCTCGGGCAGCAGGTCGATGTGCAGGTGCGCCGGATACGCGTCGACCTCGGCGATGAGCATGCGGTCGGGGTTCGTGCCGGCGTCGATGAGCTGCGCCTCGGTGAAGCCCGGTTCGCGTCCGGTGGAGGCCCCCGGTGACGGATGCCGCTCGCGGAAGCCGGGCGTCCACTCGCGCTTCCACCACTCGACGAAGGTGCGGGTGTCGGCGACGCCGATGATGTAGCCGAGCGCCCGCCCGTCGCGCCCGTCGTCGACCACGAAGGCGAGGTCGGGGTCGTAGGTCACGTACGGCAACGCGAACACCTCGGGCATGAGCGAGTCGTCGGAGTACACGCCGGTCGCGTCCCCGCCGCCGGCGGCCGTGCGCAGGCAGATCTCGAAGACGGCGTCGCGGTCGCCCGGCCGATACGGACGGATGAACGGATGCCCCGGAGCGAGGTCGTTCGCGGATGCGGCCGTCACGGCATCCGCTCGCTCTGCGCTCATCGCCGCCGCCGCGTGCCGAAGATGCCCTCGACGACGCTCGTGAGCACATCGCGGGTCGCCCTGGATCCGAGCACCTGCTCGAGCACCGAGTCGCCGCCCGAGGAGCGCGAGCGCGTGGTCGATCGCGAGCGGGAGGTGCTCGAGGTGCGCTTCATGAGCCGGTCGTACTCCGCCTGCGCCGCCTTCTGCTCCTTGTCGCGCTGCTTCTCGATGGCGGCCTGCTGCTTGGCGTACTCGGCATCGGCCTTCGCCTTGTCCGCGGCGTCCTCGGCGGCCTTGGCGGCGGCCGCGGCGGCGTTCATCTTGGCGGTCAGGATCTCGTGCGCCGACTCCCGGTCGATCGCAGTGCCGTACTTGGCCTGCAACGGCGAAGCGGCGACCGCGGCGTCGACGGCGGCATCCGGCGACGGGGACATCAGCGCCTGCGGTGCTCGCAGCCGGGTCCACGCGACGGGACTCGGCGCCCCCTTCTCGTTCATGACGGTGACGATCGCCTCGCCGGTGCCGAGGGTCGTGAGCACCTCCTCGAGGTCGTAGCCCGACCTCGGGTAGGTCGAGACGGTCGCGCGCAACGCCTTCGCGTCGTCGGGCGTGAATGCCCGCAGCTGGTGCTGCACCCGCGACCCGAGCTGGGCGAGCACGTCGGCGGGCACATCCTTGGGGGTCTGCGTGACGAAGAACACGCCGACGCCCTTCGATCGGATCAGGCGCACCGTCTGCACGACCTGCTGCAGGAAGTCCTTCGACGCGTCGGCGAACAGCAGGTGCGCCTCGTCGAAGAAGAACACGAGCTTGGGCTGGTCGAGGTCGCCGACCTCGGGGAGGTCGTTGAACAGGTCGGCGAGCAGCCACATGAGGAAGGTCGAATACAGCGCCGGGCGATCGGCGACGCCCGGCACCTCGAGCAGGCTCACGATGCCACGACCGTCGGATGCCACGCGCAGGAACTCGGCGGTGTCGATCTCGGGCTCGCCGAAGAACGTGTCGGCCCCGGCCTCGGCGAACGCGACGAGCTCGCGCAGGATGACGCCGACCGTCGCCTTGGAGAGGCCGCCGAGCCCCTCGAGCTCGCCCTTGCCCTCATCGCTCGTGAGGTACTGCAGCACCGCCCGGAGGTCTTCGAGGTCGAGCAGAGCCAGCCCGGCGTTCTCGGCGTAGTGGAACACGAGTCCGAGACTCGACTCCTGCGTGTCGTTGAGGCCGAGCACCTTGCTCAGCAGCAGCGGGCCGAACCCGGCGACCGTGGCGCGGATCGGCACGCCGCGGCCGATGCCGCCGAGCGAGAAGAACTCGACCGGGAAGGACGCCGCCTCCCACGCCTGGCCGATGCCGGCGGTGCGCTTCAGCAGCTTCTCATTGCCCTCGCCGGGGGTCGCGATGCCCGAGAGGTCGCCCTTGATGTCGGCGGCGAACACCGCCACGCCATGGGCTGCGAGCTGCTCGGCGAGCACTTGCAGCGTGCGGGTCTTGCCCGTTCCGGTGGCGCCCGCGACGAGCCCGTGCCGGTTCGTCATCGCGAGCGGGATGCGCACGGGCACGTCGGGCATCGCCTCGCCGTTCACGAGCGCGCCCATCTCGAGGGCGGGGCCGTCGAACGCGTAGCCGTCGCGGATCGCGGCGACCTGGGCGGCGTCGAGCGGGCCGGATGCCGCGACGGCGGGTTCCGGGGGTGTTGGGGCGGCGGCGGCTTCGCCTCGGGCTGCGGCGGTCGCGGCATCCGTCGCCTGCTGCTGCGCCTCGAGCGCCGCCTGGGCGAGGGCCGCGGCCTCCTCCGCCTTGCGGATCGCCTCCTGGGCCTGCGCCTGCAGGGCCTCGGCCGCCTCGGCCGCTGCGGCGGCCGCCTCCTGAGCTTGCTTCACCGCGTCGTCGGCCATGCGCACGATCCTAGCCACGGCCGTTCCGCCTCGCGGCCCACCATCGCCGTGGGACCTCGGCTAGAGCTTCATCGTCGGCTTCAGCCTGAGCGGACGCGGCTTGGTGATGCCGAGGTGCTTCATGCGCACCGCCGAATTCAGGTACAGGAACGCGAGCACGGCGAACTGGAGTGCGCTGCTGACGAAGATCGTCGCCCCACCATCGCCCATCGCCTGATACGCGTCGACGCCAGCGGCCGCGAGGACGAGCCCGAGCACGCCGAAGACGGTCAGCACGGCGAACAGGATGCCGAGACGCCGGCTCAGTGCGGGCCAGGCCGTCATGCGCCACCAGGCCCGGGGCGGCTCGACCGGCTCGTCGCTGCCCCGGAAGATCCGCACCGCGAGGGCGAACGGCACGAACGTCGTCAGCGCATTGGCCACCTCGACCACGACCGCCGACGTACCGATCGACCGGAGCAGGTCTGCCACGACGAAGCCGACGATCCACGCAACCACGATGTAGAGGGTCTTCAGCTCCCAGCGCACGATCCTGAGGTCGAGCAGTCGCCGCATCGTCGTCCTCTCGCCGGTGAGGACACGCTACTGCGATTCGGCGCCGGAGGACCGTCACCACCCTCGCCGAGATGACGCGATTCGTCGTCCGCGGCGCCCCGGAAGGGCGATCCGCGTCATCTCGATGCCGTCAGGAGGTCATCGGGATGGCCTCGCCCGTCTCGATCCACGACTTGAGACTCGACAGCACTCGCGGCCAGGTCTCGGCCGTCTCGGCCTGCGCCGGATGCCCCTCGCTCCACTCGTCGTTCGTGAAGGTCAGCCTCGTGAGCCCGATGCCGGCCTGCTCGAGCCGCCAGGTCATGCGGCTCGTGAGCTCGGCGTGGTTCTCGCGATAGATGGGGCCGGGGTGCTCGGTGAGCTGCAGCACGACGCCCGGGTCGGCCTCGAGCACGTCGCCGTAGACGTGCACGACCTCGGTGCCGCCCTCGCCCGGGCCGACGTACTCGTAGGTGCCGCCGGGCTCGAGCCCGCCGCGGAGCACCGAGCCGAACATCACGGCCCGGCTGCCCTCGTCGCCGACGATCGCCTCCCAGACGACGAGCGGGTCGGCCTTGATGTAGATGGTCATCTCGAAGTCCTGCATGGTGTCCTCCCTGGACGGACGGTTCCGATGCCTTCGACGCTACGCATGCGGCATCCGCGACGCTTGTCGAAACGCGACATCGGTGGTGCCCGCGATACTGGGCCCATGACGACGTCCGACGCGTACTGGCGATCCCGGGCAGGCGCCTCGGCCGTCAAGGGCGTGCTCGCGACGACCGACGCTCCGGGCATCGCGCCGCTCGCGGCGCACGCCGATGCGCAGGTCGAGGCGCGGGCCCCGGTGCGACTCGCCCGGTACGTCGTCGACCCCACCCTCGTCGACCTGGTGCGACACGTCTGGGTGCCCAGGTGGCAGCTGCCGCCGGGCGCGGTCGTCGAGCAGGGCGTGCTCGACTACCCCTCGGCGAACCTCGTGATCGAGGCGGATGCCGCTGGGCTGCACGGTCCCGAAGCGGGGCGTTCGCATCGCCGGCTCGAGGCCACGGGCTGGGCGTTCGGGGTCCTGTTGCAGCCCGGGGTCGCACGGCTGCTGACGCGCGGACCGGTGCGCGCGCTGCTCGGCGGCTCGGTGCCGCTCGACGAGCTGCGGGTGACGGATGCCGCGGGGCTGGCCCACGACGTGCGCATCGCCCTCGAGGCCGGCGACGACGCGGCGGGCGTCGCGGTGTTCGAGCGGTGGCTCGCGCGGCAGCACCTCGTGCTCGGCGAGGACGCCAGGCTCGTGCGGCACGTCGTCGAGCTCGCCGAGCACGATCGCGGCATCCTCCGCGCCGAAGACCTGGCCCGCGCGAGCGGTCTCGGCCTGCGCACGCTGCAGCGGCTCGTGCGCGAGCAGCTCGGCCTGACGCCCAAGTGGCTCATCCGTCGCTACCGCATGCAGGAGGCCGCGGCGGCGCTGGCCGCGCCTGGCGCTCCCGCACTCGCGGACCTCGCGGCCGACCTCGGCTTCGCCGACCAGGCGCACCTGACCCGGGAGTTCCGCGCGGTGATCGGCGAGACGCCGCGACGGTACGGGCTCGCCGCGGCGGCGGCCGCGGCATCCGTCGCCTCCCGCCCGTCGTCACGCGCGTGACGTGGCGCGAATCGACCCCGGCGACGCAGCGAAGGTCGATTCGCGTCATCTCGCGGCAATCGCGGGCAGCCACCTGCCATTCGGCGACGGGCCGTCCTAGGGTGAAGGCGTGAGTCCCGCCAAGGACGATGCCGAGCTCCTCGAGATCGATGGTCGCGAGGTGCGCATCAGCAGCCCCGACAAGGTGGTGTTCCCCGAGCCGGGGCTCACCAAGCTCGACCTGGTCCGCTACTACCTGGGCGTCGCCGACGGCGCGCTGCGCGGCGCGGCCGGGCGCCCGATGGTGCTGAAGCGCTTCGTGAAGGGCATCTCGCAGGAGGCGTTCTTCCAGAAGCGCGCGCCCGAGAAACGCCCCGACTGGATCGACACGGCGACCCTGCACTACGCGTCGGGCAACTCCGCCGAGGAGGTCGTGGTACGGGATGCCGCGGCGCTGGCGTGGGTCGTGAACCTCGGCTGCATCGACCTCAACCCCCATCCCGTGCGCGCCGAGGACCTCGAGCACCCCGACGAGCTGCGGGTCGACCTCGACCCGATGCCGGGCGTCGACTGGTCGCAGATCGTCGACGTCGCGATGGTCGTGCGCGAGGTGCTCGCCGACCACGGGCTCGTCGGGTGGCCGAAGACGTCGGGGTCGCGCGGCATGCACATCAACGTGCGGATCGAGCCCGAGTGGACCTTCCGCGAGGTGCGGCTCGCCGCCGAGACGCTCGCTCGTGAGACCGAGCTGCGTGCGCCCGGACTGGCGACGGCGCGGTGGTGGAAGGAGGAGCGCGGCGAGAGCGTCTTCGTCGACTTCAACCAGAACGCGAAGGACCGCACCGTCGCCTCGGCGTACTCGATCAGGCCGCTGCCCGACGCGCGCGTGTCGACCCCTCTCGACTGGGATGAGGTGCGCGACAGCCACCCCGAGCGCTTCACCGTCGCGACCGTGCTGCAGCGCTTCGCGGATCGCGGCGACCCTGCCGCGGGCATCGATGACGCGGTCGGACGACTCGACGGGCTCCTGCAGCTCGCCGAGGAGCTCGGCCCCGCGGAGAAGCCGCCGAAGTCGTCGGACGGGTCTGGCCGGCGCCAATCGACGATGCCGCTCATCGAGGTCGCCCGGACCAAGACCAAGCCCGAGGCGATGGACGCCCTCGAACGGTGGAAGGCGAAGCATCCCGACGTCGTACCGATGTTGGAGCCGGCCGACGTGCTCGTCGACGGCATGCGCGGATCGAGCTCGCTCTGGTACCGCATCAGGGTGAACCTGCAGCACGTGCCCGAGTCGAAGCGGCCGCACCAGGAGGCGCTCGAGGCCGAGTACGACCCGTGGGCCGGCAAGGAGTGGAACCGGTCGTGAGCGACCTCGGCCCGGTCGACCCCGGACACGCCGGGGAGGCCGCGTGGTTGCGACGCTGGCGCGTGCGCCCCGACGGCGACCCCGTCACCACGGCGTCGAGCACGCTCACGCCCGTGCGCACGGAGGACGGCACGCCTGCGGTGCTCAAGGTCGCCCACGTCGACGAGGAGGTGCGCGGCGCCGACCTGCTCGCCGCACTCGACGGGCACGGGGTGGCTCGGGTGCTCGAGCGCAATGGCGCGGCGGTGCTCCTCGAGCGGGCCACGGGGCCGCGTGACCTCGTCACCATGGTCGAGTCGGGGCACGACGACGAAGCCACGCGGATCATCTGCGACGCCGCAGGGCGCATCCACGCGGCATCCGCCGACGTGCTGGACGCCGACGAGCCGCCCGAGCTGCTCGACCTTCCGACCTGGTTCCGCCACCTGTTCTCGCACGGTGGCGAACTCGGTGCCTTCCATCGGCGTGGCGCCGACATCGCCGGGCGGCTCCTCGCCGACCCGCGCGACCCGGTCGTGCTGCACGGCGACCTCCATCACGGCAACGTGCTCGACTTCGGCGAGCGCGGCTGGCTCGCCATCGACCCCAAGGGGCTCCTGGGCGATGCGGAGTTCGACGTCTGCAACCTGCTCTGCAACCCGTCGCACGAACGCGCGCTCGCCCCCGGCCGGCTCGAGCGGCAGTTCGGCGTCGTCGTGGCGTCGACGGGGTTCCAGCCGGGACGGCTCGCGGACTGGCTCGTCGCCTGGTGCGCGCTCTCGTCGACGTGGTTCGCCATCGACGACGACCCGCGCCTGGCGGCGTCGGCGTCGGCGATCGGTGAGGTCGCGCTCACGCTGCGGTGAGCCGCGTGTCGCGTCAGCGGCTGGACGTCTGCCGCTGGGGTCAGCGAGTGAGCACCACGGGCTCGCGCGTCGCCCAGGCGCGCACGAGGTCCTCGCGCACGGTCACGCCGGTGCCCGCGGCATCCGGAACCCGAAGCTGCCCGCGATGCTCGCCGGCAGGGTCGCCGAGCACGAACGGCTCGGTGAGGTCCTCGGCGAAGTATCGGCCTGACGCCGAGGTGTCGCCCGGCAGGGTGAAGCCCGGCAGCGCTGCGAGCGCGACGTTCGCCGCGCGACCGATCCCCGTCTCGAGCATGCCGCCGCACCACACCGGCACGTCGAGCGCGCGGCACGCGTCGTGCACGCGCAGTGCCTCGAGGTAGCCGCCCATGCGACCCGGCTTGATGTTCACCACGCTGGTCGCCCCGCGATCGATCGCATCGACGGCCGTCGTCACGTCGAGGATCGACTCGTCGAGGCACACGGGCGTCTCGCACGCCTCGGCGAGGCGCACGTGCGTGGCGAGGTCCTCCTCGGCGAACGGCTGCTCGATGAGCAGCAGGCCGAACGCGTCGAGCTCGGCGAGCAGTGGGATGTCGTCCGCCGTGTAGGCGGTGTTCGCGTCGACCTGCAGCAGCCCGGCGGGCCCGAGCAGCTCGCGCACGGCTCCCACGGGTACGAGGTCCCAGCCGGGCTTGATCTTGAGCTTGATGCGGCGGTAGCCCTCCTCGACGTAGCCGGTGACCTCGTCGAGCAGCTCCTCGAGGGTCGGCGCGATGCCGACCGACACGCCGCAGTCGACCCAGTCGCGGGTGGCGCCGAACAGCTCGCCCATCGAGCGGCCCTGCGCTCGCAGCTCCGCGTCGAGCACGGCCGCCTCGAGCGCCCCCTTCGCCATCCGGTGGCCCGCGACGAAGGCGAGCGTCGGGGCGACGGATGCCGTCAGCGGCACGGATGCCCCGCGCCGACCCGGCCCGTCGAGGCCGGCCGCGCCCGCGGCATCCGTCACCCGGCGCTGCGGCGTCTTCGCTGCAGCTGCGTGGATCTTCGCGCGCTCACCCTCGTCGAGCAGCGCGGGTGCGAGGTAGCGCTCGATGACGGATGCCGCACCGTCGACGTACTCGCCCGAGTAGAACGGGTCGCGGCCGGCGACGCACTCGCCCCAGCCTTCGCCGGCATCGGTGCGCACGTGCACGAGGAGCACCTCGCGCACCGTCTCGCGGCCGAACGAGGTCTCGAACGGGCGCACGAGCGGCACCTCGAGGCGATGCAGCTCGATGCGCTCGATGGTGGGGACGTCGCCGGTCGTGTCGCTCGTCGTGTCGCTCATGATGCCTCCCGGTCGGGGTCGTCGCGCGTGAAGACGTAGTCGCCGTTCGCATCGAGGTCGACGCGGAGGCCGGGGTCGGCCGCGAGCACCGCGAACGCCGCCCGGGATGCGTCGCGGAGCCGTGCGGCGGCGGCGGGGTCGGCGGCGCGAACCGCCTCGAAGTCGGCGACGAGCGGGAGGCCGCCCTCGGCACGCCACTCGGGAACTGCGCCGCCGACGAGCGCCCGCGCGGTGCGTGGCGCGTCCAGGCGCCACCGCACCTCGAACCGGTCGCTGCGGTCGCGGCCCGTGATCGCGTCGTCGAGCACGCCGTAGAAGTCGGGCCGGAACGCGACGACCTCGGCGCCGAGGCGCACGAGATTGAGGCGGGCGTTGCGGCGGATGAGCGGGTCGTACGTCCAGCGCATCTCACTGATCCCGTGCGCCAGGCACACCGCCCGCTGGCGGAGCTTGAGGGCGACGCCGATGCCGCGTCCGCGCGCCGACGGGTCGACGGCGTTCATGTGCGAGTGCAGGTGCAGGCCGCCCGCCCAGCCGAGGAACCCGAGCGTGGCGCCGATCGGTGGGTCCGCGGCATCCGCACCGCCCTGGCCGAGGTCGACGTCGACGGCGACGGCGACCAGCACGGTGTTGCCCGCGTGGTCGATCGCCTGGATGATCGAGCGGTCGGGTCCGCGGCCCTCTCCCCAGGTAGCCTCGAAGCGGGCGAGCACGCCGTCGAGCTCGTCGGGACGCGCCGGACGGGTGCGGATGCCGCTGCGGGCGTCCGCGGCATCCGCCATCGCCTGCGCCATCGCCGGTGCGTCAGCGGCGGTCACGCCAGTCGGTCCTCCATGCCCCACGCCTGGCCGTAGCCGCCGTCGGACTCGGGGCGGGCCATGACCTCGAGGAACGGCGCCGCGTCGAACGCCTCGGGGCCGAGCACGCCGGTGCCCGTCCACGCGCCGGTGGCGAGGAGCTCGAGCGCGATGACCGGGTTCAGCGCCGTCTGCCACACCACGCACTGCGCCTCGTACTCGGCCATCGTCCACTCGTTGTCGGACACGTGGTACAGGTACACCTCGCGCGGCGTCCCGTCGGTTCCCGTGCCCGTGACCCACAGCCCGGCGCAGGTCTTGCCGGTCATGCGGGGGCCGATCGTCGCCGGATCGGGCAGCGATGCCGCCACCACGTCGCGCGGCGCGACCTCGACCGGGCCGTTCGCCGAGCGCACCCGCACGGGCGTCGTCGAGTCGAGGCCGAGCAGGTGCAGGGTCTTCAGCACGGTGATGAACTCATCGCCGAGGCCGTACTTGAACGTGACCCGCTTCGCGTCGACCCAACGGGGCATGAGGAGCACCTCCTCGTGCTCGACGTTCACGCACTCGACCGGGCCGATGCCCTCGGGGAAGTCGAAGACCTCGGGCTCGCTGAACGGCGGCGTGGTGAACCAGCCCCCGTCCTCCTCCCAGATCACGGGCGGATTCAGGCACTCCTCGATCGTCGTCCAGATCGAGAACGACGGGGCGAAGATCTCGTTGCCCTCCTCATCGGTGACGACGAGGTTGGCGCCGTCGCGCACGCCGAGCTCGTCGATGTCGGAGAACAGGTGATCGGCGGCGTATCGGGCGAACACGTCGGACAGGCCCGGCTCCACGCCCATGCCGACGAGCGCGAGCCGGCCGGCGGCCTGCCAGTCGGGGGCCTGCGCGAACTGGTCGTCGCCGAGCTTCACCCCGGTCTGCGCGTAGGGGTCGGTCGGATGCGGCTCGGACAGGCTCATCGCCATGTCGAGGTAGTCGGCCCCGGCGGCCAGCGCGCCGGCGAAGATCGACGGCACGAACTTCGGCTCGACCGCGTTCATCACGTGCGTGGCGCGCATCTCGCGGGCGACGGATGCCACGACGTCGGGGTCGCTCGCGTCGATCCTGGTCGTGGCGAACCGGGCGGCCACCTCATCGCCATGCCGCTCGCGGATCCACTCCACGGTGCGCTCCGCCCGCGATTCGTCGTAGTCGCTCACGACGAGGAGCTCGAAGAAGTCGCGACGAGCCGCGATCTTCGCGATGGCATCTCCGACGCCTCCGGCGCCGACGAGGAGGATCCGCATCCCCCGACGCTATCGCGGGCCGGGTGCCCAGTCGATGCCGCACCGTCAGCAGAACGCGCCGACCGCGTCCCAGGCGACGGCCGGGCTGTCGACTCCCTCGCGCACCACGGCGGCCTCGATCAGGCCGTACGGGCGGTCTGCGGCGAAGAACACCTCGTTGGGGTTGTCGAGCCCGAACGGCGAGAGGTCGACGAGGAAGTGGTGCTTGTTCGGCATCGAGAAACGGATCTCGGCGATCTCGGCCTGGCCCTCGAGCACCCGACGGCCCATCTCGAAGAGGGTCGCCTGCAGTCCCGGCGAGTAGCCGTCGGCGAACGCCTCGAGCAACTGGCCCCGCACCGACGCGTACACGGCGTCGTAGTCGACCTCGGCCCGGGCGGCCCCTCCGTCGGTGCCATAGCGCCACCGGGCGGTGACCTCGGTCGCGAGGATGCGGTCGGTCGTCTCGGGGAGCGTCGTGTAGCGGTCCTTCGGGTACCCCGCGAAGCCCGAGTCCGTGCTCTTCAGCACCGTCAGCCCCCGTAGGCCGCCGAGCACGTGGCGGTCGGCGCCGTCGGCGATGACGAGCGCCGTGCGCACCTCGCGCCCCGAGCGCACGAACCCGTGATCGTGCTCCGCGGACCCCGTGCGGATGCGCTCCCACTCGAAGCGCTCGGCCTCCCACCGTCCTCCGCGGACCCACTCGAAGGTGCCGGTGAAGTGGTCGGCGAGCCGCAGCAGGAACGTCTCGGGCGCCCCGATGCCGTCGCGGGCGAACGCGAAGATCGTGTTCTTCTGCGTGTCGGTCGGCACGACGTGGTCGTTGTCGCCGGCGAGGTGTGCCGCCGTGAAGTCGCCACGCAGCTGCGAGGTCACGTTCAGGTCGTCGATCTCGTGCCGGGCGGTGTCGCGGGTGAGCTTCACGACGCGCACCTCCGCCTTGCCGTACTGGTTGGCGCCGAGGACGATCGCGGACTCGGTCATGGCTCAGCTCCCTCGGTAGGTGGAGTAGGCGAACGGGCTCAGCAGGAGCGGCACATGGACGTGCCGGCCATCGTCGGTGACGATGAAGGTGATGATCGCCTCGGGGTAGAACGTCACCGCGTTCCTCGCCCGGAAGTAGGCCCCGGTGTCGAAGCGCAGACGGTACTCGCCGGCGGGCAGGTCGTCGCCGCCGAGGCGCATGATGCGGCCGTCGGCGTCGGTCGTGCCGGCGTCGAGCTGCCGCCAGCCGTTGCCCTCGCGACCGGCGAGCTCGACGTGCATGCCCTGGGCAGGTACGCCCGTCGACGAGTCGAGCACGTGGGTGGTGATCCGGGAGGTGGTCATGCGAGGAGTCCCTTCAGTCGGAGCACGGCGATCTGGCGCAGCTGGTCGGCGACGACCGGTTCCTCCTCGGCCGGCGTGTGCGCAAGCCGCTGGGTGAGCGCGGCCAGGATGTCGGAGGCCGAGCGGCCCGCGGCCCGGATGAGGAACACCCGTCCGAACTTCTGCTCGTACGCCCGGTTGCCGTGGGCGAGCTCGTCCGCCACCCGGGCGTCGGCCGGGTCGACGCCGGACTGCTCGGACCGCGACATCGCCGCCTCGGCGCCGGTGCCGGCCGGACGCTCGCCGATTCGGGGGTGGTGCGCGAGCGCGCCGTCCACCTCCCGGGCGGTGAACGGCGATGCGGCGTGTGCAGCCGCGTCGAGCAGGTCCTCGACCGACGCGTACGGCCGGCCGTCGGCGAGCTCGGCGCACCAGCGTGACACGTCGACGCACGGGCGCAGCCACGCGATCGCCTCGTCGCGATCGGCGGCGTTGAACTCCTCAAGCCTCATCGCCTGCACCCTGCGATTCTGCCCGCCGCAGCAGTCGCCCGCGCGGAACCGTGCGGTCGACGGGCGAGCCCGTGAGCCACGTGCGCCGGACGACGCCGTGCAGCTCGCGTCCGTCGTAGGGCGTGATCGGATGCCGGTGCTCGAGCGCCGCGGCATCCACGGTGTACCGCTCGTCGGGCGCGAACACCACGAGGTCGGCGTCGCGGCCCACGGCGATCGCGCCCTTGGCCCAGAGGCCGACCCGGCGTGCGGGCGCCGCCGACATCCACTCGACGACGCGGGCGAGCGGGATGCCGCGGCGTCGGGCTTCCGTCCACACGAGGCCGAGCCCGAGCTGCAGCGACGCGATGCCGCCCCACGCCTCGGTGAAGTCGCCGTCGCCGGCGAACTTCAGCTCGGCGGGCGCCGGCGAGTGGTCGGAGACGATGAAGTCGATGACGCCCTCCTCGAGTCCGCACCACAGCGCATCGCGGTTCGCGGCATCCCGGATCGGTGGGCAGCACTTGAACGCGGTGGCGCCCGCCGGCACCTCCTCGGCCGTGAGCGTGAGGTAGTGCGGGCATGTCTCGACGGTGAGGGGCACGCCGTCGGCCTTGGCTCCGGCGATGAGCCCGAGCGCGCTCGCCGCGCTGAGGTGGAGGATGTGCGCCCGCGCACCCGTGCGCGATGACGCCTCGATGACCGCGGCGATGGCGGCGTGCTCGGCCGTCGCGGGACGCGACGCCAGGAAGTCCGCGTAGTCGCGGCCGTGCGAGTGTGGCAGCGCGTGCGCCGCCGCGCCGATCACCGCGGCGTCCTCCGCGTGCACGATGAGCAGCGAATCGGCCGCCGCGACGACGCGCATGGCCGCCTCCATCTCGCGGGCCGACACGGGCGGGAACTCGTCGACGCCCGAGTCGACGAGGAAGCACTTGAACCCGAACACGCCCTCGGCCACGAGCGGTTCGAGGTCGGCGAGGTTGCCGGGCACGACCCCGCCCCAGAAGCCCACGTCGACGAAGACGCGTCCGCGCGCCGCCGCCCGCTTGGCCGCCAGGGCCGCGACCGACGTCGTCGGCGGGATGCTGTTGAGCGGCATGTCGATGATCGTCGTGACGCCCCCGGCGGCGGCCGCCCGGGTCGCCGACGTGAAGCCCTCCCACTCGGTGCGGCCCGGCTCGTTCACGTGCACGTGCGTGTCGACGAGCCCGGGCATGAGCACCTCGTCATCGGCGAGCCGCACCACCTCCGCCGCGTCCCGCCCGAGGGCCGCCCCGAGCGGGGCGACGGCAAGGATCCGACCGTCGCGCACGCCGACCTCGGCGGGTGCGAACACGCCGTCCACGAGCACGCGCCCGCCTTCGAGCACGAGATCCAGGGGCCCGGATGCCGCGACGGGGCCGGATGCCGCAGCGGCCGTCCGCGGCATCCGCTCGCTCATCCCCATCGGCTGGCCGTGCGGCCGGCGGCCAGGCCGGTCAGCCGCACCTGCCGGTTGACGTCCTTGTAGAGCAGGTATCGGAACGGCCCGGGCCCGCCCGCGTAGCAGGCCTGCGGGCAGAACGCCCGGAGCCACATGAAGTCGCCGGCCTCGACCTCGACCCAGTCGCCGTTCAGGCGGTACACACCCTTGCCCTCGAGCACGAACAGCCCGTGCTCCATGACGTGCGTCTCGGCGAAGGGGATCACCCCACCCGGCTGGAAGGTCACGATGTTGACGTGCATGTCGTGCGCGAGGTCGTCGGGGTCGACGAACCGCGTCGTCGACCAGGCGCCGTTCGTGCCGGGCATCTCCTGCGGCGGCACGTCGGCGTCGCTCGTGACGAACGACGTCACCTCGTGGCCCTCGAGCGGCTCGTACGCCTTTCGGATCCACTGGAAGCTCGTGAACTCAGAGCCCTCGTTGGCGATCGCCCAGCTCGCCCCCGGCGCGAGGTAGGCGTAGCCGCCCGCCTCGAGCACGTGCTGGTCGCCCTCGAGCTCGAGCGTGAGCTCGCCCGCGGTCACGAACACGACGCCCTCGACCCCCTCCTCCCGCTCGGGCCAGTCGGCGCCGCCGCCCGGGCCGATCTCGACGATGAGCTGCGAGAACGTCGTCGCGAACCCGGCGATCGGCCGGGCGAGGATCCACGCGCGGGTGTTCGTGAACCCCGGCAGGTTGCTCGTGACGATGTCGCGCAGCACGCCCTTCGGGATGACCGTGTACGCCTCCGTCACGATCGCGCGATCGGTGAGCAGCTCGGTCTGCTCGGGCAGCCCGCCCTGCGGGGTGTAGTAGCTCATGGGACCTCCTCGTCCGTCGCCGCGGGGGCCGCGGCATCCGCTCAGCTCGTGGTGCTCGACGGGCTCGTCGGGCTCGTCGGGCTCGTCGGGCTCGTCGCGCCCGTGGCTCGGCGCGGGTGGGCGAGCGCCACGAGCGCCGTCTCGTCGAGGCCGGTGTCGGCTGCGACCTCGCCGGGCAGGATCGCCCCGCAGCGCACGCCGCGCAGCACGAACCCGGCGAGCGCGCGCACCGTCGCCGGCTCGTCGAGCACGGCACCGCCGGCCGTGCTCGCCTCGCCGGTCGCGTTCCGCAGGCGAGCGGACGCCTCGGCGTACCCCTCGCGGTAGAACGCGTAGGTGGCGATGAACCGCGTTGGCAGCTGGTGCGGGTGCAGGTCCCACCCCTGTGGGAACCCGCGCTCGAGCGAGCGGCGCACGAGCCGGGCGTGCAGCCGCCACGCCTCGTTGGTGCCGGCGCCGACGGGCAGCACGTTCGTCGACCCGTCCGAGAGCCGGATCCCCGTGCCGGCGACGGCGATCTGCATGAGGCCCTTCGCGAGGTCGGCGGCGGGATGCTCCATCGACTGGTACCTCGCCGCGATGCCGAGCGCGGCGCTGTAGTCGTAGGTGCCGTAGTGCAGCCCGCTGATGCGCCCGGGCACGGCGGTCGCGAGCTGGGCGAGTGGCGACCGTCCGTCGGCACCGAGCACGACCTGCGGGGTCTCGACCTGCACCTCGAACCGGAGCCTGCCGTCGGCGAGTCCGTGCGCGCGTTCGAGGGCGGCCGCGGCATCCGCCATCGCCTCGACCTGTGCGACGGTCGACACCTTCGGCAGCGTGAGCGCGAGCCCGTCGGGCAGTCCGCCGTGCTCCAGGAGGGCGGTCACGAACAGGTCGAGCGTGCGGATGCCGCGGGCACGCGTCGCGGCTTCGAGCGACTTGATCCGGATGCCGACGAACGGCGGGGCGAACCCGGCGCCCTCGGCGGCGATGATGCGCTTCGCTGCGCGGACGGCGTCGGCGTCCTCGACGTCGTCGCCGCGGTCGCCGTACCCGTCCTCGAAGTCGACCCGGAGGTCTTCGATGGGTTCGAGCACGAGCTTCTGCTCGACCCCGGAGGCGACGGCCGCGGCGGTCGCGTCGTCGAGGCCGACCGCGACCGCGACCGCCTCGACCCCGCCGGCCCCGTCGACGGCCGCCAGCGCGTCGCGTCCCCACAGCGCCGGCAGCTCGGGCGTGTACCGGTCGGCGGGCACGTAGACGGTGTGCACCGGCTGGCGCGAGCCGTCGTCACCGGGATAGGCCGTGGCGAGGAGCCGGTCGGTCGCGGCGAGCCGGGCGTCGATCGCGGCGAGGGTGACGGCCGAGAGGGCGGTGCGCACGCTCACTCCAGCAGTTCGTAGGCCGGGAGGGTGAGGAAGTCGACGTACTCGTCGGCGAGGCAGAGCTCGGCGACGAGGCGGGCGGCGGGCTCGGTGTAGGCGGCGAACCGCTCGGGAGTCGTCTCAGCGCGGAGCTTCGCGACCTCCTCGTCGAACACCTCGCGCACGAGCTCGGGCGTCATCGTGCGCCGGGTGTCGGCGAGCACCACGCCGTGGCGGAGGTGCTGCCACACCTGCGATCGGGAGATCTCCGCCGTTGCCGCATCCTCCATGAGGCTGTGCAGGGCGACCGCGCCGCTGCCCGCGAGCCATGCGGCCGTGTAGGCGACGCCGACCGAGAGGTTCGTGCGCAGGCCCGCCTCGGTGACGGCACCGCCGGTCGAGGCGACGTCGAGCAGTTCGGCGGCCGACACGTCGACCTCGGGCCGCTGCCGGTCGAGCTGGTTCGGCCGGTCGCCGAGTACCGAGTCGAACACCTCTCGACAGACGGGCACGAGGTCGGGATGGGCCACCCACGACCCGTCGAAGCCGTCGTTCGCCTCGCGGGTCTTGTCGGCCCGCACCTTCTCGAAGGCGACGGCGGTCGCCTCGGGGTCGGCGCGGTTCGGCACGAACGCCGCCATGCCGCCCATCGCGACGGCGCCGCGGCGGTGGCAGGTCTGCACGAGCAGCTCGGTGTAGGCGCGCATGAACGGCGCGGTCATCTGCACGTCGGCCCGATCGGGCACGATGAACTCCGGGCCCGCGTCGCGGAAGACCTTGATGATGCTGAACAGGTAGTCCCAGCGGCCGGCGTTCAGGCCCGACACGTGCTCGCGCAGCTCCCAGAGGATCTCGTCCATCTCGAACGCCGCCGGGATGGTCTCGATGAGCACCGTGGCCCGAATGGTGCCGAGCGGCAGGTCGAGCGCCTCCTGCGCGTACACGAACACGTCGTTCCAGAGTCTCGCCTCGAGCCGCCCCTCGAGCTTCGGCAGGTAATAGAACGGGCCGTCGCCGTTGTCGAGGAGCTGCCGCGCGGTGTGGAAGAAGTGCAGCCCGAAGTCGACGAGCGAGCCCGAGCCGCGCTCGCCGTCGATGAGCACGTGCTTCTCGGGCAGGTGCCAGCCGCGCGGGCGGGTGACGACGGTGGGCCTCCGGATGTCGTCGCGCAGCGCGTACGCCTTGCCCTCGGGCGAGGTGTACGCGAGGGTGCCGGATGCCGCGTCGCGGAGGTTCCGCACGCTCGCCACCACGTTCGCCCAGGTCGGGCTCGACGCGTCCTCGAGGTCGGCGAGCCACACGCGTGCGCCGGAGTTCAGGGCGTTGATCGCCATCTTCGCCGGCGACGCCGGACCGGTGATCTCGACCCGGCGGTCGGCGAGCGCGGGCGGCGGCGGCGGCACCAGCCAGTGTGCGGCGCGGGTCTCGGCGGTCTCGGGGAGGAAGTCGAGCGTCTCCCCGTGGGCGATCCGCTCCCGGCGCTCGGCGCGTGCGTCGAGGAGCTGGCGGCGTCGGGAGTCGAAGCGCAGGTGGAGTTCCTCGACGAACGCGAGCGCCTCGGCGGTGAGGATCTCCTCGCCACCCGGGACCTCGCTGTCACGGGCGATCTCGATGCTCATGCGGCGGCCGCTCCCTTCCGGGTCGATACTCCTCGCGCTGCCCTCATCTTGGCGCAGATGCGTGCCCGGCGTCACCGGATCGAGCGCAAGTCCCCGGCGTAGACTCCGACAAAGGAGTGTGCATGGATCACATCGACGTGACCGTCAACGGACGGCGACACCCGTTGCGGGGCATCGCTGCGCAGACGACCACCCTGGACTGGCTTCGCAGCCTCGGTCTCACCGGCTGCAAGGAGGGGTGCGCCGAGGGCGAGTGCGGCGCCTGCGCCGTGCTGCTGGCCACCGACGACGACCATGGCGGCACCGAGTGGACGGCGGTGAACGCCTGCCTCGTGCCGGTCGCGGCGCTCGCAGGTCAAGAGCTCGTCACCGCCGAGGGCCTCGGCTCCCCCGAGCGCCCGCACCCCGTGCAGGCCGGGCTGGCCGCGGCGGGCGGGTCGCAGTGCGGGTACTGCACCCCTGGCTTCGCGTGCAGCATGGCCGCCGAGTTCTACCGCCGCGACCGCCACGAGGGCGACATCGAGGCACCGGATGCCGCGGCCACCGTGGAGGGCCGCACCGACGCCCATCACGGCCCGAACGGCTTCGACCTGCACGCGCTGAGCGGCAATCTCTGTCGCTGCACGGGCTACCGTCCGATCCGGGATGCCGCCTACGCGCTCGCCTCCCCCGATGCCGACGACCCGCTCGCCGAGCGCCGCTCGCGACCGGCGCCCGAGTCCCTGCCGACGCGCCTCGACGGTGATGACGGACGGTTCGTGCGGCCCGCCTCCCTCGACGCGGCGCTCGCCCTGCTCGGCGAGGAGCCCGACGCGACCGTCGTCGCGGGCACCACCGACTGGGGCGTCGACGTGAACCTCCGCGGCCGGCGGGCGGCGCTCACCATCGCCATCGAGCGCCTGCCCGAGCTGCGCACCTTCACCGTCGGCGACGCGAGCATCGAGCTCGGCGCCGCGCTCACCCTTGCCGAGGTGCAGCGCCGCCTCGACGGGCGCGTCCCGCTGCTCGCCGACCTGTTCCCGCAGTTCGCGTCGCCCCTCATCCGCAACCGGGCCACGATCGGGGGCAACCTCGGCACCGCCTCCCCCATCGGCGACACGGCCCCCGCGCTGCTCGCGCTCGAGGGCGTCGTCGTGCTCATCTCGGCCGACGGCGAGCGCGAGGTGGACCTCGCGGACTACTTCACCGGCTACCGGCAGACCGTGCGCCGGCCCGGCGAGCTCATCCGCTCGGTGCGGATCCCGCTCCCACTCGCCGGCCTCGCCGCGTTCCACAAGGTGGCGAAGCGGCGGTTCGACGACATCTCGAGCGTCGCCGTGGCGTTCGCGCTCGACCTCGACGACGACGGCACCGTCACGGCCGCGCGGATCGGGCTGGGCGGGGTCGCCGCGACGCCGCTGCGTGCCCGTGCCACGGAGGCGGCGCTCGCCGGGCGCCCGTGGAACGACGAGACCGCCCGCGACGCGGCATCCGTGCTGGCGACCGAGGGCACCCCGATGTCGGATCACCGGGCGAGCGCCGAATACCGCTCGCTCATGCTCGGCACCGCGCTGCTGAAGCTGCACCGGTCGCATCCGGCCGCACCGATCGCCGAGGGGGTGCCGGCATGAGCGAGCTCGCCACGCGGCCGGCCGAACCGGTGGTCGGCAGCCCGACCCCGCACGAGAGCGCGGCGCTGCACGCGACCGGCCACGCCGTCTACACCGACGACCTCGCGGCGCGCGATCGCAGCGTGCTGACCGCCTGGCCCGTGCAGTCCGAGCAGGCGCACGCGCGGGTCGCCCTCGACGTCGCGCCGGCGCTCGACGTGGCCGGCGTCGTGCGGGTGCTCACCGCCGCCGACGTGCCGGGCGTGAACGATGCGGGCGTCAAGGAGGACGAGCCGCTCTTCCCCGACGAGGCGATGTTCCACGGCCACGCGCTGGCCTGGGTGCTCGCCGAGACCGCTGAGGCCGCCCGGCTCGGCGCCGCCGCCGTGCGCGTGGAGTACGAGCCGCTCCCGTCGATCATCACCGTGCCCGAGGCGATCGAGGCCGGCTCGTTCCAGGGAATCCCGCGCACGATCCGCCGGGGCAACCCCGAGTCGGCGCTCGCCGCGGCCCCGCACGTCTTCGACGGGGTGATCGAGATCGGCGGGCAGGAGCACTTCTACCTCGAGACGCACGCGTCGCTCGCCCGCATCGACTCGGAGGGGCAGGTCTTCGTCGACTGCAGCACGCAGCATCCGAGCGAGACGCAGGAGATCGTGGCGCACGTGCTCGGCCTGCCGAGCAATCGCGTGACCGTGCAGGCGTTGCGCATGGGCGGCGGCTTCGGCGGCAAGGAGATGCAGCCGCACGGGTTCGCGGCGATCGCGGCGCTCGGCGCGATGCTCACCGGTCGCACGGTGCGGCTCCGGCTGAACCGCACGCAGGACCTCACGATGACCGGCAAGCGGCATCCGTTCCACATCGAATGGAAGGCGGGCTTCGACGACGACGGGCGCATCCTCGCGCTGGCCACGACGCTCACCTCCGACGGCGGCTGGAGCCTCGACCTGTCGGAGCCGGTCATGGGCCGGGCGCTCTGCCACGTCGACAACGCCTACTGGATCCCGAACTTCGTCGCGCAGGGGCGCGTCGCCAAGACGAACAAGACGTCGCAGACCGCGTTCCGCGGCTTCGGCGGCCCGCAGGGCATGTTCGTCGTCGAGGAGGCGCTCGGTCGGGCGGCTCCGGTGCTCGGCATCGACCCGGCCGCGCTCAGGGAGCGCAACCTCTACCGACCGGGGCAGACCACGCCCTACGGACAGCCCGTGCGGCACGCCGAACGGTTGCAGTCGATCTGGCGCCAGCTGCGGGCGAGCAGCGACTTCGACGCCCGTCGCGCCGGCATCGCCGCGTTCAACGCCCAGCATGACGACGTCAAGCGTGCCCTCGCGATCACGCCGGTGAAGTTCGGCATCTCATTCACGCTCACCGCCTACAACCAGGCCGGCGCGCTCGTGCACGTCTACAAGGACGGCTCGGTGCTCGTGAACCACGGCGGCACCGAGATGGGCCAGGGCCTGCACACGAAGATGCTGCAGGTCGCCGCGACGGCCCTCGGCGTGCCCCTCGAGACGGTGCGGCTCGCGCCGACCCGCACGGACAAGGTGCCGAACACGTCGGCCACCGCCGCGTCGTCGGGCGCCGACCTCAACGGCGGTGCCGTGAAGGACGCGTGCGAGCAGATCCGCCACCGGCTCGCCGCCGTCGCCGGCCGCATGCTCGGCGTCGACGAGCGGGACGTGCGGTTCTCCCGGGGCCGGGTGTCCGGGCTCGGCGCATCGGGCCCCTGGTTCACGTTCCTCGAGGTCGTGCAGGCCGCGTACGACCAGCGCGTCCAGCTGTGGGCGGCGGGCTTCTACCGCACCGACGGCCTGCACTGGGACACCGAGCGCATGCAGGGCGAGCCGTTCAAGTACTTCGCCTACGGCGCGGCCGCGACCGAGGTCGAGGTCGACGGCTTCACCGGCGCGCATCGGATGCTGCGGGTCGACATCCTGCACGACGTCGGCGATTCGCTTTCGCCGATCATCGACCTCGGCCAGGTCGAGGGCGGGTTCGTGCAGGGCGCCGGATGGCTCACGCTCGAGGAGCTGCGATGGGATGAGTCCGACGGCCCGGGCCGCGGTCGCCTCCTGACCCAGTCGGCGAGCACCTACAAGCTGCCGAGCTTCTCGGAGATGCCCGACGAGTTCAACGTGCACCTGCTCGAGCAGGCCGCCGAGGAGGGCGTCGTCTACGGCTCGAAGGCGGTCGGCGAGCCGCCGCTCATGCTGGCGTTCAGCGTGCGCGAGGCGATCCGGGAGGCCGTGGGGGCGTTCGGGCCGGCCGGCCGCAGTGTCGCACTGGGCTCGCCGGCGACGCCCGAGACGACGTACCGGGCGATCCTCGGCGCGCAGCGGTCGGCTGCGATCGGCCACGAGCGGGCGGATGCCGCGGGCGGCCGTCGGGCGGACGCCGTGGACGACCGCACGGCGGGCGACGGATCCCATGCCGCCAGCGCCGGCGGTGCGGCATCCGGAGCCACCGGGCACCTCGTGCCCTCGGACTCGTAGGAGGCCGCGTGGACTGGGTCGACGCCCTGCAGCGACTGCGCGCCTCGCGCACGCCGGCGGTGCTCGTCACGGTCGCGATGGTGCGCGGGCACGCGCCGCGCAACGGCGGGGCGAAGATGGTGGTCTCGGCGGATGCCGCGTTCGGCACGGTCGGCGGCGGCAACCTCGAGCAGACCGCCCTGCACCGGGCGCGCGAGCTGCTCGCCGATGGCTTCGCCGCCGCCGAGCCCGAGCTGCTCACGCTCACGCTGAGCGACAAGGCCGTCGCCGACTACGGCGTGCAGTGCTGCGGAGGAGAGGTCACCATGCTGCTGGAACCCGTGCCGGTCGTGCCCGCCGTCGCCGTGTTCGGGCTCGGCCACGTCGGGCTCGAACTCGCCCGTATCCTCGCGCGGCAGCCGATCGAGCTGACCCTCGTCGACTCGCGGGCCGAGATGCTGGCGCCCGAGCGGTTGGGCGCGGCGCGGGGCTCGGGCTCGGGCTCGGGCCCGCTGTCCGACGCCGTCGCGACCGTCGTCGTGCGGCAGCTGCCCGTGCCCGAGGCGGCGCTCGCCGACCTGCCGACCGGAGCGCACGTGCTCGTCATGACGCACGATCACGTCGAGGACCTCGCCATCGTCGAGTCCGCGCTGCGCACGCCGGGCATCGGTTCGATCGGACTCATCGGCTCGCGATCGAAATGGGCGCGGTTCCGGGCGCAGCTGCTCGCGGCGGGCGTCGCCGAGGACGACCTGGCCCGCGTGTCCACGCCGATCGGCATCGACGGGATCCGCTCCAAGGAGCCCGCCGCGATCGCGGTGAGCGTCGCCGCGCGCGTGCTGCAGCTCGTCGAGGCGCGGGTGCCCGAGCAGTCCGCGCGCTGAGCCCACGGCGTCTGCCGCCCACGCGGCATCCGCTCATTGCGCTGGAATCCCGCTCGCGCAGCAGAATCCCATGTGCGGAGGATTCCGGCGCGCGAACGGGATTCCAGCGCGCCGGGTGGCGCGGGCAACGTCCGCGCGTTGACTCAGAGGCCGAGTCGCGCGAGGTAGGCGTTGCGGAAGCGGCCCTCGGGGTCGAAGCGGGCCCGGAGCGCGGCGAAGTCGTCCCAGCGGGGGTAGCGGCGCCGCACCTCGTCGCCCGGCAGCGTGAACACCTTGCCCCAATGGGGGCGGGTGGTCGCAGGCAGTGCCGCCTCGATGGAGGGCAGCAGGGCGGTGACCGCCGGCTCGTCGCGCACCCACGTGAAATGGAGGCCGACCACCTCGGTGCCGTACGCCCCGCTCAGCCACAGGTCGTCGCCGCGCACCGTGCGCACCTCGCACACCTGCAGCAGCGGCGCGATGCGGTCGGCGAGGCCCCGCACCGCCTCGAGCGCCGCCACCGCATCGGCCCTGGGCACGAGGTACTCCGACTGCAGCTCCTCCCCCGCCGACGGCGTGAACTCGAGCCTGAAGTGCGGCAGGCGTTCGAACCACGGGCCCGGCGCTCCGAGCTGCTCCGTGCACGCGTCGGCCGGCAGCCCGATGATCGGATGCCGCGCCTGGGTCGCCGCGTGGGCGCCGAGTCGTTCGACGACCGTACGACGCCGCTCCGCGGCATCCGCGTCGAACGGCAGCCGCTGCTTCACCCAGAGCTGGTCGGCGACGTCGGTGCGGGACCACCGCGTGAAGATGCTGACGCTCGTGCCGAGCGAGGTCACCGCGTCGAGGTCGGCGAGGATCGCATCCCACGCGGGCGCCTCGTACACGGTCTGCGCGACGTCGTAGGTCGGCTCGACGTCCAGCTCGAGCCCCGTGACGACGCCCAGGGCGCCGAGGTGCACGATGGCCCCCGCGAAGTCGGCGTCGCCGCGCACGAGGGTGCGGGACTCGCCGTTCGGCGTGATGAACCCGATGCCGCGCACGGCCGTGGCGAGCGAGCCGATGCCGTCGCCCGATCCGTGCGTGCCGGTGCCGACGGCGCCGGGCACCGAGATGTGCGGCAGCGAGGCGAGGTTCGCGAGCGCGAGGCCCTTCTGCTGCAGTATCGGCGCGAGGTCGCCGTATCTCGGCGCACCCGTGAGCCGCACGGCACCGGGCGCGCTCGAGGCGTCGACGTCGACCGGCAGCCGGTCGGTCGCGATGAGGGTGCCCTCGGTGTCGGCGAGGTCGTTGAACGAGTGCCGGGTGCCGAGCACCCGGAACGGTCCGTCGCCGGCGAGCACCTCCTGCAGCTCCTCCAGCGATGACGGATGCACGATCCGCTGCGCCCGATAGGTCAGGTTGCCGGCCCAGTTGCGTTCCATCGTGCTCCTCACCAGTGCAGCTCGGGCCACCCCTCGGCATCCCAGCCGAGCGGCAGCAGCGCGAGCTGGAACTGCCCGTTCAGGTCGCCGTCGTAGTAGTGCAGCGCCATCATCCCATCCCACACCGACTGCCCGCCGGGTCCGATGCGGTGCCCCTCGGTCTCGAGCAGCACCGTGCCGCCGTCCGCGAGCAGCGGGACGCCGTCGCGATCGACGAACGGCCCTGTCGGGGCATCCGCTCGGCCGACCGCGATCTTGTAGGTGCTGTCGGCCCCCTGGCAGCAGGCGTCGCGCGAGACGAAGAGGAACCAGTCGCCGTCGTGCTCGACGAGGTACGGCGCCTCGATGGCGTTCGGCGGCGCGCCGCGGTCGGCGAGGCGGAGCGGCTCGGCGTCATCGGCGCGCAGTCCGCTCGGCCACGCGAGCTCGACCATGCGGATGCCGCTCCAGAACGAGCCGAACGACATCCACGGCGTGCCGCCCTCGTCGGTCGCCACGCCCGGATCGATCGCGTTGAAGTCGTCGCCCGACGTGGACTCGATGACCGGCCCTCGGTCGACCCATTCGTACGCCGGGTCATCGGGATCGAGCGTGGTGTTCGTCGCGAGGGCGATCACCGAGGAGTTCTTCCCGAACCGGGACGCGGAGTAGTAGAGGTACCAGCTGCCGTCGTGCTCGACGAGCTCGGGCGCCCACAGGTTGTCGACCCCCGGCACCGCCTCGGCGATCCACGCGGGCTTCTCCTGCCACACCTCGCCCTCGTACCGCCAGGTGCGGCCGTCGGACGACGAGCGGATCTGCACGTTGCCGTCGGCGACCGTGCCGTTGCCGGTCGAGTAGACGTACCAGGTGTCGCCGTCCTTCGCGAGCGCCGGGTCGTGCGTCGACAGGTCGCCCGACAGCTGCCACGCACCAGACGTCGGCGTACAGCCGGCGAGCGCCGGCATCAGCATCAGCAGGGCGGATCCCGCGACGAGCGCGATCCCCGATCGGAATGCGGCGCGGCGCGGCGGCATGGACGACCGCCGCGCCGCGCCGGGCGTCAGCCGAGCGAGATCGCGGTCCACGACACCGGCGGCAGGGTCACGGTGAGCTCGCCGCCGTCGATGCCCACGGAGTCGTTCGCCCGCGGGGCCACGCGCTCGGGCTCCTCGAGGGTGTTCTTCGCGTACACGTCGTCGTCGGACAGGGTATGGGCCTCGAGCACCGAGAGGTCGCCGCCGAGCGTCGCGATGTCGATCGTGAGGGTCAGCGCCTCGTCCTGGCTGCGGTTCACGAGGAACACCGCCGTGCGGCCGGTCTCGCGGTCGTGCGTGGCCACGGCGTCGACGAGCGGCACCTCGCCGTACTCCTTCGTCTCGTACGTCGGCGCATCGAGCTTCAGCTCGAGCGCCTCCCCCTGCGCGAGCCGCGAGGTGATCGAGAACGGGAAGAACGTCGTCTGCCGCCACGCCGGGCCGCCGGGCTCCGTCATGATCGGCGCGATGACGTTCACGAGCTGCGCGAGCGAGGCGCTCGTGACCCGGTCGGCGTGCTTGATGAGCGAGATCATGAGGTTGCCGAACACCACGGCGTCGGCCACGGAGTACACGTCCTCGAGCAGGCGGGGCGCGACGGGCCAGTTGTCGAGTCCCTCGATCTTGTCGACGTTCTGGAACCGGGAGAGGTACCAGACGTTCCACTCGTCGAACGAGATGTTCACGGTCTTGTCGCTGCCACGCACGGCCTTCACGTGGTCGGCGGTCGCGACGACCGTCTCGATGAAACCGTCCATGTCGACCGCCGAGGCGAGGAAGCTGCCGAGGTCGCCGTCCTTCTCCTCGTAGTACGCGTGGCACGAGATGTAGTCGACGTCGTCGTAGGTGTGCGAGAGCACCACGCGCTCCCACTCGCCGAACGTCGGCATGTGCGCGCTCGACGAACCGCAGACCACGAGCTCGACCGACGGGTCGAGCTGGCGCATGGCCTTCGCGGTGCGGGACGCGAGCTTGCCGTAGTCCTCCGCCGAGCGGTGGCCGAGCTGCCAGGGGCCGTCCATCTCGTTGCCGAGGCACCACATCTTCACGCCGAACGCGTCGGTGCGGCCGTTGTCGATGCGGCGCTGCGAGAGGGCGGTGCCCCCCGCGATGTTCGAGTACTCGAGCAGGTCGAGCGCCTCGAGCGTGCCCCGGGTGCCGAGGTTCACGGCGAGCATCAGCTCGCTGCCCACCTGGTCGAGCCAGCCGGCGAACTCGTGCAGGCCCACCTCGTTCGTCTCGGTGGAGTGCCAGGCGAGGTCGAGGCGCCGCGGCCGCTCCTCGCGGGGCCCGACGCTGTCCTCCCAGCGGAAGCCCGAGACGAAGTTTCCGCCCGGGTAGCGGATCGTGGAGACGCCGAGCTCCTTCACGAGCTCGACGACGTCGGCGCGGAAGCCATCGGCATCGGCGGTGGGGTGGCTGGGCTCGTGGATGCCGTCGTAGACGTGCCGGCCGAGGTGTTCGACGAAGCCGCCGAAGACGCGCCGGTTGACGGGCCCGATGGTGAAGTGCGGGTCGATGGTCAGGCGTGCGGTGGGCATGGACTGCTTTCTGTCTGGGTGCGGTGGTCTTCTCGGAGGCGCCGGCTCGCGGCATCCGCTGGTCTGGGCTCGGCCTACTTGATGCTGCCGATGGCGAGGCCGCCCTGCCAGTAGCGCTGCAGGAACAGGAACGACAGGATCAGCGGCAGGATCGACACGAACGAGCCCGTCGTGATGAGGTTCCAGACCTGCTCACCGCCCGCGCCCGCGTTCGAGAGCGCCGTCCATCGGTTCAGGCCGACGGTGACGGGCAGCAGGTCGGGGTCGGTGAGCACGGCGAGCGGCAGGAAGAAGTTGTTCCAGGTGCCGACCACCGAGAGCAGCAGGACCGTGACGATCGCCGGCCGGAGCAGCGGCAGCGCCACCTGGAAGAACGTGCGCAGCTCGCCCGCGCCGTCGATGCGGGCGGCCTCGAGCATCTCGTCGGGCACGGCGTCCTGCGTGTAGACGCGCATCAGGTACACGCCGAACGGGCTGAGCAGGCTCGGCAGGATGACGGCCCACGGCGTGTTGATGATACCGTACTGGCTCAGCAGCATGAACGTCGGGATCACGAGCGCCGTGAGCGGCACCATGACGGAGCCGAGGATGATCGTGAACACGGCGCCACGGCCTCGGAACCGGTACTTCGCGAAGCCGTATCCCGCGAGGATCGCGAGCACGGTCGCCCCGATACCGCCGGCGAACGCGTAGACGAACGAGTTCGCGAGCCAGCGCCAGTAGATGCCGCCCTGGTGGGTGAACAGCCCCGCGATGTTCTCGAAGAGGGCGAAGTGGTCGTCGAACCAGAACGGGCTCGAGCCGAACAGGCCCGACGTGTTCTTCGTCGCGGCCACGACGAGCCACCAGATCGGGAAGACGAAGTAGATCGCGAGGATGATCAGGAACGCCTGCGAGCCGATGCGGCGCCCGCCGTTGCGGCGGCGGCGATCGGAGGCGCCGCGGTCGGTCCGCGAGGGCACGCCGGTGACGGTGGTCAGGGGTTCGTCGCGCACGTCGGCGCGAGGGGCGAAGACGCTCATCACTTGAGTCCGCTCTGCTTGC